>CAZPFD010000008.1:0-32450 GCA_964585725.1 uncultured Ectothiorhodospiraceae bacterium | reverse complement strand
CCACGCAGATCGTGCCCTGCTCGAAGCTGGTCGCCAACGTCACCGGTTTCGTCGTGCAGCCGAACAAGGCCATCGTCGGCGCCAACGCCTTCGCCCACGAGTCCGGCATTCACCAGGACGGCGTGCTCAAGTACCGTGAGACCTACGAGATCATGCGGGCCGAGGACGTCGGCTGGGGCGCGAACCGGATGGTGCTCGGCAAGCACTCGGGGCGCAACGCGTTCCGCACGCGGCTCCAGGAGCTGGGAGTGGTGTATCTCAGCGAGGCCGAGCTGGACGAGGCGTTTCGCCGCTTCAAGGAGCTCGCGGACAAGAAGCACGAGATCTACGATGACGACCTCCAGGCCCTGGTCACCGACACCGGTCTCGCGGCCGAGAACGAGCGCTTCAAGCTGGTCTCGCTCAAGTTCACCTCGGGGACCGGAGAGACGCCGAGGGCCGCCGTCGTGGTGAGCGAGGACGGCGCGCAGCGGGAGGGGGCGGCCGAGGGCGACGGACCCGTGGACGCCGCCTTCAAGGCCATCGAGTCGGTGGTGAAAAGCGGCTCGGAGCTCCAGCTCTACTCCGTGAACGCCATCACCGGTGGGACCGATGCGCAGGGCGAGGTCACCGTGCGCGTGAAGAAGGACGGGCTGCTCGCCAACGGGCAAGGCGCGGATACGGATATCGTCGTGGCTTCGGCCAAGGCCTACGTGCATGCGCTCAACAAGGTGCTGGCACCCTCGGAGCGGCAGCACCCGCAGCTCTGAGAAGAGGGCCGGGGAGAGTCGGACGCCCATGGATGTCCTCAAGCGGCGCTACCTGGCGCTGATGGACATCCCGCTGTGGGTCCGCCGCAATGGCGGAGCCGAAGCGGGCGTCGCCCCTGCGGATACTGCGGGTCCCGAGGCGCCGGCCCGGGACCCCGCGGGGGAGCTGGCGGCGATGGCCGAGGTCGTCGCCGGATGCACGCGTTGCGCACTGCATCACGGACGCACCCGGGCCGTGTTCGGGGTCGGGGATGCGCGCGCGGGGCTCATGGTGGTGGGCGAGGCGCCGGGTGCGGACGAGGACCGTCAGGGAGAGCCCTTCGTCGGGCGGGCCGGACGGCTCCTCGACGCCATGCTGCGGGCCATCGGGCTGGAGCGCGAGGCGGTCTACATCACCAACATCGTCAAGTGCCGGCCTCCCTCCAACCGCGATCCGCGGCCGGAGGAGGCCGCCGCCTGCCAGGCCTTTCTCCAGCGCCAGATAGAGCTCATCGCGCCCCGGGTCATCCTTGCGGCCGGGCGCGTGGCCGCCCAGAATTTGCTCGAGACGACCGCTTCGGTGGGCAGTCTGCGCGGAAAACGGCACGTCTACGAGCGGACGCCGTCGCCGATCCCGGTCGTCGTGACGTACCACCCGGCGTACCTGCTGCGTACGCCCGTGCAGAAGCGCCGGGCCTGGGACGACCTTCGGGCAGCGCGGGCGCTGCTGGCCAGCTGAGAGACAGGTGCACGAAAATGTGTCCCAGCGCAAGCCGATGTGAGGGGCAACCGGGGAAGCGCGGCGACCGGCGCTCCATCCCGCCCTGCTGACGGAGAGGCGCGTGCCCCGGGACCCAGTCTCGCCCCGCGAAACCGGAAGCCGGGAAGAGCCAAAGATCGGGGAGTCGACATGAGCGCCGTTGCCAAAGAGACACTGCTCCGCGTGCGTTCGATGCAGAGCGGTGATCTCGGCGACATCAGCGCCATCGAGCGCGCTGCGTACGTGTACCCCTGGTCGTCGCGCATTTTCCGCGACTGCCTGCGTGTGGGCTACTGCTGCCGCGTGCTCGAGCTCGAAGGCTCGGTCGAAGGTTACGGGATCATGTCCTTCGGCGTGGAGGAGTCCCACATCCTCAATCTATGCGTGCGTCCGACCCGGCATCGACAGGGCCTGGGCCGCATGCTGCTCAATCACCTGCTCGACGTGGCGTGCGGGCAGGGCGTGCGCAGCGTGTTTCTGGAGGTGCGCCCCTCGAACGAGGCCGCGCGGCGGCTCTACGAAGCCATGGGCTTCGCCCAGATCGGGGTTCGCCGCCGGTATTACCCCGCGCGCGAGGGGCGCGAGGATGCGCTGGTTCTGAGTCGCACGTTCGCCCACCCGCGAGGACCGCAGCCGCGCTGAGCGGGCGAGGCGCCCGCCGCTTCCGTCTGCGGCGGCTCCGTCCCCGCGTTCAGCAGCTGGTCGATCTCCAGGTTCAGCCGCCGCACCCGGCGGGCCACCGTGGACAGGCGACCAAAGGCGGCCGCGCGCTCCAGCGCTTCGCTGGCGTGCTTGAGGGCGGGCACCGCGCTGTAGGCGGCGCCGCCGGCCAGAGCGTGCGCCTCGAAACCGATGGCGGCCGTGTCCGCCCGCTCGAGGGCGTCGTTGATGCGCGTGCGGCGCGCAGGCAGCTCGGCCAGCAGCAACGCATGGAGCTCCTGCACCAGTATTTCCTTCGCGGAACGCGGGTCGGTGGAGCGGGCTTCGCTCCGCTCGAGGCGGGCATGCCGCCGGAGCTTCTCCCACAGCTCGGACTCGCTCACCGGCTTCACCAGACAGTCGTCCATCCCGCCGGCGAGGAGCCGGCGACGGGTATCGGGCCGGGCATCGGCGGTGAGCGCAATGATGGGTGTGCGTTGGCCGGGCTGCTCGGCGGCGCGTATACGCTGCGTGACCATGGCGCCGTCGAGCCCGGGCATGTAGAGATCCATCAGGATCGCGTCGAAGCGCTCGCCGAGGGCGCGCTCCGCGGCCTCGTGGCCGTCGCCTGCCAGGCACACGCGCACGCCGCGCCCGCGCAGGAGCAGCACCAGCAGCCTGCGGCACACCTCGTCGTCGTCAGCGAGGAGCACGCGCAGCCCGTGGGAGGCGGCCTCTCGGCCTTCGGGCACGCCGGGTGCCGGCGGTGCGGCAGCGCGGGCCTCGGCCCTGCGCCCGCTCGTCACGCGTTTCAAGGTTGCTTCGAGCGCGTGATGGCGCACCGGTTTGAACAGACAGGCGCTCACCATCGGTCCGAGCCGGCCCGCTTCCTCGTGCTCGGCCGCATTCAGGATCGCGACCACCGGCGCGTCGCAGCGAGCGCGCACGCCCTGCACGAGCTGCTCGCCCCCGGCATTCCTCGACACATCGAGGATGACCACGTCCCGGGTGGGGGCACGCCCCGCAGGCGCTTCCAGGTGTGCGGCGAGCTCGGCGGGCCCGCCGGCCTCCTCGACTTGCAGGCCCCAGCGGGTCAGCATCTCGCGCAGCGCGCTGCGCGTGAAAGCGCCGGGCCCGTAGATCAGCGCGCACCGGCCCTGGAGCGGCTCCCTGGTCACCGTCGCCGTCGAGACTTCGCACTTCTCGCAGTGCGCCGTGAACCAGAAAGTGGACCCGCACCCCGGCGTGCTCTCGACACCGATCTCTCCGCCGAGCGAGTGCACGAGCTCTTTGCAGACGGCGAGCCCGAGGCCGGTTCCTCCTCGCTCTCGCCCCGCGCGCGGCGAAGTGCGATGGAAGGCTTTGAAGAGGTTGCGGCGCCCGTCCGCGCCGATGCCCGGACCGGTATCGGTGACCGAAAAGAGCACCGTGAGGCCGGTGCGGTCCTCGCCGGTCAGCGTGACGCGCACGACCACGCTTCCGTGCTCGGTGTACTTGATGGCGTTGCTCGCCAGATTGAGGAGGATGTGGCGTATGCCCTCGGCTTTGCCGCGCACGCGCGCGGGAACGTAAGGCGAGACGAGACACGCGATGTCGAGCTTCTTCTCCTGTGCCGAGGGCGCGAGCAGCGTGAGGACGTCGTCCACGCACTCTCGCAGGTCGAACTCCCTTGCTTCCGTGCGGAAAGCCGCCGCCTCCGTGCGCGAGAAATTCAGAATGCCGTCCACGACTCCGAGCAGGCTCTCTGTGCTGCTCTTGATGATGCGAACGAACTCGAGCTGCGCCGGATTGAGGCGGGTCTTCAGCAGGAGGTCGCAGTATCCGAGCACGCCGCTCATGGGCGTACGGATCTCGTGGCTCATGTTCGCCAGGAACGTCGACTTCACGCGGCTGGCCGCGGCCGCGCGCCGGCGTGCGCGCTCCAGCTTCAGGCCGTGAAGACGTTCGCGGTACAGGGCCTTTTCCAGCCTGTCCGTGGCGTCGACGCGCGCCGCCGCGGCCGCCGGCCCTGTACGCTCGGGGCGCCGCGAACCGCGGCGGTGCCCGCCACCGATTCGCCCGGCGAGCGCGGCCGCGGCCAGCAAGACGAGCAGGACAGCGCCGAGTCCTTCCACCAGCACGTGAGTCTGCGCGCGCTCGGTCGCCGCGCGCGGCAGCTCCAGCCGGACCCAGCCGAGGGTGCCGCGCGCACGGCGGGGCTTCGCGCTCTCAGCGGGCTCGCCGTGTCCGGGTGAACGCTCTGCCACCGCCGCGTAGACGAGCAGGGCATCCCCCTCGAGCTCGAGCAGGGTTTCGGCGGGGGAAGCCCGTTTCCAATCCCGTGCGGGAGGCGCCCGATCCGGGAAGCGCGTCCCCGCACGCGCGATGGGACGACCCTGCGCATCGAGGAAGGCCGCTGAACGTATCCCCGGGGCGGCGGTGATGGTGCTTGCCAGCGCCTGCAAAGCCGGCGCATCGGCGGCACGCATCGGGCGCAGTGCGAGCGCGGCGATGTCGCGCGCACTGTCGGCACCGCTGCGGCGCAGATCCTCGTCCAGGTGTTGAAAGCGGGCCGCGGTGATCCAGGCAACGAGGCACAATGTTGCGAGGAGCGTGAGTGCGAGGCCCACGATGCACAAGCGTCCTCCAACGCCCCCTGCTCGCATGGCGCTCCTCGGGCTGCTCGTTGATGTACAGCGCGCGGCTGCTCGTCGTTATGAGAGTTATGTGAGCCAGGAAAAATCTAGCACGTAATGACCAGAAAACCCAGCCCGCCTTTATCCGGGAGGTACACGCCGAGTGCGCCTGCGCGCTTGCCGCCGCGGTCACTTTCACGCTCTCGCTTCAGATGCACCGGTGGGGCGCGCAGGCTGATGCGGATCGCGACCACACCTTATCCTTCATTTGGCGTATATCATGATCCCATGGCGGTCGACAGTTACGCGGTCCCCGATAGGCCCTTCATCCGGCGCTCCGGGCGCGAAGCGATCACACCGGGCGCGCTGCCTCGCGCCGTCGCCTGTCGTGTCTGACGTAGATATCAGTGCATTCCGAGCAGCGCGACGCACGCCGGGCGCTGCGCGCATGCCGCACCGGCGCATCGGGGCAGGCGCGGTCCTGGTCGCGCTTCTGTGCGCGACGGGTTATTCGAGCGGACACGCGTTCGAGATGCTGCGTTTCGATCTGGGACGTGTGACGCGCAACGGTTGGACGGTGGAGGGTGCCTCGCTGGCGTTGGCGTTTCAGGAGGCCGATTCGTTGTCGTTGCGGTTCACGGCGGACCGCGTGGCTCGGGCAGGTTGGCCGCGGCCCATGGAGCAGCTGGTGCTGGACTGCCCGCGCGTGCTTTTGGCGTCGGAAGCCGTGACGTGTGAGGACGCATCGTTGCGCTTTGCGCTGGGGGAGGAGCAGGTGGCGGCTTCCGGCGCCCAGCTCATCCTGGAGCGGCAAGGGGATGCGGACCGGCTGCGTGCGCGGGGGCTATCCGTCGCGGGGGGGCGGGTCGATCTCGAGGCGAGCGTCGGAGCCGGCGACTGGCACGCCGAGCTCTCGGCTCGAGACCTCGATCCGGGGCGTGTGCTCGAGCTGGTTTTCGCCTCTCCCTCACTGCCGGCGATCAGCGGGGGCCGCGCCGCGGCGAACGTTCGCCTCTCCGGAGCAGCCGGTGCCGCCACGCGCGTGGTCGCGGATCTGCGGATGCGCGACCTGGCTTTCTCCGACGAATCGGGTCTGCGTGCGGGGGAAGGGCTCGACTTGAGCCTGGATGCCTCGATGGAGACGGCGTCCGGCGGCTGGCGCATGAGCGGGCGGGCGGCCGCAGAGGCGGGCCGGGTTTACGTCGACCCCGTGTACGTCGAAGTGTCCGAGGCGCCGTTCATCGCGGAGTGGGCGGCGCGCTGGCAACCGGAGTCGGGGCGTCTGCTGGTGGAGCGTTTCGCCGCCGTTCATCCGGGGGTCGCGCAGCTCGAGGGCGACGCCCGAGTGGCCAGCGGGGACCTCCAGAAGCTCGCGCTGACGCTGGCCCCCACGGCGTTCGCGCCCCTGTACCGGATCTACCTCCAACCCTTCGCCGCCGGCACGCCGCTGGATCGGCTGCGCACGGAGGGGGAGGTGGGTTTGCGGCTCGATTGGAGCGCGACCCGGGGCGCCGAGGCGGCGCTGACGGCGCGCCGGGTCGGCCTCGAGGATATGGGAGGTCGTTTCGGCCTGCGGGGCGTCGAGGGAACGCTGCGCTGGGCCGAGCGCGGCGAGGCGAAGGCCACCGAGCTGCGTTGGGACGGCGGGCACGTGTACCGGATGGAGCTCGGCGCCGGCGGGCTCTTCGGGCGGTTGCAGGGGCGCGGCTTCACCCTCGAGCGCCCGCTGGTGCAGCCGGTGTTCGACGGAGCGCTGCACCTCGAGCACCTCACGGCCGAGGGCGTGGGCGGCCCCGGTGTGACCTGGAGCTTGAGCGGCCGGCTGGCGCCGGTCTCTCTGGAGCGGGTCACCGCCGCCTTGGACTGGCCCGCGCTGGCGGGATCCGTCTCCGGGGAGATACCGGCGGTGCACTACGCCCGCGGGGTGATGCACGTGCAGGCCCCGCTGCTGGTGCGCGTGTTCGAGGGCACCGTCACGCTGCGCGAGCTGCGCATGCGCCGTCCCTTCGGCATCGCGCCGGTGCTGCGCACCGACGTGGACGTGGACGGGATCTCGCTCGACGTTCTGACCCGGACGTTCTCGTTTGGTAAGATTCGAGGTCGACTGGACGGGACGATACGCAACCTGGTGCTGGAGGACTGGCAGCCCCGAGCCTTCGATGCGCGCTTCGCGACCCCGAAGAACGACCCCTCGCCCCATCGAATCAGCCAGCGCGCCATCGAGAACCTGACCCGACTGGGTGGAGCGCAGGCCGCGCTGTCGCGGACTTTGCTGAGGCTTTTCGACGAGTTCTCATACGATCGTCTGGGTCTGAGCTGCCGCCTTGCCGGCGGTCTGTGCGAGATGGGTGGAGTGCAGGACGCCGAGCAGGGCTACTACATCGTCAAGGGCGGGGGCATTCCCCGGATCGACGTCATGGGCTACAACCGGCAGGTCGATTGGGACACGCTCGTGGAGCGGTTGAAGCGCGTGACGCGCGCGGAGCCGCCGTAGGAGGATAGCTCACGTGTACGCAAGAAGACTCTTGGGGGCGTTCGTCCTGCTGTTGCTGGCGTCGTGCGTCACCATCAACATCTATTTCCCGGCGGCTGCGGCCGAGCGTGCGGCGGATCGCATCATCGAGGACGTCTGGGGAGAGCAGCCCGGCGGCGGTCGTAGCCCGGGCGACGCCACGCCGAGCGAGAGCCCCAATCAGTCGTCCCGCGCCGTTTTGCGCACGGCTCTCGATGTGCTCGTGCCCGCTGCGCGCGCGCAGCCGATGGATCTGAATATCTCCACCCCCGCCATCGACAAGATCACCGCGTCCATGAAAGCCCGTCACCCCGAGCTGCTGCCCTACTACGAGAGCGGCGCCATCGGTCTCACCGGACAAGGCCTGGTCGCGATCCGCGATCCCAAGACCGTGCCCCTTGCCGAGCGACGTCAGCTCAACCAGCTGGTGGCGGATGAGAACCGGGACCGCTCCGCGCTCTATCGCGAGATCGCGCAGGCCAACGGCCATCCCGAGTGGGAGGACGAGATACGAAAGACGTTCGCGCGACGCTGGATCGAGAACGCGCCGCGGGGCTGGTGGTATCGTCAGAACGGCGCTTGGAAGCAGAAGTGAACGTGTTCGTCTTCGATATCGAGACCGTTCCCGACGTGGAGAGCGGGCGCCGCCTCTTCGATCTGCACGGGTTGAGCGACGGGGAAGTGGCGAAGGTGATGTTTCACAAGCAGCGCCAGGCGAGCGGCTCGGAATTCATGCGCCATCACCTCCAGCGCATCGTGGCGATCTCCGCCGTGCTCAACTCGGGCGATCGCTTCAAGGTCTGGTCGTTGGGGACGCCGGAGTCGTCGGAGAAGGAGCTCATCGAGCGCTTCTTCGACGGGCTCGATCGCTACACGCCCACGCTGGTCTCGTGGAACGGCGGCGCCTTCGATCTGCCTGTGCTGCACTACCGCGCCATGCTGCGCCGCGTGCGCGCCACGCGCTACTGGGAGGCCGGGGACGAGGACACGGCTTTTCGCTGGAACAATTATCTGAACCGTTTCCACAGCCGGCACACGGATCTCATGGACGTGCTGTCGGGATATCAGCCCCGGGCGGTGGTCTCGCTGCACGAGCTGGCCACGATGATGGGTTTCCCGGGCAAGCTGGGCATGGACGGGAGCCAGGTGTGGGATCGGTATCTGGCCGGCGATATGGAGGCCATCCGCAACTATTGCGAGATCGACGCGCTGAACACCTACCTGCTCTATCTACGCTACGAGCTCATGCGAGGGCGCCTGACCGACGACGCTTATGACGTGGAGTGCGAGCGCGTACGGGCGCTGCTCGAGCGCGAGGACAAGCCCCATCTGAGAGCCTTCCTGAAAGCCTGGATGGCCTGAATGGCCCGCCGCAAGCCGCCCTCCGAGACTCCTGCGGCGCAGGTGTACGATCTCGACCGGGAAGGGCGCGGTGTCGCCCGCATCGACGGAAAAACCGTGTTCATAGCCGGCGCCTTGCCCGGCGAGGAGGTGCGCGTGCGGTACCAGCGCGCGCACGCGCGTTTCGACGAAGGCGTGGTCGCCGAGGTGCTGCGCGCCGCCCCGGAGCGGGTCGCCCCCCGCTGCCCGCACTTCGGGACCTGCGGCGGCTGCAAGCTACAGCATTTGGCGCACGACGCTCAGGTGCGCGCGAAGCAGACGCAGCTCGCCGGCGTCCTGCGCGCCCACGCCGGCGTGGAGCCGCAGCGCTGGCTCGAGCCGCTGAGCGGCCGCCCTTGGGGCTATCGGCGCAGCGCCCGCCTCGGCGTGCGCTACCTTCCCGCCAAGGGCGGCGCGCTGGTGGGCTTTCGCGAGGTGCGCAGCAGCCGGGTAGCGGTGCTGGAAGGGTGCGATGTGCTGGATCCGTCGGTGGGTGGGCGGGTACAGGCCCTGAGGGCGCTGATCGGCGGATTGGAGGCGCGCCAGCGTATTCCCCAGATCGGGGTCGCCGCGGGAGATGCGGAGACCGCGCTGGTGTTTCGCCACCTGGTGCCGCTCGGTCCCCGCGACCGCGCCGCGCTCGCGGCCTTCGCGCGCGAGCACGATCTGCGCGTGTATCTCCAGCCCGCGGGGCCGCAGAGCATCACCTCCCTGTGGCCCGAGGCGCCCGGGCCGCTGCGCTACGCGCTGCCCGAGTTCGGCCTCGAGCTCTTCTTCGAGCCGGCGGATTTCGTTCAGGTCAACGCCGAGGTGAATCGCCTCCTGGTGTCGAGGGCGGTGGCGCTGCTTGCGCCCGGGCCGGGCGAGCGGGTGCTGGATCTGTTCTGCGGGCTCGGCAACTTCACGCTGGCCGTGGCCGGGAAAGCGGGAGAGGTCGTAGGTCTCGAGGGCGAGGCGACGCTGGTCGAGCGGGCGCGCGCGAATGCGCGACACAACGGCGTCCACAACGCCGCTTTCGCCGTGGCCGACCTCGCCGCGCCCGCGGACGCGGCGGGCCGGCTGTCAGAGCCGTGGGACAAGCTGATCCTCGATCCGCCCCGCACCGGCGCTGCACGCGTCGTGGAGAGCTTGCGCGCACCCTATCCGCGGCGCGTCGTCTACATCTCGTGCAACCCGGCCACTCTCGCCCGCGACGCGGTCACCTTGGTGCAACGGCACGGATTCGATCTCAGCGCAGCGGGGGTGGTGGACATGTTCCCGCACACCGCCCACATCGAAGCCATCACCGTATTCGACAGGGCGCGCTAGGCGCGGGGCCGCTCGGCCTTCCGCTTCCGCGCGCCGCGCTCCGCGAACGAACCGCGCGATCCCGTTCGCGGCCAAGGCCGCTCCTGCGATTTCGGCGCCTCAGTGTCCCGCCAGGTGGTTCCACTCCGGGAGCAGGACGATGGAGTTCGGGTTGAAGCCCTCGTTCTTGAGCGTATCCACGCTGCCGATCACGCGCTCCTGCGCCAGATCGATCACCGTGATCGAGCCGTCGCTCATCCCGGGCAGGTTGAGCAGCGCATTCTGCACGAAGGCGTAGCGCTCATCGCGGGTGAACGCCACGTGGTGCGCGCCTTCGCCGGCCGCATAGCTCTTCAGCAGCTTCGGCGACGTCGGGTCGCGGCTGATGTCGAAGACGTGAAGCTGCCCCGGCTTGGCGGTGGTGACGTACATCCGATCCGCCGCCTTGTTGAAGTAGATTTCGAGGGGCACGCCGGCCTCGATGGTCGAGAAGTCGAACGTCTGCCGCACGTCGAAGTCCTGCTTGCCCGCATCCCAGATCGCCGCCCACAAGGTGGCGCCGTACATGTTGGTGACGTAAGCAACCGGCGGCATCGCCCCCGGGACGAACAGGATCTCGACCGGCGCCTCGCCGGAAGGCGAGGGCTTGCGCGAGAGCTTGTGCGTTCCCAGGACCTTGCCCGTGCTCGCCTGCAACACGGTGACGGTCTCTCCCGCGTCACCGAGATCGGTGTGCCGCACCGTGCTCGTCACGAGGATGCGGTCGATGCCCGTGTGCACGGCCAAGCCGTGCGGGTATTTCGTTGGCAGCGAGATGACGTTCGTGATCTCGTCGGTCGACACCCTGCCCACGATCACTTTGTCCGATCCCATGCAGGTGAGATACCAGGTGCTGTTGTCCTCGGAGAAAATGACGTCCTCGCCGACCTGACATGGCGGTACATCGAGGCGCTGCAGCCGGTACGGGTAACGCTGCATGTCGATGATGTGCAGGACATTCTGACCCAAGGCGGTGATGTACGCCTTGGTCATGTCCTTGTTGTAGAAGATGTGATGCGCGACGAGGTCCGGCGGAAGCGGAATGTCCATGAGCTTCCGGCCGTAGCTCGGCGACTCGGGATCCACGTCCACCACGGCGATGCCCTCGCGCCGCGCAGCCGGAGCGGAGAGCTTGAGAGTCTTGAGCGAGGCTTCCGACTTCGTCTCGTAGTTCATCATGGCCAGTATCTCGGCTTGCGCGGAGCCGAGGGCGAGCGCCAGGCCCAGGCACGTGCCCGCGCCGAGCGATACGAGTATCTTCATGAGTGATGTCCTCCTCGGGGGAAACCGTCTGTCCGACGGGGAATGGTCGTTGCCCGCGCCCGCGTCGATGAAACGGGCGGGAACGCTGGAATTATAGCAAGGGAGCCCGTGGCATAATGACTCCGTCACTGTCCTTCATATGAAGGGAGCCCGGTGCCGGTGAATCAGCTTGCGGCGGTCAGCGGCCGTTCGCCGCGGCGGCGAGTCCTGCAGGGGATGGCCGCGTGCATGCTCGCGTGGGGAGGATGGGTCCTCGGCGCGCCGGCGCGCGCCCAGTCCCCGACCGAGCAAGTGTTCGAGCTGCGCATCGAGGGCGGGAAGATCGCCGGCGGGGGCGGGGGCAAGACCCTGCGCGTCACCCAGGGCGACGTGGTGGAGCTGCGCTGGCGTAGCGACGAGCCCGTGGAGATCCATCTCCACGGCTATGACCACCGCGTGGATGTCGCGCCCGGCGCCCCGGCGTCCCTGCGTTTCGAGGCCCGTGCCACGGGCCGCTTCCCCGTTACCCGCCACGCCGTCCATGGCCACGGCCACGCGACCCTTCTCTACCTCGAAGTCCATCCGCGCTGAAGGTCCACCCGGCGCAGGGGAATGGGCACGCCCGGCCGCGCGCGCGGCTGCGCTGGTCGCGCCGTGGCTGGCGGCCTCGCGTGCCTGGGCCCACGCTTTCGGGGCGCGCTACGATCTGCCCCTGCCCCTCGGGCTGTACCTGGGCGGTGCCGCGGCCGCGGTGGCACTGTCCTTCGTGGTGACCGCCGGCTTTCTGCGCGGAGCGTCGGGTGCCTTCGTCGATGCGCGCCTGCGGCTGGACGGCCTCGCCCCGGTGCGCTGGCTGATGCACCCCCTCTGCCTGGGCGCCGTGCGCACCCTGAGCGCCGCGCTCTTTCTGCTGGTCATCAGCGCCGGCTTCTTCGGCAGCCAGAGCACCTTCGAGAACCTGGCCCCCACCATGGTCTGGGTCATCGGGTGGGTGGGGCTTGCTTACGTGTCGGCGCTCGTCGGGGACCTGTGGGCGCTCGTCAATCCCTGGTCCGTCCTGTTCGCGGGCGCGGAGCGCCTGTACGCGCGCCGCTGCGGGGGATCGCTCTCGCGGCACCGGCCCTATCCGTCCTGGCTGGGCGTATGGCCGGCGCTGGCGCTGTTCGCCGTCTTCGCCTGGCTGGAGCTGGTTTCGGAGGGCGCCGAGCGGCCGGCGCCTCTGGCCGGCTTGATCGTGGCGTATTCGCTGCTGACCTGGGGCGGCATGCTGGCCTACGGGCGGGAGGCGTGGCTGCGCCACGGCGAAGCGTTCAGCGTCGCGTTCGGCTTGCTCGCGCGCTTCGCGCCCACGGAGGTGCGCGGCGCGCGCTCGGGTGCCCGGGACGGCATGGCCTGGTATCTGCGCCCCTATGCCGCCGGCCTGGTGAGCGAGCATCCGGTCTCGGTGTCCATGATGATGTTCGTGCTGCTGATGCTGGCAACGGTGAGCCTGGACGGGTTCCTGGAGACCGCGGCGTGGGCCGGTTTCCTCGACTGGGTCGCAAGCGAGCCGGGGTTGCGCGCAGCCCTGCTCGCTCTGCGCGGGCAGGGACTCGATCTGCTCGCCGTCATCGAGACGGCGGCTCTGGCGGTCTTCCCCTTGCTGTTTCTGGGCGTCTACCTCGCCACCTGCTGGTTGGCCTCGCGGGCGGCGGGCGGCCGCGCGGGCGCGCTGCACGTCGCGCGTTCCCTGGTCCTCTCGCTGGTGCCCATCGCCATCGCCTACCATCTGGCCCACTATCTGTCCTTCCTGCTGCTCGCAGGCCAGCTGATCATTCCGCTCGCCTCCGATCCCTTCGGCGCCGGCTGGGATCTCTTCGGCAGCGCCGGCTACCGGATGGATCTGAGCGTCGTGGATGCGCGCTTCGCCTGGTACACGGCGGTCGCTGCCATCGTCCTCGGGCACGTCATCGCCGTCTATCTGGCCCACGTCGCGGCCTTGCGCCTCTACGGGGACGCGCGGGCCGCGGTGCGCAGCCAGGTGCCGGTGGCGGCGCTGATGGTGGGTTACACGGCCCTGAGCCTGTGGATACTCTCGCAGCCCATCGTCGAATGAGCGAGTGCACGGACGCTACGCGAAAATAGGTTCTTCGCGGATTTCCGGGAAACCTTGCCGCCGAGCTTCCTTGGAGATGGGTCCCGGCGGTATGTGCAGCGGAGTCGCAAGCCCCGCAGGGCGGGGCCGAGAGTCGACCCGAGCCCCATGGGAGCCCGCATCCCCTCGGCCCAAGCCCGCGCAACGCACAGCATGCACGGCGCGGCCCCGCGTGCGCTCTTGGTTGCCGGGGTTGTTTCGGGGCTTGCGACGAGGAGGCACATACCCCGGGACCCAGCCTCGGCCCGAGAAACCACCTATTTCCCGGAAATCCGCGATGCACCCGAAAATAGAGGGCCGCGCGTGTAGCCTCCGTCCGCCAAACTCACTCAGCCCGAAGCGCGGTTGAGACGGCGCCGGGGGACCCCGGACGGTACAATTCGGCATTCCATGGAAACGTCCCCGCCGCCCATCCTGGTCCTGCCCCCGGGCCTGGCCAACCAGATCGCCGCCGGCGAGGTGGTCGAGCGTCCGGCGTCGGTGGCCAAGGAGCTGCTCGAGAACAGTCTCGACGCTGGTGCGCGCCGCATCCAGATCGACGTGGAGGGCGGCGGCGCGCGGCTCGTTCGCGTGCGTGACGACGGACACGGTATGCGCCGCGACGAGCTTGCCCTCGCCCTCGCCCGCCACGCCACCAGCAAGATCCACTCGCTCGAGGAGCTGGAGCGGGTGCGTACCCTCGGCTTCCGCGGGGAGGCGCTGCCGAGCATCGCAGCGGTCTCGCGCCTGGCGGTCACCTCGCGCACCCGTACCGAGGAGAGCGCATGGCGACTGAACGGTACCGCCGGGGAGGAGTCGCCCTCACCGGCGTCGCATCCCGTGGGCACCACCGTGGAAGTGCGGGACCTGTTCTTCAACACGCCGGCGCGGCGCAAGTTCCTGCGCACCGAGAAGACCGAGTTCAGGCACCTGGAGGACGTCGTCCGGCGCATCGGCCTCAGCCACGCCGAGGTGGGGGTGGCGCTGCGTCACAACCAGCGCCAGGTGCTCAGCCTGCGCCCCGCCGCAACGCACGCGGAGCGCGTGCGACGGGTGGGCCAGGTGTGCGGTCGCGCGTTCGTCGAGCATGCCCTGGAGCTCGAGTTCGAATCCACGGATCTGCGCATCTGGGGTTTTCTCTCCACCCCCGGGCACACCCGGGCCCAGGCGGACCTCCAGTACTTCTTCGTCAACGGGCGGATGGTCCGCGACAGCCTCATCAGGCACGCCGTCCGCCAGGCCTGCCAGGGGCTGCTGCCCCAGGGCCGACATCCGGCGTACGTGCTCTATCTCGAGCTGGACACGACCCAGGTCGACGTCAACGTGCACCCGGCCAAGCACGACGTTCGATTCCGCGAGAGCCGCCTGGTGCACGACTTCGTATTTCGCAGTCTGAAGCGCGCTCTGGGCGGGCCGACCCTGGTGGACGCCGGGCAGCCGGCTCCGCCCGCGTATCCGGCGCCGACCCCCGGCGCAGGGCAGGCGGGCGCGGGCGAGCAGGTGGCCGCCTACGCGGCGTTGCACGCCGCGCCGCAGCCCGAGGAGCGGGCATCGCCCGTCGAGCGCCCGCCGCTCGGCCGCGCCCTGGCCCAGTTGCACGGGCGCTTCATCCTGGCGCAGAGCGCGGGCGGGCTGATCGTGGTGGACATCGCGGCCGCCCGGCGCTGGCTTTGCTTCACGCGCCTGCGAGAGGGGGCTCGCAGCGGTTCGCTGCGCGCACAGCCCCTTCTGCTGCCTTCGACGCTGGCGCTCAGCGAGCACGAGGCGGCTGCGTTCGAGCGCGAGCATGGATGGCTGGGGCGCCTCGGCTTCGACGTGCGGCGCACCGCGCCCGGCTCCATATGCCTGCGCGCCGTGCCGAGCGTCCTGGCCGCGGCCGACGCCGAGGCGCTCATGCAGGCGCTGCGTAGCGCGCTGCGGCGGGGCGGGGCCCAGGCGCGCGGCGCTGAGGGGGAGGAGGCGTTGCTGTGGGAGCTGGCGGGATGCACGGGCTCCTCGCCGGCTGCGAATCGCGCGGATCTCGATGAGCTGAATGCGCTGCTGCGCGAGCTCGAGGCCGGGCCGGACGGCGGCGGCGTATGGTTCGAGATCGATCTGCCTGCCCTGGAGCGGCTGTTGCGGCGCCCGGACACGCAGCCGGCCGCAGACGATGAGCAGAGCCCGGGGGATTGAGGCGTGTCGGGGGGAAAGCGCGAGCGCGTCATCTTTCTCCTTGGTCCCACGGCGGTGGGCAAGACCCGGCTCGCGGTGGAGCTCGTCCAGCGCCTGCCGCTCGAGATCATCAGCGTGGACTCGGCGATGGTCTATCGCGGCATGGACATCGGCACCGGCAAGCCGGGACCCGAGGTGCTCGCGAGGGCGCCGCATCGTCTCATCGATATCCTCGACCCGGAGGAGTCCTACTCGGCCGGGCGCTTTCAGCTCGATGCGCACCGGGAAATAGCCGACATCCGGGCGCGCGGCAGGATTCCGCTGCTCGTCGGGGGGACGGGGCTGTACTTTCGCGCGCTGCGTGCCGGACTGTCGCCGCTGCCACCCGCCAATCGCGGGGTGCGCGAACGCCTGAACGCCGAGGCGTCTCGATACGGGTGGGAGCACCTGCATGCCCGTCTGGCGGCGGCGGACCCGACCTCAGCGGCCCGCATTCACCCGAACGATCCGCAGCGTGTCCAGCGCGCGCTCGAGGTCCTCGAGCTGAGCGGGCGTCCCCTCAGCGAGCACTTCGCGCACGGGGATGCGCCGCCAGGGCTCGGCGCATGCGTGTACACGGTGGCGCTGGTGCCCTCGCACCGCGACGCGCTGCACGAACGCATCGGCCGGCGCTTCGCGGACATGCTCGATCGCGGACTCGTGGGCGAGGTGCAGGCGCTGCGCGCGCGCCCCGGCGTGCACGCCGAGCTGCCTGCCATGCGGGCGGTCGGATATCGACAGGTGTGGGAGTATCTCGAAGGCGCGACTGATCGACGGACCATGGAGCGGCGGGCCGTCAGCGCGACACGCCAGCTCGCCAAACGTCAGCTCACGTGGCTGCGCGGCGAGCCCGTTGCGCGCCGGTTGAACAGCGATGATCCTGCGCTGCTCGATAACCTTCTGAAAGCGCTGGACAACTGGGTGGACGATGGCGAGGTGTCCTGAGGCGCAGGCGGGCATGCTCGCCACGCAGAATGGATTATAATTGTTGAATGTCATACTGGGCGAGCTTTGGCGGCTGCCGGTGACTTCGCGCGAGGGTTGTGATGTTCGCCTGGGGGAAGGGGCAGAGGTAACGAGGAAGGCGGGGCTGCGGCGGGCCGCCGCGGGGAAGGGTACGCCCATGGCCCGAGGGATGCGGGTACAACAAGAATCCATAAGGAGGAAGGCTATGAGCAAGGGGCAGTCACTGCAGGATCCTTTCCTGAACACGCTGAGGAAGGAGCGCGTGCCGGTTTCGATATTCCTGGTGAACGGCATCAAGCTGCAGGGGCAAATTGAGTCGTTCGACCAGTTCGTCGTGCTCCTCAGGAATTCGGTGAGCCAGATGGTCTACAAGCACGCGATCTCCACCGTCGTTCCGGCACGCAGCGTCAAGCTGCCCCGCTCCGATGAGGCTGTCGCTCACGAACCCGCCGACGAGTGACGACCGGTCGCACATCCGACAGTGGCTTCCTGTTCGAGCGCCCGCGCAGCGGCGAGCGCGCCTTGCTGGTCCACATCGATTTTCCCGGCGACGAGGCCCACGAGGACTTGCAGGAGTTCGAGGACCTGGTCGCGTCTGCAGGCGCAGCGGCCGTCGCGCGCGTCACCGGCTCGCGGCGCAAGCCGGATGCACGCTATTTCATCGGCGAGGGCAAGGCGGCTGAAACGCGGGACCGCGCGCGCGAGAGCGGCGCCGAGCTCGTGATCATCAACCACGCATTGTCGCCGGCCCAGGAACGTAACCTCGAGCGCCTGGTCGAGCGTCGTGTGCTCGATCGGATCGGTCTCATCCTCGACATCTTCGCCCAGCGCGCCCACACGTTCGAGGGCAAGCTGCAGGTCGAGCTCGCGCAGCTCAAGCATCTGTCCACCCGACTCGTCCGAGGCTGGTCGCATCTGGAGCGGCAGAAGGGCGGCATTGGCTTGCGCGGCCCGGGCGAGAAGCAGCTCGAGTCCGACCGGCGTCTGATCTCCGAGCGCATTCGAAACATCAACAAACGCCTGGAGCGAGTACGCAAACGGCGCGAGCTGAGCCGCAGGGCGCGCCGAAAGGCCGATGTCCCTGTCGTATCACTCGTCGGCTACACCAATGCGGGCAAGTCGACATTGTTCAACCGGCTCACCGGCGCCCGGGTGACGGTGGAGGATCGGCTGTTCGCAACCCTCGACCCGACCCTGCGCCGCGCGCGGCTCTCCGATTCGCGCCACGTCATTCTCGCCGACACCGTAGGATTCATCCGCCACCTGCCCCACGATCTGGTGGCCGCGTTTCGGGCCACCCTCGAGGAGACGCGCAGGGCGAGCCTGCTGCTGCACGTCATCGACGCCAGCGTCGAGGAGCGCGATGTGAAGACCGCCCAGGTCCAGCGCGTTCTCGATGAGATCGGTGCCGGGGGCGTGCCCCAGCTCCAGGTCCTGAACAAGATCGACTGCATGGACGCGGGCGAGCCCCGCGTCGAACGCGATATCGAGGGCCGCATCGAGCGTGTCTGGCTCTCCGCCCACACCGGCGCGGGGCTCGATCTTCTACGCGAGGCGATCATCGAACGTCTGGGGCTGGGCACGGTTCGCCGATGGATCTACCTGCCCCAGACCGAGGGTCGGCTGCGGGCGCGCCTATTCGAGCTGGGCACGGTGGTGGACGAGTACCCTTGGGGCGATGGGCAGTGGGTGATGGAGGTCGAGATCGCCCCGACCACGCTCGACAGGCTGTGCAGCCAAGAAGGCCTGCCCAGGGCATGTATTGCGGCTCAGGGCGAACCCACCTATCATTCACAGCTCGGCCGCGCCGTGTCCGGATGATCCTGCGCTTCTGGAGGAGCGCGGCGCGGGCACACGAGCGGCACCGGGCGACCCGCTGACCGAGCTGTAACGGTCACCCCCGGCGCCGATGGTTACCCCAGCGGAGCACATCATCCCCGCATCACATACAGCCGAGCGCTGTGGGCCGCAGCGGCCGGTCTCTGTCACAGTCACATAGCTCACATGGAGTCGACGCATGGCTTGGAATCAACCCGGCGGTAACGGAGGTCGGGATCCCTGGGGCAGCCGGGGCGGTGGCCAGCAGGGGCCGCCGGACCTTGACGAGGTGCTGAGAAAGCTCCAGGCGTCGCTCGGGCGTATCTTCGGTGGGGGCGGGCGCTCCGGAGGCGGGGGCTTTCGCCTGGGCGGGGGCGGGGCCAAGGGCATCGGCCTCGTCGCGCTGGTGCTCGTCGTCATATGGGGCCTGGCCGGTATCTACATCGTGGACCCGGCGGAGCAGGGCGTCGTGCTGCGCTTCGGGCAGTACGTGCGTACGGTGGGGCCGGGCCCGCACTGGCTTCCCTACTTCGTGGAAGGCGTCGAGAAGGTCAACGTCGAGCTGGTGCGCAGTCAGGACATCGGCTTCCGCCGCACCGGCGGCGGCACGAGCACGGTGCCGAACGAGGCCTTGATGCTCACCGAGGACGAGAACATCGTGGATGTGCAGTTCACCGTTCAGTACCGCGTCAAGGATCCGGCCAAGTACCTGTTCAACGTCCAGGAGCCCGACATGACGCTGCGCCAGGCGACCGAGAGCGCCGTGCGCGAGATCGTCGGCAAGAACAAGATGGACTTCGTGCTCACCGAGGGGCGCAGTGCGGTCGCCGCCCGCGCGGAAGAGCTCATCCAGGAGGTCCTGGACCGCTACGGAACCGGTCTGCACGTCACCAGCGTCAACATGCAGAGCGCACAGCCCCCCAAGGAGGTGCAGCCGGCCTTCGCCGATGCCGTGAAGGCGCGCGAGGACGAGGAGCGCTTCAAGAACGAGGCCAGGGCCTACGCCGCCGACATCATCCCGAAGGCGCGCGGTGATGCGGACGCCATCCGCGAGCGGGCTCTGGCTTACAAGGAGCGCGTCGTCGCCGAAGCCGAGGGCCGGACGGATCGGTTTCTGAAGCTGATGGGAGAGTACGAGAAGGCGCCGGAGGTCACCCGTGATCGCCTCTATCTGGAGGCGGTCGAGGCCGTGCTCGCGCGCAGCAGCAAGGTGCTGGTCGACCTCGAGGGCGGCAACAACCTGATCTATCTGCCGCTCGACAAGCTGGTCACGGGGCGCGGCAGCATATCGGGCTCCGGGCTCGACGATCTGTCCAGGGAGCAGGGAGCTCCGGACACGGCCGCGGAGCAGGACGCGGCGCGCCGCGATCGGCGTCTGGACATACGCGGGAGGAACCGGTGATGCAGAATCGAGGTGTCATCATATTCGTCGTCGTCGTTGCGGTGCTCGGCTTTCTTTCCATTTTCACGGTGGACGAGCGCGAGCGCGCCATCAAGTTCCAGCTCGGACAGATATTGCGCTCCGACTACGCGCCGGGGCTCTATTTCAAGATTCCTTTCGTGCAGTCGGTGCGCAAGTTCGATGCGCGCATCCAGAACATCGATTCGGAGCCCGAGCTCTATCTGACGAGCGAGAAGAAGAACGTGAAGGTCGACTCGTTCGTGAAGTGGCGGATCGACGAGGTCGAGCGCTACTATACGGCGACGGGCGGCAATCCGCGAATCGCCTCGGACCGCCTGACGGCCGTCATCCAGAAACGCCTCAAGGACGAGTTCGGTAAGCGCACCATCTTCGAAGTCGTCTCGGGCGAACGCGCGAAGATCATGGATATCCTGCGCGTGTCGGCCAAGGAACATGCCGCCGATCTGGGCGTGGAGCTGGTCGACGTCCGGGTGAAGCGCATCGATCTGCCCGAGGACGTGAGCACGTCCGTCTATCAGCGCATGTCGGCGGAACGCAAGGAGGTCGCCAGGGACTTTCGCTCGCGGGGCGAGGAAGCCGCCAAGGTCATTCGCGCCAAGGCCGACCGCGAGCGCGAGGTGCTGCTCGCGGAGGCGGACCGCGACGCGGAGCGCACGCGCGGCGAAGGGGACGCGATTTCCGCGAACATCTACGCGACCGCCTATAATCGGAACGCGGAATTCTATCGGTTTTATCGGAGCTTGAACGCATATCGGGACACGTTCAATCAGCCCACCGACGTCCTCTTGATCCAGCCGGATACCGAGTTCTTCCAGTACTTCAGAGACTCTCAAGGCACCCGATAGGGGCGGGAGGGGCATTCCCCGCGGGGGCGTCCACGCCCCTTTTTTGTGCCGATGCACCTCATGGGGCACGCCCGGGACCGGGTTCGGGGGGGGCGAAGCTTGGAGGTCTGCGCGCGCGATGTGGCATGATCTGTTGGTTGCCGTGGCACTGCTGCTCGTGATCGAGGGAATCATGCCGTTCCTGAACCCCGCGGGCGTGCGCAGAGCGCTCTTGCTGATATCGCAGATGAACGACAGCACGTTGCGTTTCGGCGGGCTGACCAGCATGGTCCTGGGAGTGCTTCTTCTCTACGTCATCAACTCGTGGACATGAGCACGAGCGATCGTTGGCTGCTGCCGGCCGGGGTGGAGGAAACGCTGCCGCCGGATGCCGCGCGCCTGGAAGCGCATCGCCGGGCTCTGCTGGATCTGTTCGCGTCTTGGGGATACGAGTTCGTCATCCCGCCGTTCATCGAGTACCTGGAATCGCTTCTCACCGGAATCGGTGAGGATCTGAACCTCCAGACCTTCAAGCTCATCGACCAGCTCACCGGCGAGCTGATGGGCGTACGCGCGGACATGACCCCGCAGGTGGCGCGCATCGACGCGCATCGTCTGCATCGCGAGGGGCCCGTGCGGCTGTGCTACCTGGGCACGGTGCTGCACACGCGTCCGGACGGTCTCTCCGGCTCGCGCAGCCCGATCCAGGTGGGGGCCGAGCTCTACGGTCATGCGGGGGTCGAGAGCGACTGCGAGATTCTGTGCCTGATGCTCGAAGCCCTGGCCACGGCCGGCGTCAAGGAGATTCATCTGGACGTCGGTCACGCCGGCATCTTTCGCGCCCTGGCCGCACAAAGCGGGCTCGACGCGCAGGGGGAGGCCACGCTCTTCGACGCCTTGCAGCGCAAAGCCCGCGCCGAGATCGACGCCCTTCTCGAGCAATACGGGGCCGGCGGCGCGGCGCGCGAGCTTCTCGCCCGCCTCGTGGATCTCAACGGGGAGCAGGAGATTCTGCGCGAAGCGAGAGACCACCTCGAGAAGGTGGGCGGCGCGGCGCTCGCCGCTCTCGAGCGGCTCGAGCGCCTGGCCGAGCTCATGCGCCAGCGCAACCCCGAGGTGGCGGTGTACTTCGACCTGGCCGAGGTGCGGGGGTATCGCTACGAGCAAGGGGTGGTGTTCGCCGCGTTCGTGCCGGGCCATGGCCAGGAGGTTGCACGCGGTGGGCGCTACGATCAGCTCGGAACGCCGTTCGGGCGGTCGCGGCCCGCCACAGGGTTCAGCGCGGACTTGAAGACGCTGGTGCAGGTGGGTTCGGACGCGGAAGAGCCTGCGGCGGCAACCCCGGGCATTCTCGCCCCTTGGTCGGACGATCCGGCCATGCACGACGCGGTGCGCAAGCTTCGCGCGAACGGCGAGCGCGTGTTGCAGGAGCTGCCCGGGCAGACGGTCGGCGCGCGCGGTCTCGGTTGCGATCGGGTGCTGCGGCGCAAGGGGGGGCGCTGGCAGGTGTCGAGCGCCGGGGTGGACCGGTGAGCCGGGCGCGTTCCAGCTTCATGCCCCGCGCGCGGCGTCCGTGGCGAGCCGTCCCTGGCGCGGCTTCGCGATACGACCGCCCCGCCGGGTGCGCGCTCTTGTGGATGGCGCCTCCCTTGCTCGGGGCGGCGCGTCCATGAGCAAGGCCGTCGTCGTGATCGGCACCCAATGGGGTGACGAGGGCAAGGGCAAGGTCGTGGACCTGCTGACCGATCGCGCCGCAGCCGTGGTTCGGTTCCAGGGCGGCCACAACGCGGGGCACACCCTGGTGGTGGGCGCCGAGCGCACCGTGCTGCATCTCGTGCCATCGGGCATCCTGCGCCCGAACGTGCTCTCGCTCATCGGCAACGGTGTCGTCGTCTCCCCGGGCGCGCTGGTCGAGGAGATCGAGGCGCTCGAGCAGCGCGGCGTCCCGGTGCGCGAGCGCCTGCGCGTGAGCGAGGCATGCCCGCTGGTGCTGCCTTATCACGTTGCGCTCGACCAGGCCCGCGAGCAGGCTCGCGGGGCCAAGGCCATCGGCACCACGGGACGCGGCATCGGCCCCGCTTACGAGGACAAGGCGGCGCGGCGGGCGCTGCGCATCGGGGATCTGTTGCACCCCGAGCCGTTCGCGGAGAAGCTGGCCGAGGTGCTGCACTATCACGGCTACGTTCTCGAGAACTACTACGGGGTCGAGCCGCCGGCCTTCGACGATGTTTTGAAAGGGGCCCTGATCGCGGCGGAGACCATACGACCGCTGGTCGACGACGTCCCCGAGCGCCTCTACGACATCCGCCGGCGCGGGGGCGGCATTCTGTTCGAAGGTGCCCAGGGCACCCTGCTCGATATCGAGCACGGCACGTATCCGTACGTCACCTCCTCCAACACCACCGCGGGGGGCGCCGCCACCGGAACCGGCTTCGCTCCGGGATCCCTCGATTACGTGCTGGGCGTCACCAAGGCGTACACCACCCGGGTGGGCTCGGGGCCCTTTCCCACCGAGCTCAGCGACGATCTGGGCCGGCATCTGGCGAGCCGCGGGCGCGAGTTCGGCGCCACCACGGGCCGGCCCCGGCGCTGTGGCTGGCTCGATGCGGTGGCGCTGCGCCGGGCCATCCGGCTGAACGGCGTCACCGGTCTGTGCATCACCAAGCTCGACGTGCTCGATGATCTGGCCAGCGTGCGCGTGTGCGTGGGCTATCGCGAGGGTGGCGTGGAGCGCAAGGCGCACCCGGTGGGCGCGGAGAGCGTGAGCCGCTGCGAGCCGGTGTACGAGGAGATGCCGGGGTGGCAGGGCTCGACCGCAGGTGCCACCCGCATGTCGTCCCTGCCCCCCAACGCCCGTGCCTACCTTGCGCGCATCGAGGAGCTCCTCGAGACGCCCGTCGACATCATCTCCACGGGCCCCGAGCGCGAGGAGACCATCATGCACAGGCATCCGTTCGACTGAGCGGCCCGGAGCGCATTCGACAAGACCAGGACCGCCCATGGAAGAGGTTCAGCAGCTCATCCTGTGGCGGCAGAAGATCGAGGATTTCCGGGGCATCCTCGGGCTGGCGGCGGCCCTGGGCAGGGGCGCCGACGGCGCGCAGGACCGCGACTGGCGCCTCAGCGCCAAGTACGAGCGGATCAAGAACTACGAGGACTGATCGCACTTCCCCGCCCCGCACGCGGAGGTGCGCACCGCCGAAATCCAGGGCAGGGAGCTCGCCGTCCCGGGAGGTGCCAGCCCGCAAGACCGCTTTGTGGCGCTGCGTCAAACAAGGGGTGTCAGATACCGTCGGACGACACCACTTCGCCGCGGTGCGTCACGGACCCCGTGCGCGTTCCGCGGCAGGCGCGCGCACATGCCTTAAAATTGGCATTTGATGATCCCATGAACGCCGGCCGATGGGCGGCGTTTCACGGGTGGTCAAGTTTCGGCGCACGTGGGTTCACGAGGGTGCGAGGCGCCTCGCTCCCTCGGCGGGAAGCCTGGAGGAGGAGCTTATGGGTCTGATGGACAAGTTGCTCGGGAGCAAGGAGAAGGACTATCCCCCGCTCGATGCAGACAGCCCGGCGGCCAAGCGTCTGGAAGAGCTCCGGGAGCCGCTCGAGTCGCTGGTGAAGGACGTATCGGAGCCCGTGGAGGTGGTGACCACGACCGAAGGATCCCTGTACGCCTTCATCGGGAAGCCGCCCAAGAAATTCGGCCTCGCCTGGATTCACGGGAGCGAGGTGAGCAACATGAAGACGCTGGTGCAGCAGAAGAACCTCTCGCCCATCAAGATGGAAAAGCTGGTGGACCAGCTTCGCGAGGCCTACCAGCGCAGCGAGGATGCACCGCGCTACGTGACGAGCATCGCCGACGACCAGGTCGTGGTCACGCTCTCCGACGACCTCGGTCGCGACGTGCACGCGCTCATCCGGGAAGTGGCTGACTGAGCGGGACGCGCCCCCGGGGCGTGCGGAGCCCGGCGGCCGGGGATCGCCGGTGATGCCTGCGAAGCAACGCTCTGCGAGCGCGGGAGGCTTCGGGGCGGGCTACGGCGCCGGGTTCGTGGTGTTCGGGATGACTGCCGTGGTCTCTATCTCCACCTTGGCGCCGTCTTCCACGAGACCCGCCACCTCCACCATGGTCATCGCCGGGTAGACGCGTCCCATGACCTCCCGGTAAGCCGCGCCCAGCTCTTCGGTGCGGGCCAGGTACTCGCGCTTGTCGGTCACGTACCAGGTCATGCGCGCCACGTGCTCGGGGCCGGCGCCGGCCTCGGCGAGCACGCTCAGGGTGTTCTTCAGGGCCTGCCGCGCCTGCTCGACGAAGTCCTCGGAGCGAAACGTCTCGGTGGCGTCCCAGCCGACCTGGCCGGCCACCAGCACGAATCGTCCTTCGGCGACGATGCCGTTGGAATAGCCCCTGGGCCTCGGCCAGCCTTCGGGTTGCAGGATCTTCATCACGTGATCCTCATCCTCGGTTTGGTCCCGCCGGCCGCTCGCATCACGCGCGGCGCTCGGAGCCGAGCACGCGGGCCTGCTCTTGCTGGCGCAGCTTGAAGCGCTGGACCTTCCCGGTCTCGGTGCGCGGCAGGGCATCGACGAACTCGACGGCGCGCGGGTACTTGTAGGCCGCGATGGTGGCCTTGACGAAGTCCTGGAGCCCCTTTCTGAGGGCGTCGGAGCCCGCCGTGCCCTCGCGCAGCACGACGAAGGCCTTCACGATGGTTCCGCGATCCGGATCCGGGGCGCCCACCACCGCGCACTCGGCGACGGCGTCGTGGGCGAGCAGCGCCTCCTCCACCTCCGGCGCCGCGATGTTGTAGCCCGAGGCGATGATCATGTCGTCGGTGCGCGCCTGGTACCAGAAGTAGCCGTCCTCGTCCATCAGATAGGCGTCGCCGGTGATGTTCCAGCCCCCGCGCACGTACTCGCTCTGGCGCTCGTCGGCGAGGTAGCGGCAGCCGGTGGGGCCGCGCACCGCCAGATGACCCACCTCGCCGGGCGGCAGCGGTTGGAGCTCGTCGTCGACCACCCTGGCCTCGTAGCCCGAAATGGCCAGCCCCGTCGCGCCGGGGCGAATGCGCTCCACCGGGGCCGAGATGAAGATGTGCAACATCTCGGTCGAGCCAATGCCGTCGATCATCTTGATGCCGGTGCGAGCCTCCCAGGCCTGGAACGTCGGCAGCGGCAGCGTCTCTCCGGCGGAGACGCATTTCCGGAGGCTGGAGAGGTCGAAGTTTGCGGCCAGGTCGGCCATGCGGCGGTAGGCGGCGGGGACCGTGAAGCAGATGCTCGGCTTGAACTCCTGGATCGCTTCCACGAGGCGCTCGGGCGGCGCCGCCTCCAGCAGCACGCTGGCCGCGCCCGCGCGCATGGGGAAGGCGACCAGACCGCCGAGCCCGAAGGTGAATCCGATGGGCGGGCTGCCGATGAAGAGGTCGCTGCTCCGCGGCTTCAGCACCGAGCGCGGAAAGCAATCGCAGATGGCCATGACGTCGCGGTGAAAGTGCACCGTGCCTTTGGGCTTGCCGGTGGTCCCCGAGGTGAAGGCGATGATGGCGACGTCGTCCCTGGACGTCGGGACGTCGTCGAAGCCGTTCGGCTTGTCGCGCAGCCGCCCTTCGAGCTCCGATCCCGCGCCGGGCCGGCCGGACCCGTCGAAGTGGCAGATGCGCTCGCAGACGTCTGCGGCCGCGCGCGCACGCTCCATCTCCTCGCCGAGCCGCTGGTCGCACAGGGCGAGCTTGATCCGGGCCTTCTCCAGGATGACCGACAGCTCCTTGGCGCGCAGCAGCGGCATGGTCGTGACCGCGATGCCGCCGGCTTTGACGACGCCGAACCAGCACGCCGTCATCATCGGGTTGTTCGCCGAGCGGATGAGCACCCGGTTGCCCGGCACCAGACCGAAGTCCCGTGTCAGCACGTGGGCGATGCGGTTCGCGGTCTCGAGCAGGCGGCGGTAGGTCCAGGTCTCGTTCGCAGTCACGAACACGGCCCGCTCGCCGGCGCCGGAGGCGACGGTCTTGTCGAGCAGCTCGGTGGCGCAGTTCATCCGATCCGGATAGCGCAGCTCGGGCAGAGTGAAGAGAAAATCCGGCCACTGCTCGCGCGGTGGGAGATGGTCGCGGGCGAAGGTGTCCACGTGCGCGGTGTAATCGGCCATGGTCCTCTCCGTCAGTCGTTGCCCGACATCGCCGCTGCCTCGTAGGCGGCCAGCGTCTGCCGGGCGATGATCACCTTCTGGATCTCCGAGGCGCCTTCGTAGATGCGCAGCGCCCGGATCTCGCGGTAGAGACGCTCCACCGGGTGCCCGGAGACGACGCCGAGCCCGCCGAAGATCTGGACCGCGCGGTCGATGACCTCCTGCGCGGCCTCGGTGGCGTAGAGCTTCGCCATCGCGGCCTCGCGGGTCACCCGCTCGGCGGCGCAATCCCGGGTCCAGGCGGCGCGGTACACGAGCAGGGCGGCGGCGTCCACCGCCGTCGCCATGTCCGCGAGCATGCCCTGGATCATCTGCAGCTCTCCGAGCGGCGCCCCGAAGAGCTGCCGCGTGACCGCCCGGTGCGCGGCCGCGTCCAGCGCCCGCCGCGCGAATCCGAGGGCGGCGGCACCCACGGTGGTGCGAAATATATCGAGCGTCGCCATCGCCACCTTGAATCCCGCCCCCGGCTGCCCGAGCAGACGGCTGCGCGGGACGCGGCACCCGCGCAGGCGCAGCGCGGCGAGCGGGTGCGGCGCGATCACACGGATGCGCTCGCTCACCTCCAGCCCCGCCGTATCCGCATCCACGACGAACGCCGAGAGGCCGCGCGCCCCCGGCGCCTCGCCGGTGCGTGCGAACACGACGTAGAAGTCGGCGATGCCCCCGTTGGAGATCCAGGTCTTGGTGCCGTCGAGCACGTACTCGCCGCGCTCACGCCTTGCGCGGGTGTCGATGGCGGCCACGTCGGAGCCGGCCTCGGGCTCCGACAACGCGAAGGCCGCAATCTTGGTGCCGTCGCGCACCCCGGGGAGGTACCTCTCGCGCTGCGCCTCGTCTCCGAAGAGCGAGATGGGTGCGCTGCCGAGCCCCTGCATGGCGAAGGCGAAATCGGCGAGCCCCCCGTGGCGCGCCAGCGTCTCGCGCGCCAGGCACAGCGAGCGCACGTCCAGCCGCTCGCTGGCGCCGCCGTATGCCGCCGGCACGACGTGGCTCAGCCAGCCTCCCCGGCCGAGCCTCGCCACCAGCTCCCGGCACGTGGCGTCCACGTCGTCCTCGCGCTCGGTCAGCGGCGCGATGTCGTGGCTGGCCCACGCATCGAGTCGCTCGGCGAGCGTTCGGTGCGCATCGTCGAAGAACGGCCAGCTCAAGAACTCCAAATCAGCCATGGCGGTGGATGAGCGCCTCAGTATTCACCACGAAGGTCACGAAGATCACGAAGAGACGAAAACGAATCCACTCGGGCGCGACGTCGATGAACTTCATTTGGTCGCATCGCAATCGTCATTTACGACACAATCTTCGTGCCCTTCGTGCTTGATCATTCAGTTCCCCTCGAACTTCGGCTTCTCCTTGGCGACGAAGGCGCGGTAGGCGCGCTCGAAGTCGCGCGTCTGCATGCAGATGGCCTGCGCCTGCGCCTCGGACTCGATGGCGGCGTCGAGCCCCATGTCCCATTCCTGATTCAACATGCTCTTGGTCATCATGTGGGCGAACCCGGGGCCGGCGGCGAGCTCGGCGGCCAGGGCGAGGGCGTCCTCGCGCAGGCGCTCGGGCGCGCACAGCCGGTTGTAGAACCCCCAGCGCTCGCCTTCCTCGGCGCTCATCGCACGCCCGGTGAAGAGAAGCTCGGCTGCGCGGCCCTGGCCGATGATCCGCGGAAGCATGGCGCAGGCGCCCATATCGCACCCGGCCAGCCCCACCCGCACGAACAGAAAAGCCGTCTTTGCCCCCGGCGTCGCGAGACGCAGATCGGAAGCCATGGCCAGAATGGCGCCCGCGCCCACGCAGATCCCGTCCACCGCGGCGAGCACCGGCTGCGGGCAGCGCCGGATGGCGCGCACCAGATCGCCGGTCATGCGCGTGAAGGCGAGCAGGCCCCGCATGTCGCTCTCCACGAGCGGGCCGATGATCTCGTGCACGTCGCCGCCGGAGCAGAAGTTGCCGCCCGATCCGGTGATCACCACAGCGTGGACCTCGTCGCAGTGCACCAGCGCCCGGAAGGTGTCGCGCAGCTCGGCGTAGGACTCGAACGTCAGCGGGTTCTTGCGCTCCGGGCGGCTGAGGGTGATGAGGGCCACGTCGTCGCGGAGCTCCCACTGGAAATGTTCGGGCCGGATGTCCTTCGCGCTGATTCTGGTCGGATCCATGTGCGTTTCTCCCCTCGCCGCTCAGATCTCGCCGCCGGCGACCGCGATGGCCTGTCCGTTGACGGCATCGGATCCCGGCAGGCACAGCCAGGCCACCGTGTTCGCCACTTCCTGCGGATGCACGAGCCGCCCCTGGGGGTTGGAGCGGGCAAACTCCGCGAGCACCGCCTCGGGCGAACGGCCGCTTTTGTGCGCGACCGCGGCGGCTGCGTCGCGCAGCAAGTCCGTGTCCGTGTAGCCCGGGCACACGGCGTTGACGGTGATCCCCTGCGCCGCCACCTCCAGTGCCAGCGAGCGGGTGAGGCCGACGACGCCGTGCTTGGCCGCGCAGTAAGCGGCGACGTAGGGGTAGCCCTTGAGCCCTGCGGTGCTCGCGATGTTGACGATGCGCCCGAAGCCGCGCTCGCGCATGCCCGGAATCACCGCGCGCGTGCACAGGAACACCCCGGTCAGGTTCACCTCCAGCATACGCCGCCAGAGCGCCGGGTCGGTGCGCGCGAAGGGCGCCGATTCGGCGGCGCCGGCGTTGTTCACCAGCACATCGATGGCACCGAAGCCCTCGGCGGCGCGTTCCAGCGCCGCGTCCACCGCGCTCTCGTCGCACACGTCGCAAGCAAGGCCCCGGGCCCGAGGCAGCGCCCGGGCCGCCTGCGCCACGCGCTTCTCGTCGCGGCCCAGCAGCGAGACCGCCGCGCCGTGCGCGCACAGGCTCTCGGCCACCGCGAGACCGATGCCGCGGCTGCCGCCGGTCACCAGCGCGTGTCGGCCTTCGAGAAGCTTGCCGCCTTTCATCTCGCTACGACTCCGCGGTGGAAGCGAAGCATGTGGGGGCGCCTTTCAGGTGCGGTGCAATCGCGTCGTAGGGCGGGATGAAATCCCGCCGAACATGCGCGTAATGCAACCCCGGGCGTAAGTGATCCAGACACCCTGGCACCCCCACGGCCTCAGATCCTGATCGCCATCTCTCCGGCGCGGCGCAGCAGCCGCTCGAGCTGCTCCTTTCCCGAGCGATACTGCACCGGCCACGGCACCCCATCATAGCCCTGCTGCGCCGCGGCGCGCAGGGTCCAGTACGGGTCCGAGAGGTGCGGGCGGGCCAGGCAGCACAGATCCGCACGCCCTGCCGCGACGATGCTGTTCACGTGGTCGATCTCGTAGATGTTGCCTACCGCCATGGTGGCGATGCGGGCCTCGTTGCGAATCCTGTCCGAGAAGGGCGTCTGGAACATGCGGCCGTACACCGGCCGCGCCCGAGCGCTGGTCTGACCGGCGGAGACGTCGATCACGTCGGCGCCGGCCTGGGCGAACGCCTTGGCGATCTCCACCGCGTCGTCGGGGGTGATCCCCTTCTCGGCCGAGGGCTCGAGCCCTTCGTTCTCAAGCCAGTCCGTGGCCGAGACGCGCACCGCCATGGGCTTGTCCTGCGGCCACACGGTGCGCATGGCGCGGAATACTTCCAGCGGAAAGCGAAGCCGGTTCTCGAGCGATCCGCCGTACTCGTCGCTTCGCTTGTTGGTGACCGGGGTGATGAAGGCGGAGAGCAGATAGCCGTGCGCGGCGTGCAGCTCGACCATGTCGAACCCGCAGGCCTGGCCCATCTCGGTGGCGCGCACGAACGCGTCCCGCACCCGGTCCATATCCTCGCGCGTCATCTCCCGCGGCACCTGGTTGCGCTCGGACCAGGGGATGGGGGAGGGGCCGATGATCGGCCAGTTGCCCTCATCGAGAGGCTCATCCATGCCTTCCCAGCCGAGCTTGGTGGAGCCCTTGGGCCCCGCGTGCCCGAGCTGCAGGGCGATGCGGGCGTGGCTGTACTCGTGCACGAAGTCGACGATGCGCTTCCAGGCACGCACGTGCTCGTCCTTGTACATGCCCGGGCAGCCGGGGCTGATGCGCCCCTCCGCCTCGACGTCGGTCATCTCGGTGTACACGAGCCCCGCGCCCCCTTGGGCGCGCGCCCCGTAGTGAACCATGTGGAAGTCGTTCGGGGTCCCGTCCTCTGCGCTGTACATGGACATGGGCGAGACCACCACGCGGTTCATGAGCTGCATGCCGCGCAGCCGAAACGGCGTGAACATGGGCGGAACGGGCTCGTTGCCGAGCTCTCCGTGAGGGGTGCCGGCGGCGCGGCTCGCGTGGCTCGCGAACCAGCGCTCGACGTTCTCCACCCAGTCGCGGTCGCGCAGCCGCAGATTCTCGTGGCTCACGCGCTGGCTGCGCGTGAGCAGCGAATAGGCGAACTGAAGCGGCTCGAAGTGAACGTAGCGCGGGACGTTCTCGAACCACTCGGTGGAGTTGCGCGCGGCGCTCTGGAGCTTCAGCACCTCCTGGCGCCGGGTCTGCTGGTAGGCGTCGAGCGCTTGCCCGAGGTCGGCGTGCGCGCACAGCATATCGGCCAGCTCGATACCGTCCTCGAGCGCGAGCTTGGTGCCCGAGCCGATGGAGAAGTGCGCCGTGTGCGCCGCGTCGCCGATGAGCACGATGTTCTCGTGGTGCCAGCGCTCGCAGCTCACGCGCGGGAAGTTGAGCCACTGCGAGCCCCGGCGGTGCCGCGCGTTGGTCATCAGCGCGTGCCCGTCGAGGTACTTTTCGAAGATGCGCTCGCACAGCGCGATGCCGGCTTCGTCGTCGAGACGGTCGAGCCCGAGTCCGCGCCAGGTGGGCTCCTGGCACTCCACGATGAAGGTGGAGGTGCTCTTGTCGAAGCGATAGGCGTGGACCCAGATCCAGCCGTGCTCGGTCTCCTCGAAGATGAAGGTGAAGGCGTCGAAGCACTTGTGCGTGCCCAGCCAGATGAACTTGTTGCGGCGCACGTCGATGCTCTCGCGGAACTGCTCGGCGTAGCGCGCGCGGATCTTGCTGTTGACGCCGTCGGAGGCGACGATGAGGTCGGCGTCCGCGTAGCGCGCGGGATCGTCGACCTCGGCTTCAAACTCGAGCTCGACGCCGAGCTCCTGCGCGCGCTCCTGCAGGATGTTCAAGAGCCGCTTGCGCGAGATGCCGGAGAAGCCGTGTCCGCCGGAGGTGACGACCTGGCCCTTGAAGTGCACGTCGATGTCGTCCCAGTGCGCGAAGTTGTCGAAGATGCGCTCCGCGCTCGCCTGGTCGTTCTCGCGCAGGTGCTCGAGGGTCTGATCGGAGAACACGACGCCCCAGCCGAAGGTGTCGTAGGGACGATTGCGCTCGATCACGCGCACCTCGGTGCTCGGGTCCCGCAGCTTCATGGAGATGGCCAGGTACAGCCCGGCCGGGCCGCCGCCGATACAGACGATCTTCACGCTGAATTCCTACGGGTCAGGATTCTCGGAGCCCACACAAGTTTAGAATACTTGGCCTGCTCGGTGCGCCCCGGAGCGGTGTGGATGCCTCGTGGGCGGAGGAAGCCGGCGACGGCAGGTTACGGCTCGTCGCGCACCGGCGGCGAGCGGACCGGTGCCGTCACAACGGCAAGCACTTCAGTGTCCGACCGCCCGCAAGGCTCAATGAACCCGGTTCGCGTGAACCGCGGCCGGTGCGCAGACCACCGGTGGTGGAGCGCGCATGGCGCATATGATCGAGCCCGGCAGCCCAGCGATCC
>CAZPFD010000007.1:11930-32713 GCA_964585725.1 uncultured Ectothiorhodospiraceae bacterium | reverse complement strand
AAGCCCCGCAGGGCGGGGCCGAGAGTCGACCCGAGCCCCATGGGAGCCCGCACCCCTCGACCCGAGCCCGCGCAACGCACGGCAAGCACGGCGCGGCCCCGCGTGCGCTCTTGGTTGCCGGGGTTGTTTCGGGGCTTGCGACGAGGAGGCGCATACCCCGGGACCCAGCCTCGGCCCGACAAACCACCCATCTCCCGGAAATCCGCGAAGAACCAATGTCTGGGAGCGTGTAGGGCATTGAACGACCTACTGCGGAAGCTACGCCCGCCAATGCCCTACACGCTCCTAGTACCGGATGGCGACCCCGCCCTCGCCCGCCAGCCTGCGCAGCCGGCCGAGCAGCTCGTCGCTCGGACGCACCCGCCAGCGCTGCCCGAGGGGCAAGGTGACGCGTGCATCCGGGCGCAGATACTCGATGCACACCGGCATGCTCCCTTCCCTGAACGGCTCGAGGGTGGCTGCAAGCGAGTCGATGAATCCGTTCTCGACACGACCGCTGTCGACTTGAATGCGGAGCACGCGCGCGAAGGCTTCGCGCGCGCCGGTCATGTCGTAGAGCTGGCGCACCACCATCCGGCAGCCGCCGTTCCACGTGTCGACCGTGACTTCGCCCACCGCCACCAGCAGCTTGTCCTTGGCGATGACGTCGCGGTAGCGCTGGTACTCCTCGGCGTAGAGAACCGCTTCGACGCGCGCCGTGCGGTCGTCCAGCGTCATGGACACGCCGCGTCCGCTGCGGCTGTTGATCCGGGTCAGCTTGACCACCAGTCCGGCCACCACCAGGCTCTGTCCGGGCAGGGACTTGAGATCCACGAGGCGGCTGCTGGTGAACTGCGCGAGCTCGTTCTCGAAGCGCTCGATGGGATGCCCCGTCAGATACAGGCCGAGGGTCTCCTTCTCCCCGACCAGACGCTCCTCCTCGGTCCACTCCTCGACATCCGCCATGCGATGCTCGCGCGGAGCAGCCCGGGGCACGGCGCCGCCGAAGAGGTCGTTCTGGCCCAGAGAGCGATCGCGGGCGGATTGCTCCGCGGCGAGCATGGCCTCGGTGAGGCTGTTCATCATGGCCGCACGCGAAGGGCCGAGCTCGTTCAAGGCGCCGGACCGGATCAGGGCTTCGGCCACACGGCGGTTGACCTTGCGCGTGTCCATGCGCTGGCAGAAATCGAACAGGTCCCGGAAGCGGCCGGCGCGCTCGCGCTCCGCCACGATCGTATCGATGGCGGACTTTCCCACGCCCTTGATGGCGCCCAGACCATAGCGGATGGTGCTCTCATCCTTGACCGTGAAGGCGTAGGAGCAATCGTTGACGTCGGGGGGCAGCACGGTGAGGCCCAGAGCACGGCATTCGTCGACGAAGGTGACCACCTTGTCCGTGTGGTCCATGTCGGCCGAGAGCACGGCCGCCATGTATGCGGCGGGATAGTGCGCCTTCAGCCACGCCGTCTGATAGGCAATGAGCGCATAGGCGGCGGAGTGAGACTTGTTGAATCCGTAGCCTGCGAACTTCTCCATCAGATCGAAGATGTGGCTCGCCGTCGCCTCGGCCACGCCCCGCTTGCGCGCGCCCTGCATGAACACCGCACGCTGCTTGGCCATCTCCTCCGGCTTCGTCTTGCCCATGGCGCGCCGCAGCAGGTCCGCCTCGCCCAGCGTGTAGCCGGCGAGGACCTGGGCGATCTGCATGACCTGCTCCTGGTAGAGGATGACGCCGTAGGTCGGCTTGAGGATCGACTCGAGCTCCGGGTGCACGTATGCGACCGGCGCCGCCCCGTGCTTGCGATCGATGAAGTCGTCCACCATGCCCGACTGCAGCGGCCCGGGCCGGAACAGGGCCACCAGGGCGATAACCTCCTCGAACGTATCGGGCTGGAGGCGCCGGATCAGATCCTTCATGCCTCGCGATTCGAGCTGGAACACGGCCGTGGTGGCGCCGCTCTTGATGAGGGTGTAGGTAGCGGGATCGTCCATCGGAATGGCGTCCATGACTACGCCGGCTTCGTCACCCGCTGCGTTCGCCTCGTTCACCGTGGCAACCGCTCGATCGATGATGGTCAGCGTGCGCAAGCCCAGAAAGTCGAATTTGACGAGGCCCACGGCCTCCACGTCGTCCTTGTCGAGCTGGGTGACCACCGTGCTCGTTCCCTGCTCGCGATATACCGGTGTGAAATCGGTAAGCGAGGTGGGTGCAATGACCAGCCCGCCGGCGTGGCGGCCTGCGTTGCGCACCAGTCCTTCCAGCTTGCGCGCGAGATCGATGAGTGTGCGCACGTCGTCCTCTGACTCGTAGCGCGCCCTGAGCACCTCCTCCTCGGCCAGTGCGCGCTCCAGAGTCATCCCCAGCTCGAAGGGGACCAGCTTCGCGATCTGGTCGACGAAGCCGTAGGGGTAGCCGAGGACCCGTCCCACGTCGCGCACCACGGCCTTGGCCGCCATGGTTCCGAAGGTAATGATCTGCGATACGCGGTCTTCGCCTCCGTAGCGTGAGGTGACGTACTCGATGACTCGATCGCGCCCCTCCATGCAGAAATCGACATCGAAATCGGGAAGCGAGACGCGCTCGGGATTCAAGAAACGCTCGAACAGCAGGTCATAACGGATCGGGTCCAGATCGGTAATGCCCAGCGCGTACGCGACCAGTGATCCGGCGCCGGAGCCGCGGCCCGGCCCCACCGGAATCCCGTTGCCCTTGGCCCACTGGATGAAGTCGGCGACGATGAGGAAGTAGCCGGGGAAGCCCATGCCGACGATGACATCGAGCTCTTTCTGAAGGCGTTCGCGGTAGAGCTCGTGGCGCTCCGGGGGCACCTCCCCGGGCGTCCCCTCGAGCGCATCCAGACGCTGCTCGAGGCCCCGCTTGGTGAGCTCCTCGAACCATTGCTCCACGGCCTTGCCTTCGGGCACCGGGAACGCCGGCAGGAAGTGCTCGCCCAGGCGCAGCTCCACGTTGCACCGGCGCGCGATCTCGAACGCGTTCTCCAGGGCCTCCGGGATGTCCGCGAAGAGCTCCGCCATCTCCGCGGGCGTCTTCAGGTACTGCTCCGCCGAGTAGCGCCGCGCGCGCCGCGGATCCGCGAGCGTGCGCCCCTCGCGAATGCATACCCGCGCCTCGTGCGCCTCGAAATCCGAGCGTTGCAGGAAGCACACCTCGTTGGTGGCGACCACGGGGGCGCCCGCAGCCGCCGCAAGCTCGACGGTGCCGCGGACGATCTCCTCCTCGCCCTCGCGCCCCGTCCGCTGCGCGCGCAGATAGAAGCGCTCGGGAAACAGGCGCTGCCAGACAGCGAGCCTGCGCCGGGCCTCCTCGTCGCGGCCCGCGAGCAGCGCCTGCCCGATGTCGCTGGCGGCCCCGCCCGAGAGCGCGATGAGCCCGTCCGTCATCCCTTGCAGCCACTCGCGCGACAACAAAGGCGTGCCGCGGTGCTGGCCCTCGACGTAGCTGCGCGAGACCAGCTTGCACAGATGCTGATAGCCGACCTCGTTCTGGCACAGCACGATCACGCGGGTCGCCTGAGCGGGATCACCGTCGTCGCGTATCCACAGATCGGCACCGATGAGAGGCTTCACGCCCGCCGCCGCCGCCGCCCGGTAGAACTTGACCATGGAGAACAGGTTGCTCTGCTCGGTGACCGCCACGGCCGGCATCCCCGCCTCGCGCACCGCCCGCACCAGCGGACCGATGCGCACGATACCGTCGACCAGCGAGTACTCGGTGTGAACGTGAAGGTGGACGAAGGTCGAGGTCATGGCTGTCCGGTGGCCGGTTCCAGAGCCAAAGCACCCTGCACGAGGACCTCCCTCACCGGGGCGAAGCTGCGCCGATGCACGCAGCACGCGCCATGCGCCCTGAGCAGGGCCAGATGCTCGCGGGTGGGATATCCCTTGTTGCGGTCGAAGCCGTAGCGCGGATAGCGCCGGTGCAAGACCCGCATCTCTTCGTCGCGAACGACCTTGGCCAGGATGGAGGCGGCGCTGATGGCCGCCACCGTGGCGTCACCACCCACGACGGCCTCCCTCCGGCACGGGAGCTCGGGGCACCGATCGCCGTCGACGAGCGCGCGCGCCGGCGGCAGCGGGAGCGCGAGAACCGCCCGCCGCATGGCGAGCAGACTCGCTTGCAGAATGTTCAGGCGGTCGATCTCCTCCACCTCGGCGCGTCCTACGGCCCAAGCCAGAGCGTGCACCCGCACCAGCGCCGCCATCGCTTCCCGGCGCTCGGGGGTCAGGACCTTGGAGTCGCACAGCCCCTCGATGGGCACGGCGCGGTCCAGGATGACCGCGGCGGCGATCACCGGCCCGGCCAGAGGACCCCGGCCGGCCTCGTCCACACCGGCCACGAGAGCTCCCCGCGATCCCATCGATGCGCTGGTGGACGCGCAGTCCCCTCCTATGTGGTTTCGTCCAGCTCGCGTAACGCCCCCATCAGCTCGGCACTCGCCGCGACGGCGCCCTCCACCTTGGCCTCGGCGGCGACCTTGCATACGCCGCGCGTCAACCGCAGCATGCGCACCTCGATGAGCAGCCGGTCGCCGGGCCCCACGGGCCGCCGGAACCGGGCCTTGTCGATGCCCACGAAGTAGAACATGGGTCTGTCGGGAGGGCGCAGGCTGTGCAACGCGAGCAGCCCGGTAGCCTGCGCCATCGCTTCCAGGATGAGCACCGCGGGCATGATCGGGCGCTCCGGGAAATGACCCTGGAAGAACTGCTCGTTGTAGGTGACGTTCTTCACCGCGGTCAGGGACTCGTTGGGCGACAGCGAGAGCACGCGGTCGATCAGAAGGAACGGGTAGCGGTGAGGCAGAAAGTGGAGGATCCGGCTGATGTCCATCTCGCCCATGAGCTGAGCTCCCCTTCTCGTGTCGTTGCGGCGCGCGGCGAAGCGCCGCTGTCGCGCGCCCTTGGCGAGAACCGCTCCGTGCCTCCCGACGCCGCCCTCAGCGGGCTTTTCCTCTCCCGGATGTCGCCCTTCGCAAACCCGGGGTCCGCGCACGCCGGCGCGCCGTAACCTCTACGGGCTCATTGACTGTTTTCGTACTGCGTCTTCAGGCGCGTGATCACGCTTTCGGTGATGTCCACCCGGGATCCGGCGAAGACCACGCCGTCGCTCAGGATGAGATCGTACTTCTCGTCCTCGGCAAGCTTCTGGATGACATCGAAGACCACGCGCTGCAGCTTGCTCAGCTCCTGGCTGCGGCGCAGGTTGAGGTCCTCGCGGAACTCGTCCTGGGAGCGCCGGAAATCCCGTTTCATCGACCGGATCTCCTGCTCGAGCTTGCGCCGCTGCGCCTCGGTCATGATATCCCCATCGCGCATCAGCTTGTCCTCCAGGCCCCGTATGTCCTTCTGCTGCTTGAGCAGCTCGTCGTCCTTGGGCGCGAACTCGGCCTCGATGCGCTCGCGCGCCGCCTGCGCCTGCGGCGCCTGGCTGAGAACCTTGTCGACGTTCACGAATCCCACCTTGACCTCCGCGCCCCCGACGCCGGGAGCCGTTAGCATCAGGGCCGCGACCATCGCCAGCACCGGACCCGGTCTCCGTGGGAGAAAGCGCCCGAGGTGGCGTATGCGTACAAGCTGCGTGTACATCAGAAACTGGTGCCAAACGTGAACTGGATGGGCTGGGTGTCGTCCCCCGACTCCTTCTTGAGCGGGACCGCAGCGCTGATCGTAACGGCCCCGAAGGGAGACAGCCAGACGAAGCCCAGACCGGTCGAGTAACGCAATTCCGACAGATCGACCTTATCGTCCGTGTCGTAGACGTTCCCGATATCGAAAAAGGCCGTCATTCTGAAGGACTTAACGTTGATCGCGAACGGCACCGGCAGGATCAGCGCCGCGTTTCCCACTATCTCCAGATTGCCCCCGAGCGGGTCCCCCTGGGAGTCGCGCGGGCCCAGCGTGTTGTCCTTGAAGCCCCGAACCGAGCGGACCCCTCCGCTGAAGTAGTTCTTGTACAGCGGGAGCTTATCAGTATCCCCGTACCCGTCGCCGAACGCAATCTCGCCCTCCAGCATGAGGGTGTAGTTCTCCGACAGGGGGAAGAAGGTCTGCTGGTTGTACCCGACCTTGTAGTACTCGAGGTCGCTCTTGGGGGTGGTCGCCTCCCCGAAGAAGCGGTGCAGCATGCCTCGGTCGGGCAGCAGCCGGCTGTTGCGCGAGTCCCGCGCGAAGCTAGTGGTGAATACGAGATTGTCGAACGTGTCCCCGTTCTGCTCCTCGAAGTCCAGGACCTCCTGCGAGGCGTCGCCTCCCGGCTGGAACACCGTATGCTCGAAGGCCAGCCCCACGTCGATGGTGTCGAACTCGCTGATCGGCACACCGAACGTGGCGCCGCCATGGGCTTCGTCCAGCGTATAGTCGGAGATATTCGCCTGTTCCGCGTCGGTCTCCTCGTAGCGGGCTCGAAGCGCCATGCTGATGCCGTCGTCGGTGATATACGGATTGAAGAACGACGCGCCGAACTGGCGATTGACCTGGCTGTTGTTGAAATCGATCCCGACGCGATTGCCGGTGCCGAGGAAATTCTCCTGGGTGATGCTTGCGCTGAGAATGATGCCCTGCGTCTGCGCGAAGCCCACGCCGGCGATGAACGCGCCGGAGGGGCGCTCGACGACGCTGAAGTTGACGTCGACCTGGTCCGTGGTGCCGGGCACGGCGGGGGTCTCGACGTTCACCTCCTCGAAGAAGCCGAGGCGCTCGAGGCGGACCTTGGAGCGCTCGATGGCGCTGGTGGAGATCCATCCGCCTTCGATCTGGCGCATCTCGCGCCGCAACACCTCGTCACGGGTCTTGGTGTTGCCGGTGAAGTTGATTCGACGTACGTACACCCGCTTGCCGGGGTCGACGAAGAAGGTGAGAGCGACCGTGTTCTCCTCGTTGTCGATCTCGGGGACCGCATTGACGTTGGCGAAGGCGTAGCCGTCCTCGCCCAACCGCTCGGTCAGGGCTTGGGTGGTCTCCGTTATCGTCTTGCGCGAGAAGTAAGACCCGCGGCTGATCTCAATCAGCTTGAACAGCTCCTCCTTGGGGACGATGAGATCGCCCGCGAGCCTTACGTCCTTGATGGTGTAGCGCTCTCCTTCGCTGACGTTGACGGTGATGTAGACGTCCTTCTTGTCGGGGGTGATGGAGACCTGCGTCGAATCGATGCTGAACTCGATGAATCCACGATCCAGGTAGAACGAGCGCAGCCTTTCCAGGTCGGCTGAAAGCTTCTGCCTCGAGTACCGATCAGCAGTCGAGAAGAACATATACCATTTGCTCTTGGTCAGCTGGAACTCGTCGAGCAGCTCTTCGTCGTCGAACGTCGCGTTGCCCACGAAATTTATCTGCTCGATGGTCGCATCCTGACCCTCAGCGATGTCGAAGCGCACCGCCACCCGATTGCGTTCGAGCGGCGTTACCGTGCTGTCTATCTGCACCGCATACTTCCCCATGCTGAAGTACGTGCGGCGCAGCTCCTGCTCCACCTGCTCGAATACCGAGCGGTCGAAAGCCCGTCCTTCCGCGAATCCCACCTGCTTGAGCGAGTCCCGGAGCTCCTCGGTTTCCACGGCCTCGTTGCCCGAGAAGTCGATCTCCGCGATGGACGGACGCTCCTCCACCGACACCACCAAAGTGCCGTCGTCGCGGCCAATGCGCACATCCTTGAAAAAGCCGGTCCTGAACAGCGCACGTATGGCCTCGCCGGTGCGGCTCTGGTCGACGCGGTCACCCACCTCGATGGGGAGGTAGTTGAAGACCGTACCGGCCGAGATGCGCTGGAGCCCCTCGAGTCGAATGTCCTCGACGACGAAGGATCCCTGCGCACGAGGCCCCGGCATCCACGAAAACGTCAGGACCAGCGCGGCCCCAAAGAGCCCCGCAAATCGTCGCATCGTTATTCTTGATTGGCAGGTTGGTCGAGGACTCAACTGAAGAGGCGTGCGAGGTCATTGTAGAACGCAAGCCCCATGAGTCCAACGAGCATGACGATACCGAGCCGCTGTCCGGCGGCCTGGACCTCCTCCGACACCGGTCGGCCCGTGAAAATCTCTATCACGTAATACAGCAGATGGCCGCCGTCCAGAACCGGGATGGGCAGCAGATTCAGTATTCCCAGGCTGATGCTGACGATCCCCAGAAACTTGACGAACTCCGAGAATCCGACCTGCGCGGTGTACCCCGCATACTGGGCGATGCTGATGGGTCCGCTGAGATTGTCGAGCGAAACCTCGTTGGTCACCATCTTCCACAGCATCCGCAGGGTGAGGACGGTCATGCGTCCGGTCTCGACGAGACCGCTCCCAACGGCGGCCAGCGGACCTTGCCGCTGGGTGACGTAGTACCGCTCGAGCAATCCCTCGGGCGGCGGCTCGGCGCGGGCGCCGATACGCCCGATCCGGGCTCCGTCCTCGGCCGTCTCCGCCTGCGGGATCAGGACCAGCGTGAGGCTCGTGTCGCCGCGCGCCACCTCCACGGTCATGGCCTCGCCCGGATGGGCGCGCACCGCCTCCACGAGCGCCCCCCAGCTGTCGACGGGCTCGTCGTCGATGGCGCGCACGCGATCCCCCGCCTGCAAGCCGGCGGTTTCCGCCGGGCTGCCCGTCTCGACCCCTCCGATCACGGGAGGAATGGTGGGCCGCAGCGGCTGCATGCCGAAGGTCTCGAAGAATCGGCCGCGCGTGAGGTCGTCCAGCACGATGCCGTCGAGCTCCGCCGTGAGCCGCTCGCGTGCACCGTCCGATTTCACCACCTCGATGGTCAGATGCTCCTCCTCGAGGACCTTCCCGAGCACCGTCTGAACCACGGCCTCCCAGGTGGGGGTGTCGCGCCCGTCCACCGCCACGATCTCGTCGCGCGCCTCGATCCCCGCCGTGGCGGCCGGGGATCCGGGGCTCACCTCCGCCACCAGGGGGCGCAATCCGCTCACGCCCACCACGAACATCAGCCAGTAAGCCACCGCCGCGAAGAGGAAATTGAAGAAGGGTCCGGCGAACACCACCGCGAACCGGACCCACACGGACTGGCGGTTGAACGCCCGCTCGCGCTCTTCGGCCGGGACCTCGCCCTCGCGCTCGTCCAGCATCTTGACGTAGCCGCCGAGGGGAATCGTGGCCACGCAGTACTCGGTCTGGTCGCGCCCGAGGCGCCGCGACCACAGGGGACGACCGAAGCCCACGGAGAAACGCAGAACCTTCACGCCCAGCCGCCTCGCCACCCAGAAATGACCGAACTCGTGCACGGTGACGAGCACGCCGATGGCCACGATGAACGAGAGCACGGAGTAGGCGAAATCCATCAGGCCAGCCTCGCGATCTGCTCCGAGGCGGTCTCGCGCGCCGCTGCGTCGTCGCGCAGCACGCTCTCCAGGCTACAGGCGGCGTGCACGGGCTGCACCGAGAGCGTCTCCTCGATGATCCTGGGTATGTCCGTGAAGCGGGCGCGTCCGTCGAGGAAAGCGGCCACCGCCGCCTCGTTTGCGGCATTGAGGATGGCCGCCGCGGTGCCGCCCTTGCGCACCGCCTCGTAGGCGAGACGCAGGCAGGGGAAGCGCACCAGATCCACGGGCTCGAACTCCAGCCGCCCGGTGGCGACCAGATCGAGGCGCGCCACGCCCGAGGCCATGCGCTCGGGCCAGCACAGGGCGTGAGCGATGGGCGTGCGCATGTCGGGCACGCCCAGCTCGGCGAGCACCGATCCGTCCGCATACTCCACCATGGAGTGGATGACGCTCTGGGGGTGGATCAGCACCTGCACGCGATCGGGGCTGGTGCTGAACAACCAGCACGCCTCGATGACCTCGAGGCCCTTGTTCATCATGGTGGCGGAATCCACGGAGATCTTCCGTCCCATGACCCAGTTCGGGTGCGCGCAGGCCTCGTCGGGCGAGATGTCGTGCAGCTCATCGACGGCCCGTGTCCGGAAGGGTCCGCCGGAGGCGGTAAGCAGAATGCGGCTCACCCCCACCGCGTCCAGGCCGCGCCAGAAGTCCGCCGGCATGCACTGGAAGATGGCGTTGTGCTCGCTGTCGATGGGAAGCAGCTCGGCCTCGCTCTCGCGCACGGCGTCCATGAGCAGCTTGCCCGACATCACCAGCGCTTCCTTGTTGGCCAGCAGCACGCGCTTGCCTGCGCGCGCCGCCGCCAGCGTGGGCAGCAAGCCGGCAGCCCCCACGATGCCGGCCATGACGTAGTCCGCCTCCGGCAGCGCGGCCACCTCGCACAGCCCCTCGGTCCCCGCCAGCACCTCGATCCCGGGGTCGGCGCCGGAGAGCTCCGCCCGCAGGCGGGCGGCCGCGTCGGCGTCGGCCATCACCGCATACGCCGGGGCCCATTCGCGGCACTGCGCGGCCAGCCGCTCGGCATCGCTGTTCGCGGTCAGGGCCACGACGCGGAAGCGATCACGGTTGCGGGCGATGACGTCGAGCGTGTTGATGCCGATGGTCCCCGTGGAGCCGAGTATGGTCACGCCGATCATGTCACCTTCCCAACCAGTACATCCCGAAGGCAAACACCGGAGCCGCCGCCGTCAGGCTGTCTATGCGATCGAGGACGCCTCCGTGGCCGGGCAGTAATCGACCACTGTCCTTCACGCCCGCCTGGCGCTTGAACAGGCTCTCCGTCAAGTCCCCCAAGACGGAGGCGGCGGCGGCGGCGAGACACAGTAACACAAACAGCAGGAGGTGGCCGACGTCGCTCGCGATGGCGGCGCCGCCCCCCAATGCGAGCACGCCGGCGGCGAGCAACCCGCCCGCGACGCCCTCCCAGGTCTTGCCGGGACTCACGTGCGCCGCCATGCGCCGCCGCCCCCAGCGCCGCCCGGCCAGATAGGCTCCGCTGTCGGCGAGCCACACCAGCGCGAGCAGAAAGATCACCCAGCCCGGCCCGTGTTCGAGCTGCCCGTGCAGATACGCCAGCGCCGCCCAGGGGGGCACCAGCAGCAGCCAGCCGATGGCGGCCCCGATCCATGCCGGCGGGCGCGGCGCGGCGCCGGCGCGCTGAAGGCGCAACACGAGCACCAGCGCCACCACCCACCACGCGAGTCCCGCCCCCAGGACGGCGAGCAATCCCGCCGGCCCGTCCAGGGCCCGGTGGGCAGTATAGAGCAAGGGCACCAGGGTGAGGGCGTACAGCCCGCGCGCCCACGGCGCGCGCATCGATGCGAGAGCCGACCACTCCCAGGCCCCGCCGAGGACGATCAAGGCGAACAGCAGGCCGACGTAGCGGGTGTCCAGAGCGAGCACCCCCCATACGACCAGGGGGATGAGGACGGCGGCGGTGAGCACGCGCTGCCCGTAAGCCGACATCGGCGCCACGGACACGACGCTAGGAGCGTGTAGGGTATTGGCGGCCGCAGCGAGGGAGTGGGAGAGCGTCCCAGATTTGCGGGGACGGAGGGAGCATAGCCGTAGCCATGTGACCGGAAGTCTCCCGCAAATCTGGGACCCTCTCCCACTTCCGCAGTAGGTCGTTCAATGCCCTACACGCCCCTAGTACGCTTGCGCCACCTGCTCCCCGGTGCGCCCGAATCGCCGCTGGCGCGTGGCATAGGAGGCAAGCGCGCGCTCGAACACGCGGCGATCGAAGTCGGGCCACAGGGTATCGGTGAAGTACAGCTCCGTGTAGGCGAGATGCCACAGAAGGAAATTGCTGATGCGCTGCTCACCGCCGGTGCGGATGAACAGATCCGGCTCGGGCAGATCGCTGATGGACAGGCACGACTCGAGCAGCTCCGCGGTGATGTCCTGCGGGCGCAGCTCGCCGCGCTCCACCCGCCGGGCCAGCTCGCGCGCCGCCTCGGTCAGATCCCAGCGCCCGCCGTAGTTGGCCGCGATGACGAGGTTGAGCCCGGTATTGCCGCGAGTCAGCGCCTCGCCCTCGGCGATGCGCTGCTGGAGCTTCTGGTTGAACGCTTCGCGCCCGCCGATGACCCGCAGGCGCACGTTGTTCTCGTGCAGCTTGCGCACTTCCTGTTCAAGAGCATTGAGAAACAGCCCCATGAGCAGACCTACCTCCTCCGGGGGGCGCCGCCAGTTCTCGCTGCTGAACGCGAAGAGCGTGAGCGCACCGATGCCCTTTTCCGCGCAGGCGCGCACCACCGTGCGCACGGCTTCGGCACCGGCCTTGTGTCCGGCAACGCGAGGCAGACGCCGGCGGCTCGCCCAGCGCCCGTTCCCGTCCATGATGATCGCGACGTGCCGAGGCAGCTCGGGGTTGATGGCGGCGATCTCAGCGTTTCGGCTCATGGCCTTTAGGCGGGGGCCTCTGGGATTGGGAGAAGGCCGGCAGGGACCCTTTCGACATCCTGTGGGACCGCGCACCCGGGTATCCGGACCGGGGGCGATGCGAGACTCTTATCGACGTGGATACGTTCAACTTGAGGTCCGCTACACTTCCATGAGCTCGGCCTCCTTGGCTTTCGCGAGCTCATCCACCTCACCGATGAACTGGTCGGTGAGCTTCTGAATCTCGTCCTCCGCGCGCCGTTCCTCGTCCTCGGTCAAGGCCTTTTCCTTGACCTTCGACTTCAGCGTCTGGTTCGCGTCGCGGCGGATGTTGCGGATCGCGACACGCGCGTTCTCGGCCTCATGACGCACCACCCGCGTGAGGTCGCGGCGCCGCTCCTCGGTGAGCGGCGGCAACGGCACCCGAATGACCTCTCCCGCGGTCACCGGGTTGAGGCCCAGATCGGAGTTGAGGATGGCCTTCTCCACCTCCGGCACCATCTTCTTCTCCCAGGGGCTGACCGTGAGCGTGCGCGCGTCCCCGACGGCGATGCTCGCCACCTGGTTGAGAGGCACCACCGTGCCGTAGTAGGTGACCGTCACATGGTCGAGGAGGCTGGTGTGGGCACGCCCGGTACGGAGCTTGCTCAGCTCCTGGCGCAGGGCCTCCACGCTCTTCTTCATCCGGGTCTGGGCGTCCTTCTTGACCGCTTTCATCGTCGGCTTGCACCCATCGTCGCACGCGAAATCGAAAGCGCTCCGCCCGCGACGGGCCGTCCGCGACCCGCGGGCGCATCCATGATACTTGCTTCACTCCCGGCGTGCATTCTCCGGAGGAATTCCGGGGGCTGATTTACGCGCAGATATCATGCTGCGGGGGCTGGGGAATCGGGTTCGCCTGCGGCCGAGGCCCCTGTGCGCGGCACACGCTCCGGAGCCCCGGGGCTCGGCCCCGCTCTCGCCCGGGCAGGCCGGCGAAATCTCTCAGCCCTTTTCGATGAGGGTACCCTCGTCCTCGCCCATGACGGTACGCAGGAGCGCCCCCTCCTTGTTCATGTTGATGACCCGCAGGGGCACATCGTGGTCGCGGCAGAGCACCACGGCGGTCGCATCCATGACGCCGAGCTTCTTGGAGAACACTTCGTCGTAGGTCAGGCGGGAGTGGCGAACGGCTCTCGGGTTGGTGAGCGGATCGGCGGAGTAGACGCCGTCCACCTTGGTGGCCTTGATCATGAGGTCGGCCTGGATCTCGGCCGCGCGCAGGCTGGCCGCCGAGTCGGTGGTGAAGAACGGGTTCCCGGTGCCCGCCGCGAAGATGACGACCCGACCTTTCTCGAGGTGGCGGATGGCCCGCCGCCGGATGTAGTCCTCGCAGATCTCGTTGATGCGGATGGCGGACATGACGCGCGCGAACGCTCCCTGGCGCTCGATGGCGTCCTGGAGCGCGAGCGCGTTGACCACCGTTCCCAGCATACCGATGTGGTCGGCGGTGACCGGGTCCATGCCGCGTGCCGCGAGACCCGCTCCGCGGAAGAGGTTACCGGCGCCGATCACGATGGCTACCTGCACGCCCTGGCGGTTGAGCTCGATCACCTCCGATGCCGAGCGCTTCAGCACTTGCGGATCGATGCCGTAGGGGGCCTCTCCCAGCAGCGCCTCGCCGCTCATCTTGAGCAGCACTCTTCGGTACTTCAGCTCCCCGGTGCTCACTCGCTCCTCTGCACCCCGCCGCGGGGCGCGCTCACTCCGCCTGCTTGCCGACGCCTTCCCCGACCTCGAGCCGCTCGAACGCGATCACGCGCGAGCCGGCCTCCTTGAGGTGCTGCTCCACCGTCACCTCGGTGTTCTTGACGAAGGGCTGCCCAAGCAAGGTGATCTCGCGCAGGAATTTCTTGAGGCGCCCATCGACCATCTTATCGACAATCTCGGGCGGCTTGCCGCTTCCTTCCGCCTGCGCCTTCAGAATCTCCCGCTCCTTGCGCACCAGCTCCCGCGGGACCTGCTCCTCCGACACGCACACCGGCCGGCTCCAGGCGATGTGCATGGCGAGGTCACGCGCGAGCGCCTCGTCGCCCCCCTCCAGGTCGACCAGCACGCCGATGCGCCCGCCGTGCACGTAGCTGCCGAGAGGTCCGCCTTTCGCTTCCAGCCGCGCCAGGCGGCGCACCGCGATGTTCTCGCCCACCTTGGCCACGAGATCGCGGCGCCGGGTCTCGATGGCATCACCGCCCTCGCCCTCCATGGGTGTCTCCAGCAGGGCCTCCACATCCGTAACCCCGGCCTCGAGCGCCCGCTGCGCGACCGCGGAGGTGAAGCCGCCAAAGGTCTCCTCCCGGGCGACGAAATCCGTCTCGCAGTTGACTTCGACCATCACGCCGATGCGCCCACTCGCATCCAGCGCCAGCCCGATGAGGCCCTCCGCCGCGACGCGGCTCGCCTTCCTGTCGGCCTTCGCCTGTCCGGACTTGCGCATCAGGTCGACCGCCGCCTCGAGGTCGCCGCCGGCCTCGACGAGAGCCTTCTTGCACTCCATCATGCCGGCGCCGGTGCGCTCGCGCAGCTCCTTGACCAATCCTGCGGAAATCTGCATCTCTTCCTCCGTAAATCCGTGCTTGCAGGTGCCGCCCGCTCAACCGCCGCCTTCCTGCTCGGCCTGCGCGGGATCGGCCGGCGCATCGCTCTCGCTCTTGGAGGCTGCCGCCGCCGTCTTCTTCTTGGTGGTCTTCTTTTTCTTCTTCTTTTTCTTGGCTGCCGGCGCTTTGGCGGCGGGCTGTGCCTCGTCCGGGCTCACCGCCTCCGGCTCCGGCTCGGGCTCCGCCGAAGCCTCCTGTTGCGCCGAAGCCTCCTGTCGCGCCGGCTCCGGCTCGCCCGTGCGGGCCTCCGATACGGCGTCGGCGATCTCCTCGGCCGCCTGGGCGGTGGAGCTCTCGGCCACCGGCGCCTGCGGCGCCTCGGGCACCCCGCTCGCGGCGCTTGCCGCAGCCCTGGCGGACCGTGCGACCTTCTTGGCCGCGGGCTTCCGGGGCGTCCCAGCGTCCGCTTCCGCGGGTGCCGCCTGCTCCTCGGCGCCGGAGGCCGCTCTCGCCACCTCGCGGCCTTCGATGATGGCGTCCGCGGACCCGCGCACGTACAGCTCGATGGAGCGGATGGCGTCGTCGTTGCCCGGAATGATGTAGTCGACGCCCTCGGGGCTGTTGTTGGTGTCGACGATGCCGACCACCGGAATGCCCAGCTTCACCGCCTCGCGCACCGCCAGCTTCTCGTGTCCGACGTCGATGACGAACAGCACGTCCGGCAAGCCATCCATCTCCTTGATGCCCCCGAGGCTCGACTCCAGCTTGCGCAGCTCGCGCAGGAGCGACAAGCCTTCCTTCTTGCTGATCCGCTCGAACGTCCCGTCCTGGGTCATGGTCTCCAGGTCCTTGAGCCGCTTGATGGACTGGCGGATGGTCTTGAAGTTGGTGAGCATGCCTCCGAGCCAGCGGCGATCGACGTAGGGCATGCCGCAGCGCTCCGCCTCGCGCCGCACCAGCTCCTGGGCCGAGCGCTTGGTCCCCACGAACAGGATGGTCCCCTGGTTGGCAGCCATCCGCCCCAGGAAGTTGAGGGCTTCGTTGTAGAGGGGAAGGGTCTTCTCGAGATTGATGATGTGGATGTGATTGCGCTCCCCGAAGATGTAGGGCGCCATCTTGGGGTTCCAGTACCGGGTCTGGTGGCCGAAATGCACGCCGGCCTCCAGCATCTCCCGCATCGAGACGTTGGCCATTGCCTTACTCCTTGTGTGGGTTGGGCCTCCACGCGCCCCGTGCGTCGATCCCGCCTGCGGCGGGACACCCGGACGCACGTGCCGGCGCGTGTGTGGGGTCGCGGGCCCGCCGACCCGCTCGTCGGGGGGTTCGGGCCGAGCCCAGTTTCATGTATCAAAAACGCGTCTTTATAGCATAAAATACCCCGACCAACAATTGATAAGTCTTCGTTACACAAGAGAAAATAACCGGTGCGCGGAACCCTGGAAGCCTTTCGCCGACGGCGCAAGCTCGGACGGCCCGAGCCGGAGGCCCCCGCCGCGCCGGCGCAACGCAAAACCGTGGGCATCACCATCAAGACCCCCGACGAAATCGAGAAGATGCGCGTGGCCGGACGCCTGGCCGCCGAAGTGCTCCACATGATCGAGCCCCACGTCCAGCCGGGCGTGAGCACCGAGGAGCTGGACCGCATCTGCCACGAATACATCGTGAACGAGCAGCAGGCGGTCCCCGCACCGCTCAACTATCACGGGTTCCCCAAATCCATCTGCACCTCGGTGAACCACCAGGTTTGCCACGGAATCCCGGGGCCGCGCCGCCTCAAGGAAGGTGACATCCTCAACATCGACGTCACGGTGATCAAGGACGGGTTTCACGGGGACACCAGCAAGATGTTCTTCGTGGGGGAGCCCTCCATTCTGGCCAAGCGCGTGGTACGCATCGCCTACGAATGCATGCACGTGGGGATCGAGCTGGTCAGACCCGGCGTACGTCTGGGCGATATCGGTCATGCCATCCAGAAGCACGCGGAGCGTCATGATTGCTCCGTCGTGCGCGAATATTGCGGGCACGGGATCGGGCGCCAGTTCCACGAGGACCCGCAGGTGCTGCACTACGGAACCCCCGGCACGCGGGAGGTGCTCGAGCCCGGCATGACGTTCACCATCGAGCCCATGGTCAACGCGGGCAAGCGCCACGTGAAGGTCCTTCCGGACGGGTGGACCGTGGTCACCAAGGACCGCAGCCTCTCGGCGCAATGGGAGCACACCATCCTGGTGACCGACACGGGGGCGGAGATTCTCACCGTCCGGCCGGGCGGCGAGACCTGAGGAGAAGGAAACGCGACCCACAGAGGACACTAGCCCTACGAATCCATCGATGTCGCTAGCGACCTCCGAGGCTCCGCGCATTCGACCGCTCCTCGACCCGACCGAGCTCGACCGCGCGCTGGCGGAGACCGATCGCCCGCTGGAGCTTTTCCGAAAGACCCTGCGCGACGCCGACCGCTCGCTCCATGCCCAGTTCGAGGCCGGTATCCCGGCCCATGCCCTGGTGCGCGAGCGCGCCAGGCTGGTGGATCACGTGCTGCGACGTGCATGGCGGCGGTGCGGGCTGTTCCGAGAGAGGGGCGCCGCCCTGGTCGCCGTGGGCGGGTACGGACGTGGTGAGCTGCACCCGGGCTCGGACATCGACATTCTGATCCTCCTGGCCCACGAGCCCGACGCCGACCGGGCGCGTCGCGTCCGCGAGTTCGTGACCTTTCTGTGGGACATCGGGCTTCAGCCCGGCCATAGCGTGCGCACCCTGGCCGAATGCATCGCCCAGGCGCAGGACGACATCACCGTCGCCACCAATCTCATGGAGGCGCGCGTGCTCTCCGGGTCCCGCAAGCTCTTCGAGCGCATGCGCGACGCTACGAGCCGGAGCCACATCTGGCCCAGCCCGCAGTTCTTCGAGGCCAAGTACCAGGAGCAGCGCCGGCGTCACCATCGCTTTCACGACACCGCGTACAACCTCGAGCCCAACGTCAAGGAGGGACCGGGCGGGCTGCGCGACATCCAGATGGTTGGATGGGTGGTGAAGCGTCATTTCGGCGCCGACACGCTGCATGAGCTGGTGACCCACGGCTTTCTGACCGAGCACGAGTATCGCTCGCTCATCGAGGGCCAGAACTTCCTGTGGCAGGTGCGTTTCGCGCTGCACCTGCTGACGGGTCGGCGCGAGGATCGGCTGCTGTTCGACTACCAGCGCGCCGTCGCCGAGCGCTTCGGCTACAGAGACCGCGACCACAATCTGGCGGTCGAGCAGTTCATGAAGCGCTACTACCGCACGGTCATGGAGCTCGGCCAGCTCAACGAAATGCTTCTGGAGCTGTTCCAGGAAGTGATCCTGCACGCGGAGTGCGAGGCTCACGTGACTCCCGTCAACGAGCACTTTCAGGCTCACAACGGATTCCTGGAGGCGGTCGATGAGGGCGTGTTCAAGCGCGATCCGGTCGCGCTGCTGGAGGTCTTCTTCCGTCTCCAGGAGCACCCGGATCTCGAAGGCGTGCGCGCGAGCACCATTCGACTCATCAGGGATCATCGCTACCTGATAGACGACGCGTTCCGCGCGGATCCGCGGGCGCGGCGCATGTTCATGGCCATCATCCAGCACCCGCGGGCCGTGGGGCGCGAGCTGCTGCGCATGCATCGCTATGGCGTGCTCGGCGCCTACCTCCCGCCCTTCGGGGCCATCACCGGCCAGATGCAATACGATCTGTTCCACGCATACACCGTCGACCAGCACAGCCTCTTCGTCGTGCGCAACCTTCAGGGCTTCGGCGACTCCGACCGCTATCAGGAGTTCCCGCTGTGCACGACCATCTTCCAGCGCATGGCCAAGCCCGAGATCCTGTATCTCGCCGGGATCTTCCACGACATCGCCAAAGGCCGGGGAGGCGATCACTCGGAGCTCGGCGCCGAGGACGCCCTGGAATTCTGCCGCCGGCACGGTATGAGCGAAGACGACGCGCACACTGTTGCCTGGCTCGTCCGCCATCACCTGCTGATGTCGATCACGGCGCAACACCAGGACATCCACGATCCCGCCGTCGTCAACCAGTTCGCGGCGCAGGTGGAGGACTGCGAGCGGTTGGACTGCCTGTACCTGCTGACGGTGGCGGACATCCGCGGCACCAATCCGAAGCTCTGGAACGACTGGAAGGACACCCTGCTGCGGGATTTGTACGAGTCGGCGCTGCGCGTTCTGCGCCGCGGGCTCGAGAACCCCATCGACGCCGCGGAGCTCGTGGAGGAGACGCGCGCCCAGGCCCGCCGCCTGCTGGAGACGCAGCCCGAGATCGGCGAGGCGGTGGAGGACCTGTGGCGCACGCTCGATGACGACTACTTCCTGATGTCGTCCCCCGATGAGATCGCGTGGCAAACCCGCGCGATACTGGGCCGCGGCGAGCGCGACCTGCCGCTGGTGACGGTACGCCAGGGGCGAGGGGGAACCGAGGTCTTCACCTACACCCGCGATCAGGAGTTCCTGTTTGCCGCGGCCACCGCCGCGCTCGACCGCCTCGGCTTGAATATCGTCAACGCCCGGATCGTCACCGCCAAGGACGGGATGACACTGGACTCCTACGTGGTGCTGGAGGAAGGCGGAGAGGCCATCTCCAACACCGAGCGCGAGGAAGAGATTCGCAGGAGCGTCAAAACCGCTCTGCAACGTCCCCGCGACGCCCTCGCTCCGGTGAAGCGTATCCCGCGGCGCCAGCTCCGTCACTTCCCGATCTCGACGCGCGTGCGCTTCCACACCGACCACCGCAACGAGCGTACGATCATGGAGGTGATCACGGGCGATCGGCCCGGGCTTCTCGCGCGCATCGGTCGGGTGCTGGCGGACGAGCGCGTGCGCCTGCAGAATGCCAAGATCGCGACCTTCGGCGAGCGCGCCGAAGATACGTTCTTCGTCACCGATCGCAGGAATCGACCGCTCGGCAGCGAAGTGTGCTCGGCGCTGCGCGAGATGCTCGTGAGGACGCTGGACGAGGAGGAAGGTGCGCGCAGCGGTTGACCCGTGGCGCACGCATCGCCGAACCGATCCGCCGGCGGACCGAACGCGCTACCGGCCCGGAGACACTCCGTTCAGCCGCCCGTAACCGGCGGGAAGAACGCTACTTCGTCACCGTCGTGCACGGCGTGCCCGATATCCACGTACTCGTGGTTGACGGCCGCGAGCACGTTCCGCGGGAAGGGCTCCCCGCCGCTTACCTTGGCCCACACGTCGGCTACGGTCGCCCCGCGATCGGCGAGCTCGATCTCCTCGCTGTCGCGCCCCAGGCGCTCGCGCAGCCGGGCGAAGTATCTGACCGTGATCATCATGCAGTGCATCCGGAGCTTGCGGTCGATGACCCATTATCGGGCATCGCGCCGGGAATGAGCACCCCGTGAGGAGTCATCGGCGGGACGGCGCCCATCTGAGGGAAGCTCCCTCCCCTGCTCCGACCCATGACAAATGACCGAGGACGGATGACAATAGATATATGAGCAAGCTCACCCACTTCGATGCCGCCGGCGACGCGCACATGGTGGACGTGGGCGGGAAGGCCGAGACGCGGCGGGTCGCCGTGGCCGAGGGCCGCATCCGCATGCAGGCGCAGACCCTGCGGCTCATCCTGGAAGGCGGTCACCACAAGGGCGACGTGCTCGGCATCGCCCGGGTCGCGGGCATCATGGGAGCGAAGAAGGCCCCGGAGCTGATCCCCCTGTGCCACCCGCTGCCGCTCACGCGGGTCGAGCTCGAGCTGACCCCGAGCGAGCAGGAGAGCGCGGTCGTGTGCCGGGCCACCGCGGAGAGCGTCGGACGCACGGGCGTCGAGATGGAGGCGCTTACCGCCGTCCAGGTGGCGCTTCTCACCATCTACGACATGTGCAAGGCGGTGGATCGGGGGATGACGATGACCGACGTGCGCCTGCTCGAGAAGTCGGGCGGCAAGTCCGGGCACTGGCGGCGCGGGGGTTGAGGGGACAGTCCCCGCTCACGGGCAGATCACCGGAATGCGGACCTCG
>CAZPFD010000007.1:5631-11830 GCA_964585725.1 uncultured Ectothiorhodospiraceae bacterium | reverse complement strand
CGTAGCCGGCCAGCTCCGCCACCACACCCGTCTCGATCGCCTCGCGGACCAGGGAATTGCTGCGGCCCGTGTTGATCCCCACCAGATTGCGCTCGCCCACCTCCACGAGCTCCCAGGTCAGCGGGTACTTCCGGCGCGGGCTGGGCGAGTGCGTCAACCAGACGCGCGCGCCGGGCTCGAGGCAACCCATCAGCGAGCCCGTATTGGGGCAGTGAGCCGTGGCGAGTTCGCCGTTCTCCAGCCGAACGTCGGCGAGAAAGCGCTTGTAGCGCCGCACCAGCGTCGCCGGTACCAGGGATGCACGAAAGTGCATGCGTGGCCTTTTCCACTCCAAGTTGGCAGAATGTGCGGCACCGCAGCCATTCGGCGCAAGGTCCGCGGCAGCAGACCCCGCCCGCGCCGGCTGGCCCCGCGGTGCGAACCGTGCAAACGCCCGTCGGCACGACTGGCGCCGAGGACTCTCATGCAAGAGGCCACACCGTTGACCATAGAGGAACGCCTTCGGAGGCTCGAGACTCACCTGCAACAGGAGAACCCGATCCTGGCGCGGGCGGTCAAGAGCTTCCGGCGCCTCGATAAGGTGGCCTACCGACTCGGGTTGCTCGACCGCAGCGAATCCTACGCCACCAAGGTCTCCTGGTGGCCCGTCATCGCCGTGCTCGGCACCTTCTCCTCGGGCAAGTCGACTTTCATCAATCAGTATGTGGCCAAGCGGCTGCAGCTCACGGGAAATCAGGCCGTCGACGACAAGTTCACCGTCATCTGCTTCGGCCCCGAAGCGGAGCCGCGTGTGCTGCCCGGACTTGCACTCGACAGCGATCCGCGCTTCCCTTTCTACCAGATCAGCCGCGACATCGAAGAGGTAGCCTCGGGAGAAGGCCGGCGGCTGGATTCATACCTCCAGCTCAAGACCTGCGACAGCGAGAAGCTCCGGGGGAAGATCTTCATCGATTCGCCGGGCTTCGACGCCGATGCGCAGCGCACGTCGACCCTGCGCATCACCGACCACATCATCGATCTCTCCGATCTCGTTCTCGTATTCTTCGACGCACGCCACCCCGAGCCGGGCGCGATGCACGATACGCTGGAGCACCTGGTGGCGGACACCATCAAACGCCCGGACTCCACCAAGTTCCTGTACATACTGAATCAGATCGACAACACCGCACGAGAGGACAATCCGGAGGAAGTCTTCGCCGCCTGGCAGCGCGCTCTCGCGCAGAAAGGCCTCACCGCCGGGCGTTTCTATCGCATATACGATCCCGATGCTGCCGCTCCCATCGAGGATGAGGAACGGCGCAAACGCTTCGAGTACAAGCGCGAGATCGACATCAAGGAGATCTACGGGCGCATGCATCAGGTCGAGGTGGAACGCGCCTACCGGGTCATCGGCGTGCTGGAGAAGACGACCAAGCTCCTTCGCGACGATCTGGTCCCGCGCATCCGCGACGCCAAAGCCTCGTGGAAGCGGCGTGTCCTGTGGCTCGACGGGATCGCGTTCGGCCTCATCCTCGCGCTGCTGCTCGCCTGGAGCGTTTATGCCGGCTACTGGGAGGGGCTGCGCTTCGCGCCACCCTGGATGGAGACGCTCGTCGGCAACCCCGTACTGGGCTGGGGCGCCGTCGCGGTCGTCGTCGTACTCGCCGTGTACCTGCATTTTCTCGTGCGCAAGACCGCAGCGCGTCTGGTGGTGGCGCGGCTCAAGCGGGATTCCTCGCTCGGCGACATGCGCGAGCGCATCATCCGCGCTTTCCTGAAGAACACGCGCCCGTGGCGATCGGCGTTCTCCGCCAAACCGGCGGGGTGGGGAAGACGCTCGCGCAAGCAGATCGCGCAAATACTCGCCGACGCGGACCGTTTCGTCCAAGACTTGAACGACCGCTTCACCAATCCTTCGGGCGCTCCGAGAGCCGGGGATGCGCCGCCGCCGCCCCCGCGCGCGCCGGCATCGGATGAGAAAGCGGCTGAGCTCGCGAATCAAACCCCGGAGCCGGCGCGCGAGGTGCGGCGCGCGCAGCCGGTGGCGGCGGGGAAGTGAAGGTACGGGGACGCCCGGGGCGGCAAGCGGGGACCTGTGGACGCCGGGATCGCGCGGGGTGCGACGTCCGCTCGTAACGAAGCTGCACGCCCCCGGCTTCGCCCGGGTTTCAAACCTCCCGGAAGACGTTGCGGATGGACTTCGAAACGGCACGACTGAACATGCTCAAGCGCCAGATCCAGACCTGGGAGGTGCTGGATCAGCGCGTGCTCGACGTGATCGCGGAGGCACCCCGGGAGGAGTACGTGCCCGAGGCCTATCGCTACCTCGCATACGCGGATACCCACGTGCCCCTGGAGAGCGGGGAAGTCATGATGCCGCCCAGAGAGGAGGCACGCATGCTGCAGGCACTGGCGTTGACCCCCGAGGACAGGGTGCTCGAGATCGGCACCGGCAGCGGCTATGTCACGTCCCTGCTGGCGGCCTTGAGCGCGGAAGTCATCAGCATCGAGATCTCCCCGGGGCTCAAGGAGTTCGCGGAAGGCAACCTGGCCAGGCACACCGTGAACAACGTGACCCTCGAGGCCGGGGATGGCCTGCACGGCTGGGAGAAGGGCGCGCCCTACGAGGCCATTGCCGTGACGGGCTCGGTGCCCCTGCTCGAGCACGACTTTCAGCGCCAGCTCACTGTCGGCGGGCGCCTGTTCGTCATCGTGGGCGAGGCTCCGGCCATGGAAGCGCTGCTCATCACGCGCGCGGACGAGGACGACTGGAGCACCGAGAGTCTGTTCGAGACCGTGCTGCCGCCGCTCAAAGGGGCCCGTAGGCCCCGCCCCTTCGTCCTGTGAGCGTCCCGTGTACAGACCTTGCCCGGCGGGAAATGCAGGCTAGATTCTGAAGAATGGCCGAAAGCAACCGATAAGGAAGCCACGAGCGGCCTGGCCATCGAAATCGAACACCTCGCATCTGAACGTCTCCGGGGGGCATGACCATGGAACGAGGGCTCATCGCTACCGTGATTCTGTGTGGGGCGCTGATGGCGTCCGCGCAGTCGCGGGCAGCCGACCTCATCGAGGTCTTCCGTGAAGCCGAGCGCAACGACACCGAATACGGGCGGGTGCAGGCGGCCACCCGCGCCACTCTGGAGCAGAAGCCCCAGGCCCGGGCTCTGCTGCTCCCCTTCATAGACTTCACGTACTCGACACAGGAAAACGAACAGGACATCGAATCGGATTTCGGCACCTCCGGAACCATCGACTTCCGGAGCACGACCTGGTCGGCGGATCTGACCCAGCCCATCTTCCGCCTCGACCGCTGGTTCGGGCTGCAGCAGGCCGGCAGCAATATCGAGCAGGCCCAGGCGCAGCTCAGCGGCGCGTTGCAGGATCTCATGGTCCGCACGGCGAGCCGTTACTTCGACGTGCTGGCCGCCATGGATACGCTCGAGTTCACCCGAACCGCCCGGCGCGCGCTCGGCCGCCAGCTCGAGCAGGCGCGCAAGCGCTTCGAGGTGGGGGTGAGCGCGATCACGGATGTGCAGGAGGCGCAGGCCGGCTTCGACCGGGCGGTCGCCGCCGAGATCCGCGCGGAGAACGATCTGGACAACGCCAACGAGGCGCTGCGCGAGATCACGGGGACCTACTTCCCCGACCTCGAGCCGCTGGTCGCGGAGAACATGCCCCTCACACCGCCCGATCCCGCCAACATCGACGAGTGGACGCGCGTGTCCCTCGAGCAGAATCTGCGCGTGCAGGCGGCGCAGCACTCGGTGGACACCGCCCGGGTGGAGATCAAGCGCGTGGCGTCGGAGGGGTGGCTGCCCACGGCCGACTTCGTGGCCTCGTACAACTTCCGCGACAGCGGCGGTCAGTTCGGCTCCGAGACCGAGACCGGCTCCTTTGGCGTGGAGGTGAACGTGCCCATCTTCGAGGGCGGAGGCGCCGTCTCGCGCACGCGCGAGGCGCGGGCGCTGCACCGCGAATCCCTGGAGGTGCTCACTCAGGAGCAGCGCACCGCGCAGCGCGAGACCCGCGAGGCGTACCTGGGCGTGATGTCCGGCATCAGCGGGATCAAAGCGCTCGCGCAGGCCGTCGTGTCCAGCGAGACCGCGCTGGAGGCCACGCGCGCCGGCTTCGACGTGGGCACGCGCACCGCGGTCGACGTCGTGGACGCGGAACGGACGCTGGCGGAGGCCAAGCGCGATCTGGCGCGCGCCCGCTACGATTACATCGTGAATATCCTGCGCCTGAAGCGCGCGGCCGGAACCCTGTCCCCGAACGACCTCCGGATCGTCAACGTCTGGCTGCAATGACCTCGCAGCCGCGCCGCAGGGCGGCGGGCTCGCGCCCGCGAGACGGCGCGCCGGACGCCGAGGGAGCCGCCCGTGAACGGCTCGGGTCGGCGACGTGCCCCCCGGCGCGCCGCGGACCGGCCTGAGATCGTCCTTGGCTTCGGCTCGCGCTGTAGCGTCCTTCCGAGCGCCCGTCTAGGCTGAAACCCCACCGCCGCGCTGCGGCCTGCGTCTCCGTCGCTCTTCGCCAAGCTCGATCCCCGGCGCACAACCGGCGTACCCTGCATCCGGGTTCGCAGCGCGGCCTCAGCCCTGATCGGGTAACCTTCCGGCTCCGGGCGCGGAGCCGAACGGAGTCGCCCGATGGAGCAAGGAGTGAGATATGACAGACATTCTGATGCAGTACGGGCTGTTTCTCGCAAAGGCGATGACGGTCGTCGTCGCCATCGGCATCGTGGTTGCGATGACGGTCGCGCTCTCGAGGCGGGAGCGCGCGACCGATCGCCTCGAGGTCAAGCACCTCAACAAGAAGTACGAGCAGATGTCCGCAATCCTCAAGAAGGAAGTGCTCCCCAAGAAAGCGTTCAAGGCATCGCTCAAGACGGAGAAGAAACGCAGAAAGGCTGCGGACAAGAGCTCGAAGGGAAAGAGGCGGCGAACGGTCTACGTGGTCAACTTCCGGGGCGACATCAAGGCGACGGCCGTCGCCTCGCTGCGCGAGGAGATAACCGCCATCCTGAGTCTTGCGCGGGCCGAGGACGAGGTGGTATTGAGATTGGAGAACGCCGGCGGTCTGGTGCACGAGCACGGGCTCGCGGCGTCCCAGCTGTTGAGAATCAGACAGAGAAGCGTCCCCCTCACGGTGGCCATCGACAAGGTGGCGGCGAGCGGAGGTTACATGATGGCCTGCGTGGCCGATCGCATCATCGCCGCTCCGTTTGCCATCGTCGGATCCATCGGGGTGCTCGCGCAGCTCCCCAACTTCCATCGCTGGCTCGACAGCCGCGGCATCGATTTCGAGCAGTTCAAAGCCGGGGAGTTCAAGCGCACGGTCACCGTGTTCGGGAAGAACACCGACGAGGACCGCGCCAAGTTCAAGCAAGACATCGAAGACGTCCATGCGTTGTTCAAGGAATTCGTCGCCGAGAACAGACCGAGCATCGACATCGCGCGCGTCTCCACCGGCGAGCACTGGTACGGCAAGCGTGCGCTCGATCTGAACCTGATCGACGAGCTGACGACGAGCGACGATTATCTCCTCGCCGCGAGCCGTGACGCGGATCTGTACGAGGTCAAGTACGCGACACGGCGCACCCTGGCGCAGGCGCTGTCCTCCGCGCTCCAACGCGGGGGCTTCGCCCCCGGATGGCGCGCAGGAGAAGTGTACGAAAATCCTTGATCCAGCCCGCAGGCCGGCGCCTCAAGGGACATCCATGCCGGCGCGCACGGCCGGCCGCTCGCCGATGCCCTCGAACCAGCGCTTGACGTTGGGGATGTCCTCGAGAGCGATGTCGTGCCAGATGTAGCGGGCGACCCACGGATACGTGGCGATATCGGCGATCGTGTAGTCGTCGCCGGCGAGATACTCGCTCTCGGCCAGACGCCGGTCCATCACCCGGTACAGCCTGTGGGCCTCCTTGGTATATCGCTCTATCCCGTAGGGCACCCTCTCCTTTGCAAACTTGCGGAAGTGATTCGCCTGCCCGAACATGGGGCCCACATGACCCATCTGGAACATGAGCCACTGCATCACGGAGTAGTACGCCCGCGGCTCCCGGGGCAACAGCTGCCCGGTCTTGTCGGCAAGGTAGATGAGGATCGCGCCGGACTCGAACAGGCTGATGGGTTCGCCGCCCGGCCCCTCGGAATCGACGATGGCCGGGATCTTGTTGTTGGGGCTGATGGCGAGGAATTCCTCGGAGAACTGCTCG
>CAZPFD010000007.1:0-5621 GCA_964585725.1 uncultured Ectothiorhodospiraceae bacterium | reverse complement strand
GCAGCGCGACCTCCTCGAGCATGATGGAGACCTTGCGGCCGTTGGGTGTGATCCAGGTGTACAGTTCGATGCTCATTGGACTCCCTTTGTCGCACTTATATGTTCAGGCGACTTCTCTCTTGCGACGGAGAGGTGCGTGCCCCGGGACCCAGCGTCGTCCCCCGAAACCACCCGTCTTCCCGATTCTGAACAAATTCCCCTCTTCGGGATGAATCCCCCATGACGAACGACCAGATCAGCGTCTTCGTCATCCTGGCGGCCGCCCTCGTGCTGTTCGTCTGGGGGCGATGGCGCTACGACGTGGTGGCGTTCGCGGCCCTGATGGTCGGTGTCGCCGCCGGCGTCGTCCCCACTTCCGGTGCGTTCGGCGGGTTCGGTCACCCCGCGGTGGTGACCGTCGCCGCCGTTCTCGTCATCTCCCGCGCCTTTCAGAACTCCGGCGTCATCGAGCGGGTTGCAGCCTTTCTCGGACGTGCCGCCGAACGCGAGCTCCTGCACCTCACCGCGCTGTGTGTCGTCGCCGCCTTCCTCTCCGCGTTCATGAACAACGTCGGAGCACTGGCGCTCCTGATGCCCGTGGCCGTGCAGAACGCCCGTAATCCGGCCACCGTGCTCATGCCGCTGTCCTTCGCGTCGATCCTCGGCGGGCTCATGACGCAGATCGGCACCCCGCCGAACATCGTCATAGCGGTGTACCGCGACAGTGTCGGCGCGACACCGTTCTCGCTTTTTGATTTCTCACCCGTGGGCGTGCCCCTGGCGGTGGCGGGCGTCGCCTTCGTCACGCTGGCGGGCTGGCGGCTGCTCCCCAAGGACCGGCGCGGGAAGCGTGCACCCGAGGAGCTGTTCGAGATCCACGAGTATATCACCGAGGTGCGGGTGACCGAGGACTCGGACGCCGTCGGCAAGGAGCTGCTCGAGCTCGAGGAGGCGGAAGAGAACAATGTGACCGCCATCGGCCTGATCCGCGACGATCGGCGCATACTGAGCCGTGTACGACACGAGCGGCTGCGCGCGGGCGACATCATCATCCTGCGCGCGGACCCCGCAACCGTGGAGAAGTTCGTGGGCGCGGCAGGCCTGGAGCTGGTCGCGGACGAGGAGGTCTCGACCAAGACCCTGCGCAGCGACGAGGTCTCCCTGGTGGAGGCGGTCGTCCCGCACGGGGCCTGGATCGAGGGGCGCACGGCGCGGAGCCTGCACCTGCGCCGGCGCTACGGCGTGAACCTGCTCGCGCTGGCCCGCCAGGGCAAGCCCGTGCGCGAGCGTCTGGGGAACGCCCGGATCCGGGCCGGTGACGTGCTCCTGCTGCAGGGCGAGACCGAGACCCTGTTCGACGCAGTCGGCAGCCTCGGCTGCCTGCCCCTCGCCGAGCGCGGCCTCAAGCTCGGTGGGCCGCGCCAGATCTACCTGCCCGTGGTGGTTTTCCTCGCCGCGGTGGGCGCGACCGCCGTGGGGATCGCGCCCGTGCACATCGCCTTCGGGGCGGCGGTGGCCGTGCTGCTGGTGCTCAATCTGGTCACGGCGCGCCAGGCCTACGAGGCCATCGACTGGCCGGTGATCATCCTCCTCGGGGCGATGATACCCCTCGGGCACGCCCTGGAGACGAGCGGCGGCACCGACCTGATCGCACACGGCATCGCCGGGGCCGCCGGCGACGTGCCGCTCTTCGTGGTCCTCGCGCTGGTCATGGTGGTCACCATGACCCTCTCCGACATCATGAACAACGTGGCCACGGCCGTGGTGATGGCGCCCATCGCCGCGCGTATCGCGGCGGAGCTCGGCGCGAGCCCGGACCCGTTCCTGATGGCCACGGCCATCGGCGCCTCGTGCGCCTTCCTCACGCCCATCGGGCACCAGAACAACGTGCTGGTGATGGGCCCGGGGGGCTACCGCTTCGGCGATTACTGGCGCATGGGGCTGCCCTTGGAGGCGCTCATCGTGCTTCTCGGCGTGCCCCTCATCCTCGCGGTGTGGCCGCCGTGACGCACGAGGGCGAGAGGTCCCGCGGGGACGCCGCAGCGGGGCGCGGCGAGCCGGTCCTCATCATCCTCCTCGGCGCGAGCAATCTGTCCCGCGGACACCGCGCGCTCGTGCGCCACCTGCGCACGGCGCTGGCGCCGCAGCCGGCGCGGTTCCTGACCGCCATGGGCCCCGGGCGCGGCTATTGCGCGAGGGGCGGCTTTCTCTACGTCACCTACCCGCCCATCCCCGAGGGCGGGATCCTCGAGGCGGCGCGCACCCGGGCCCGCGGCGCCCGGGTCATCGCCCTGATCACGGACATCGGCAACGACATCATGGGCGGCGTGTGCGGGGAAGCCATCGTGCGCCGCCTCGACGCCCTGATCGCGGAGCTGCGCTCCCTCGGCGCCTGCATCGTGGCCACCGTGATCCCGGTGGATCCGGAACAGGACCTGGGCGAGGCCCGGTTCCGCCTGCTGCGGGCCATGTTGTTCCCGCGCAGCCCGGTGGACCGGCGCCGGGCGCGCGCCGCCGTGCACACGGTCAACGATTTTCTCCTGCACCAGGACGGCGCCGATGTGCGGGTGGTCAAGGATCTGCATCGATTCACGGGCTGGGACAAGATCCACTACGGCGCCTCCACGGCACACGTGGCCTGGAACCGCATCGCCGAGGAGCTGCTCGGCTGCCTCGGCGGCTCCGCCCCGGGGCGCATCACCCGCCTGGAGATGCTCGGATCCATGGCGCATCATCTGCTGCGCCTGCTCACCCACGATCTTCTGGGACGGCCGGCGGCACGCTCCGAGCTCTTCTGAGCGAGGTGGCTCCACACATCTGGATACCACCTGGAAGGCACCGCTTTCGATCGCTGGCTGGCGCGCAGCGAGCACCGCAGGCGGCGGCGCCACCAACGACTGCTCGAGCGACGCTCGCGGCGCGACGAGGACGGGCGCTGAGGGGAAGGGCGTCCCTGCCCTTCCCGGCTCGCCGTCCGCCACTTACGCGCAGCGGTACGGAGGCCCTGCCTTGTCCATCGTCGCCACGTAGTCCTTGAGTATCTGCACCACCCTCGCGTTCCTGGGGCTCTGCTTGGCGACCTCGTCCCAGAACTTGAGCGCCTCCTTCTCCACGATCTTCCACTCCTCGTCCGGGATGGAGGTGAGCTGCAGCTTTCCGCCTCCGGTGCGGTATCTGGCCTCGCCCTGCCAGTACCAGTGCTGTCTGTAGTAGTGAGAGCTGTCCATCGCCAGCCGGAACAGCGTCTTCAGGTGCTCGGGCAGCTCGTTCCATCTCTCCGAGTTGGCGAAGTACGACCCCGCCCAGGCGCCGGAGACCGGATTGGTCAGATAGTAGTTGGTGACGTCGGCCCATCCGACCGTGTAGTCCTCGGTGATGCCGGACCAGGCCACGCCGTCCAGCTCTCCGGTCTGAATGGCCATCTCCACGTCCTCGTACGGCAGAGACATGGGCACCACCCCGAACCGCTGCATGAACCTGCCAATCGTGGGGAACATGTACAGCCGCTTTCCCTTGAAGTCCTCGAGGCTGCGGATGGGCTCCGTGGTGGCGAAGTTGCACGGATCCCATGCCCCCGTGCTCAGCCACGTTACGTTCTCGACCTCCGCGTACGCCTCCTCCCAGATCTCGTTCAAGCCGTACCAGTGCCACAGCGCCGGGACGTCCAGCGAGTAGCGCGACGCCAGCGGAAAATAGGCGCCGAAGACCGAGACATCCACCGGCGCCGCTATCGAGTCGTCGTCGCTCTGGACCGCGTCCACCGTGCCCCTCTGAAGCGCTCTGAACAGCTCGCCGTGGGGTACCAGCTGATCTGCGTTGTACAGCTCGATCACCATCTCCCCGTTCGCCGCACGGTTGAACGCATCGATCGACGGCTTGATGACGTGCGCCGCCAGGGCCGCGCCGGCATATGTCTGCAGCCGCCATCTGATCGTTCTCTGCGCATGCACGTAAGGCGCACCCAGGATAGTCCCGCCGACGGCGGCCGTCGTCGTCAATCCCGCGTTCTTGAGAAAATCACGTCTCTTCGTCATGGTCCTCACCCTCCTGTTGGGCGGTCCGCAGGGACCCGCCCGCATCATCATTTACAGCTCCCCAGCACTCCTCCTTGAAAAACTTCCGCACTACGTAGTCTTGACCCTTCTCATCATCACACACCGCACATCCGGCCGCCACGGCGGCAGCCGAAAGACCTCATTTTCCGTAATACAAGCTCGGCAGCCACAACGCTATCTCCGGAAACACCATCACCAGCGCCAGACCGAAAACCATGATCAGCACGAAGGGGATGATGGAGCGGTAGATGTCCGCCAGCGTTATCTCCTTCGGCGCCATCGCCCTCATCAGGAACAGGTTGTACCCGAACGGGGGCGTCATGTACGCGATCTGGCAGGTCACGGTATACAAGATGCCGTACCACACCGGGTCGAAGCCCAGACCGATGATCAGAGGAACGTACAGCGGCGCAACGATGATGAGCATCGCCGTGTCATCCAGGAACGTTCCCATCAACAGGTACGTAAGCTGCATCATGATGAGTATCTGCCAGGGCGTGAGCCCCCACTGCTCGAGGAACAGAAACTCGATGGCACGCACCGCCCCGAGCCCGTCGAAGACGGCGCTGAAGCAAAGAGCGGCCAGGATGATCCACATGAACATGCAGCTGATGCTCAGCGTCTTGCGTACCGTCTCCTCCAGCACCTTCCTGCTCAGCCGGCCTTTGACCAGGGCGGCGACGGTCGCGGAGGCAGCACCCACCGCCGCGCTCTCCACCAGGCTGGTCACCCCCATCAGGAACAGCCCTATCATCAGGAAGATGATGATGAGGGGGATGATGCCGGACGTGAGGAGCTTGAACTTCTCCGCCCAGGTTATCTTCTGGCGCTCTTCCAGCGGCAGCGCCGGGCCGAGCTCCGGCTGCAGGCGGCACCTGATGGCGATGTAGGCCACGAACAAGGCCGCCAGCAGCAGGCCCGGGAAGATCCCCGCCAGCCACAGCTGGCCGACCGGCTGCCTGGCTATCATTCCATACAGCACGAGAACGACGCTGGGCGGGATCATGATCCCCAGGGAGCTGCCGGCCTGGATCACGCCGGTGATCATGGTCTTGTCGTAGCCGCGTCTCAGGATCTCGGGCAGCGCGATGGTCGCCCCGATCGCCATGCCGGCTATGCTCAGTCCGTTCATGGCCGAGATCGCGACCATCAGGCCGATGGTGCCGATGGCCAGACCGCCGTTGAGCGGCCCCATCCAGACATGGAACGTCCTGTACAGATCGCTCGCGATCCCGGACTCGGAAAGCATGTATCCCATGTAGACGAACAGGGGCAGCGTGAGGAGCGGGTACCAGTTCAGCACGATGAAGCTCGCGTTGAACGGCATCTCCCAGCTCCCCTGACCCCACAGGAGCAGCGCGAAAATGGTGGCCACGAAGCCGATGGCGCCGAAGACGCGCTGCCCCGTGAGCAGCATCAGCATCATCGTGGCGAACATGAGCAGCGCGATCAGTTCATAGCTCATGTCAACGGCTTCCCGCGCGCCTCCGCCACGTTCTTGAAGAACGTCGATATCGCCTGAAGGAGCATCAGGCCGATCCCGATGGTCATGATGATCTTGATGGGAGCCAGCGGCGGCGCCCACGG
>CAZPFD010000006.1:33166-33679 GCA_964585725.1 uncultured Ectothiorhodospiraceae bacterium | reverse complement strand
TACTTGATCTTGGCTTCCTTGTAGATCACGTGCTTGCGCGCCACGGGATCGTACTTCTTGATGCTCAGCTTGTCCGGGGTGCTCCGCTTGTTCTTGTCGGTGGTGTAGAAATGCCCGGTTCCGGCGCTCGAGACGAGACGGATCTTGTCGCGCATGGAGATTTCCTCGCTGTCAGATCTTGGTGCCCTGGGCCCTGAGCCCGGCCAGCACCGCGTCGATGCCATGCTTGTCGATGAGGCGCAAGCCCTTCTTGGAGGTGCGCAGCTTCACCCAGCGATTCTCGCTCGCCACCCAGATGCGGTGGGTGTGCAGGTTGGGCACGAAGCGCCGCCGGGTCTTGCGGTTCGAGTGCGAGACGTTGTTCCCGGACGTGGGCCTTTTGCCGGTGATTTGACAGGTCCTGGCCATGGTCGTCTTCCGAGAGCCGGCGAGAGCCGGGCGGAAAAGCTCTAATTTATAGCAATCCGCTCCGAGCTTGGCAAGCTCACAGGAGACCGCGCTCGGCGAAGGAGA
>CAZPFD010000006.1:24921-33156 GCA_964585725.1 uncultured Ectothiorhodospiraceae bacterium | reverse complement strand
GGATGAGGGCGGCGGCGTTGTGGGCCAGCGCCCGTTTCACCACCTCGCGCGGATGCACGGCGGCGCCGTCGATGGTGCCGCGGAACAGCTCCTCGAAGGCCAGCACACGATGGCGGTTGTCCAGGAACAGGCAGGCGAACACCTCGTGGGGGTAAGGGCGCAGGCGCGCAGACAGATAGTCGCGGGTATCGGCAGGGCTGGAGAGCGCATCCCCGTGGATGAGGCGGGCCTCGAGATAGCGCCGGCCCATCTCCAGGCAGGCGGCGAGCTGCACGTATTTCGCCGAGCCCAGCCCGCGCGCCGCGCAAAAACGCGTGCGTTCGGCCTCCAGCAGCGGTCGCAGGCCGCCGAACTCGCGCAGCAGCTCGCGCGCCAGGTCGATGGCGGTTCGCCCCGGGACGCCGGTGCGCAGAAAAATGGCGAGCAGCTCGGCGTCGGAGAGGGCGGCGGGGCCGCGGGCGAGCAGCTTCTCGCGGGGCCGCTCCGCAGCGGGCCAGTCCGTGATGGCCACAAGACCTCCGTGTCTCGTGCGGTCGGTCGTAGGTTACACTCTAGTCGAAATGCCGACCCCATCCAACAACGCGCGGGCCCCCGATCGCATCGTTCTGGGCGTGAGCGGCGGCGTGGCTGCCTACAAGAGCGCCGATCTCGCGCGGCGGCTGCGCGAGCACGACTGCGAGGTGCGCGTGGTCATGACCGCCGCCGCCCGGCAGTTCATCACCCCGCTCACGATGCAGGCGGTGTCCGGGCATCCGGTGCACACCGAGCTGCTGGACCCCGCCGCCGAGGCCGGCATGGGGCACGTCGAGCTCGCCCGCTGGGCGGACGTGGTGCTCATCGCCCCGGCGAGCGCCGACATCATGGCGAAGCTGGCCCACGGGCTGGCCGACGATCTTCTGAGCACCCTGTGTCTTGCCACGAGCGCGCCGCTGGTGCTGGCGCCGGCCATGAACCAGCGGATGTGGAGCGCACCGGCCACCCAGGCGAACAAGCGGGTCCTGGAGGAGCGCGGCGCGCGGCTGCTGGGCCCGGCCGAGGGCGTTCAGGCCTGCGGCGAGATCGGACCCGGGCGCATGCTCGACCCCCTGGACATCGTGCGCGCCCTCGTGCACGGCTCGGAGAGCGGTCCCCTTGCGGGGCTGTCCGTGCTGATCACGGCCGGGCCCACCCACGAGCCCCTCGATCCCGTGCGCTTCATCACCAACCACAGCTCCGGGAAGATGGGCTACGCCATCGCGCGGGCCGCCGTTGAGGCGGGTGCCGCGGTGACTCTGGTCAGTGGGCCCACGATGCTGGCGGCGCCCGCAGGCGTGACGCGGGTCGAGGTGACCAGCGCCCAGCAGATGCACGAGGCGGTCATGCACCACGCCGGCCGGAGCGACATCTTCATCGCCGCGGCGGCGGTCTCGGACTATCGACCGGAGGCTTTCTCGGCCTCCAAGATCAAAAAGGGCGACGAGCGCATCGAGCTCGCGCTGGTGCCCAATTCCGACATTCTGACCGAGGTGGCCGCGCTCGCCGACGGGCCGTTCACGGTCGGTTTCGCCGCTGAGACGGAGAACGTGGAGCAGCACGCGCTCGAGAAGCTGCACAAGAAGTCGCTCGACCTCATCGCCGCAAACCGGGTCGGCCCCGCGGGCGTGGGTTTTGCCAGCGACGAAAATGCCCTTCTGCTTCTTTGGGAGAATGGGCGTCGCGAGCTCCCGCGGGCGTCCAAGGCAGCGCTCGCGCGGGAGCTCGTGCGGGTCATCGCGGAACGCTACCATGCGCAACCCATTGCAGCTCAAGCTCCTCGATCCGCGTCTCGGGACTAGCTTTCCGCTCCCGACCTATGCCACCGACGGGTCCGCCGGCGTGGACCTGCGTGCCTGTCTCGACGAGCCGCTCGACATACATCCCGGGGAGTCGCATCTGATACCGAGCGGCATGGCCATCCATATCGAAGATCCGGGCCTCGCCGCCGTGCTCCTGCCGCGCTCGGGCCTCGGCCACAAGCACGGCATCGTGCTCGGCAATCTGGTGGGGCTCATCGACTCCGACTATCAGGGGCAGATCTACGTGTCTTGCTGGAATCGCGGGAAGGAGTCCTTTACCATCCAGCCCGGCGAGCGCATTGCCCAGATGGTCTTCGTTCCCGTCGTGCGGGCGGAGTTCGATGTGGTCGACGCCTTCCGGGAGAGCGTCCGGGGCGAGGGCGGGTTCGGCCACTCGGGACGCACGTGAGCGCGCGGCCTCAATATAGGCCTAAATTTCTTCCGCTCACGTCCGTTGATCACTCCTGAAGTTACGGTTTCGAACGGCCCGACTTATGCAGCTGCAGCGAACCGCAGGCGTGGCAAGCCAGCGCCGGGAGCTGAACCGGATTTGGTCCAGGTGGGGCTTGCCGCTCATCGTGCTGCTGGTCCTGATCGCGTTGAGCGTGGCTGCCAACTATGGATACAAGCTATACCGGGACTGGACGCTCCAGCAGCAGCTGCAGAGCACCAAAGAGGCGGGGCAGGCCTACGCGGGGAACCTCAGCGGCGCCATCATCCGCGCCTGGCCGGATGTGGACGGGTTGCTGCGAGAGCGCGAGCTTGCGGCTTTGGTCTCGCGCGGCGACCCCGCCGCGATAAGGGGCGCGGAGCGCGAGATCGCAGCCGCAAATCCTGCGATCCTGAGGGCATGGCTGCTGCGGCCGGGCGCGGGTGAAGTGGACTACTCGACGCACCCGCCTCTGAGCTACGCGTCGCTGGACCTGCTGAGCCGCTCCGCCCGGAGCGAGGAGCCGATTCTGCCCGAGATTCACCTCTACGGCGGCAAAGACGAGCATATTGCCGACGTGCGCCGTCTGGAGGACGGCAACGGGCGATTGGTGGGACAGGTGCTGCTCGCGCTCGATACGTCGCTGCTGCAGCAGGCGATGAACGCCGTCCCGCTCACCGCAGACTACGTAGAGCTCAGGCAGTTCGTGCCTCAGGGGCAATCGCTCCCTATCGCGAGGCGCGGCGACGATGGTCTGCGTTCCCTGCCGCCCGACTTCCTGGGCAATGTCGTCCCGGGGACACAGTGGCAGCTCGCCTTCTGGGTGCGGGCCCGGGAGCCGGCACTGGCTCCCACGCGCGGGATGATGATCGGAGCCGGCGCCGGCGCGGCGCTGTTGCTCGCGCTCTCGGTGTGGATCTCCAACCGCCGCCAGCCCGCCGCGTCCGTGCAGCGGGCACCGCCGCCGGCGCGGGCAAAGCCGAAAGCGAAACGCGAAACCGCCGAAGACGACGACCTGGAGAATACGCCCGTGGCACCGGCGTGGAGCGACGAGGCGACCGCGGGTATCGTGGTGGAGGAGGTCGAGAATCCCCAGGAGACGCGCAGCGGCGCCCCCGGCGAGCGCGAGCCCGTGCCCGAGCGTTCGCGGCCCGCGGACCCGACAAGCGTGCCCGCGTCCATCTTCCGCGCCTACGACATCCGCGGCGTGGTGGGCGAGACGCTGGGCTCGGAGGTCGCGCGCGCGCTGGGTTGCGCCATCGGCAGCGAGGCGCACGATCGAGGCCAGCAGACCATCGTCGTGGGTCGTGACGGCCGTCGCTCCTCCCCCGAGCTGGCGGAGGCCTGCATCGAGGGGCTGCGCGCCGCGGGACGAGACGTCATCGACATCGGTTGCGTGCCGACGCCGGTGCTCTACTTCGCCACTCACTATCTCAACACCGGCAGCGGCGTGATGGTCACCGGCAGCCACAACCCGCCCGATTACAACGGGTTCAAGATCATGCTCGCGGAGGAGACGCTGTTCGGCGACGACATCGCGGCGCTGCGCTCCCGTCTCGAGTCGGGGAACCTGGTGGACGGCCGGGGGAGCCTCCAGGCCATGGACGTGGCGCCGGAGTACGTGCGGATGGTGAGCGAGGACGTGCCGGTCGCGCTCGGCAACGCCTACAAGGTGGTCGTGGACTGCGGCAACGGGGCGGCGGGTGAGCTCGCGCCCAAGCTGCTGCGTGCTCTGGGCCACGACGTGGTACCTTTGTACTGCGAGATCGACGGTCGCTTCCCGAACCATCATCCCGATCCCAGCCAGCCGGAGAACCTTCGCGACCTGATCGCCGCCGTTCGCGAGCATGAAGCGGACGTGGGCTTCGCCTTCGACGGTGACGGCGATCGCCTGGGCGTCGTCGACGGCGACGGACAAATCATATGGCCCGACCGGCAGATGATGCTCTTCGCCCGCGACGTGCTCTCGCGAAATCCCGGGGCCAAGGTGGTCTACGACGTCAAGTGCACGAATCTGCTGGCGAAGGTGATCGAGAAGCTGGGCGGCGAGCCCGTCATGGGGCGCACCGGCCACTCCTTCATCAAGAGCAAGATGCGCGAGACGGGGGCGCTGCTCGCCGGCGAGATGAGCGGCCACATCTTCTTCAAGGAACGCTGGTACGGGTTCGACGACGCGCTGTACGCGGCCGCGCGCATGCTGGAGATTCTGCTCGCGGTGAACAAGCCGCCGACCGAGATATTCGCCCGGCTGCCGCGCAATGTCGGCACGCCGGAGCTGCGCGTCGACATGCGGGAGGGCGCGCATCTGAAGCTCATGCAACGGCTCACAGAGGCAAAACCGTTTGCCGAGGGTCAGGTGACGACCATCGACGGTCTGCGGGTCGACTACCCGGATCGGTGGGGGCTCGTGCGCGCGTCCAATACGACGCCCTCTCTCGTGCTGCGTTTCGAAGCGACCGACGAGAAAGGTTTGCAGCGAATTCAGGAAGAGTTCCGGCGGGTGCTCCTCAAACACCAGCCGAATCTCGCGTTGCCTTTCTGACTGGATGAAAAAAGGGACTCAGGGCCAGGGATGGAGCGCGGAAGAACAATAAGAAAAGCGGACTTTACCAGCTGACAACTTACGATTAGTCAATCATTCGATGTCGCTTGATTCGACTCGCGCGATGAATATCGCACGGGTGCTCTCTGAGGCGTTGCCGTACATTCAGCGCTTCACGGGCAAGACCGTCGTCATCAAGTACGGCGGTCATGCCATGGTGGAGGAGGCGCTGAAGAGCGGCTTCGCGCGCGACATGGTGCTGATGAAGCTGGTAGGCATCAACCCCGTGGTCGTGCACGGGGGCGGTCCGCAGATCGGAAAGCTTCTGGAGCGCATCGGGAAGGAGAGCAGATTCATCGATGGGATGCGGGTCACCGACAGTGAAACCATGGACGTGGTGGAGATGGTGCTCGGCGGCCTGGTCAACAAGGAGATCGTGAATCTGATCAACGCACGTGGCGGCATGGCCGTCGGTTTGACCGGCAAGGACGGTGCTCTCATACGGGCGCGCAAGCTCGTCGCGCCGCGCCGCAGTCCCGAGCTCGACGCGCCCGAGATCATCGATCTGGGACACGTGGGCGAGGTGGAGCGCATCGACACATCGCTCATAGACATGCTGGTCAAGAGCAACTTCATCCCGGTTATCGCGCCTATCGGGGTGGGCGACGACGGAGCTTCTTACAACATCAACGCAGATCTGGTCGCCGGCAAGCTGGCGCAGACGCTAAAAGCGGAAAAGCTCATCATCCTGACCAACACGCCCGGATTGCTCGACAAGGACGGCAAGCTGTTGACCGGGCTCGGAGCCCGTGCGGTGGAGGCTTTGATAGCGGACGGGACCATTCACGGCGGCATGCTGCCCAAGGTCCGTTGTGCGCTGCAAGCGGTCGGCGCCGGGGTGGCCACGGCCCACATCATCGACGGGCGGGTCGAGCATGCCGTGCTGCTGGAGATTCTGACTACAGAGGGCGTGGGGACGCTCATATATCGCGAGGAAGGGGGGGAATGATGCCGATACGACCTGCTTTGCTCAAACCGGAACGCGCGAGCCGCTGCGTGCCTGCACCGCACGGGTGAATCATGCCACCGCGTGCACAACGATCCTCGCGACGGCAGCAGATTCTCGAAGCGCTGGCAAGCGAGCTCGAATCGCATCCCGGGACCCGAATCACGACCGCGCACCTGGCCCAGGTCGTGGGCGTGTCGGAAGCGGCCCTGTACCGGCATTTCCCGAGCAAGGCCAAGATGTTCGAGGGCCTCATCGAGTTCGCCGAGGACACGGTGTTTCAGCGCGTGAACCGCATCCTGGCGGAGGAGAAGTCGGCGCCCCGGCGCTGCGAGCAGATCATCAGCCTCCTCCTCGGGTTCGCGGAGCGCAATCCCGGGATCACACGCGTGCTGCTCGGCGATCCGCTGGTGGGGGAAAGCGAACGTCTGCGCTCCCGTGTGGCACAGTTCTTCAACAGGCTGGAGACGCAGCTCAAGCAGATCTTCCGTGAGAGCGAACCCCTCGGCGCCACGCGCAGGGGGACGCCCTCGGGCGCCGCGGCCAATCTGCTGATGGCGGTGGTCGAGGGGCGTATGGCGCAGTTCAGCCGCAGCGGCTTTCAGCGCTCGCCGGTGGAGGACTGGGAGAAGCAGTGGCCGCTGCTGGAGACGTCGCTGTTTCCCGCGCACGCCGTCGAGACTCAGTCCTGAGGGCTGGCCCGTCCACGGGGGCGCGAGGCGGACCCGCCCGCGCCCGCGAGGCGCCCCCGGTTCGCCGCCCCGCGCGCGGGGCCGGCGGCGCCGGGCCACCCCCCTGAGCCCGGCTGACCCTCCGGGCGCAATTATCTATTTTTACGAGCTTTTTCAGGCGGGCTGCGATGGGCTCCCCGCGCCTGCGGATTCCAGGTATCTTTGCACCTGAGATCCCGCGCGAACGCCGCGCTCACGAACCCCAGGTGCCCGCTGGGAGGCCGTGCCTTCCGGAGCAGGGGGGCGATCCCTCCCGTTCGGGCCGGGTAAGAAATGCGGGCTCTAGGAGAGGGGAGTGATGAGGAGGAACAGGGTGACCCGGCGCGGAGAGGTCGCGCTCAGGGGAGACGTGGTCCCGTATACGCTTCACCGGGTGGCCGGACGCCGACACGTGCACCTCGTGCTCGACGACGAGGGGGAGCTACAGGTCCGAGCGCCCTGGAGCTACAGCCGCAGCGAGGCCGAAGCCGCGATTCGCGAGCACGCGGACTGGGTGGTCAAGCAGCTGGAGGCGGCGCGCGAGCTTTTCATCCGCCGGCCGCCGCTGCGCACCGGTACGACGTTGCCGCTGCTGGATGCGCGCCTGCGTCTCGATGTCCGCAGCGCGCGCGAGCATTCCCGCGTGCTGCGCCGTGGCAGGACGCTGCACGTCTACGCCACCGCATGGGATCGGCATCGAGTGCGGAATCTGCTCGAAGGGTGGTACCGCAGCGAGGCGCGCCGCGCTCTTCCCGCCCGCATCGATCCCTTCGCCGAGACGCTGCGTGTGTCGCCCACCCGCATCACGGTGCGCGGGCAGCGCACGCGCTGGGGCAGCTGCTCGGCACGGGGCGCCATCAGCCTGAACTGGCGCTTGATGCTGCTGCCCTCGGATCTCGTGGACTATGTGATCGTCCACGAGCTGTGCCACCTGAGATACATGGATCACTCGCCGCGGTTCTGGGCTCTGGTGGCACGCGTGATACCGAACGTGGAAGATTACCGGCGGCAGCTCCGGGAGGTGCCTTCGGCGATGGTGCTGTGAGCCGGGTGCGGGCTCAGTCGGCGTCCTGCTTGGCCCGCAGCGCGCGGTAGCGGGCCAGGTCCCGCGCGAACTTCTCCCGGAGCGCTTCCTTGTCGTCTTCATGCCGCTGGATGTTGTCGCGAAGGCTCTCGATCTGGCGCTCCACGTCCGTGAGATCGCTCTGCAACCCGGCCGGGATCGGCTTTCCGCTGAGCTCGTGGTTCGCGGCTTCGGAACGCAGCGTTTCCCGAGTCTGCTCGAGCTTGGCGATGAGCTGCCGGGTATGCGTGATGCGCGCCTCGATCGCCTGGAGGCGACTGTCGCGCGCGAGGAGCAGGTCTTCTTCCGTGGTGAAGGTCGCTAGCAGCACGCGATCGCGTTCGGCTTGCTCGCGGGTGCGGCGCTTCTCCTCGTTAATCTTTTCCTGGCGGCGCTTCTCCGCCTCGATCTCCTCTTGCGTTTTGGCGCGGGCCCTGCGATCGACGGTGATGCCGCGCTTGTTCAACTCCTCGTGGGAATCCTGCGCATACTCGGGCGGAACGGCGTCTCCGCACTCGCGAACGCCCTCGTCGTTCGTCCAGCACTTGATGCGGGCCGAGGCCTCGAGCGGCGTGTGCAGGAGAACAGCCGCAAAGGAGGCCAGCAACAGGCTTTTGATGCTGATGCGGGTTTTCATGGGCAGGTCGGCTGGCTCGCGAAGCATGGGTTC
>CAZPFD010000006.1:0-24821 GCA_964585725.1 uncultured Ectothiorhodospiraceae bacterium | reverse complement strand
TGATGCTGATGCGGGTTTTCATGGGCAGGTCGGCTGGCTCGCGAAGCATGGGTTCAGGCGCCATTTCTACCTCTTTCCAGCTTGATTGCTTCGAGACAGCAGGGCGGGCCCCGGGAAGCGCCGTTGCGGCAGCCGCAACCGGCGGCTGAAGCGCATATCGGCTTTGTTGCCTGTTTCTTGAACCACTGGACGCGTGGTGCGTGCAGCCGCGCGCCAGCCGAAGGAAGCACAGTCGTCGGCCTGCGCGCCGACTCGCACGCGACGCTCAGGGTGCATGTTGCCGCCGTGCGAACGCAGTTCGTGCGCCGTCGCGAGCTGCCTAAATTCCGTTCTCATCGGGCCGACATAATCGCTGTCGGCGTCCGGATCTCGAGCGCCGGGCTCCACTGATTTCATCGGGGCAAAGCGAAAATGGGCTTTCTCGACGAGCTCAAGCAAGAGGCCGAGGCCGCCAAGGCCGGAGAAGCGGGCCAGAACGGCGACGCCCAGGAACGGGAGCGCGTCTTCCGCGCGGCGTTGGAGCCGGCCATGAAGCGCGTCTACGCCTACCTCGAGCAGGTGGTCGAGCAGCTGAACGTCGTGAATCTGGATGCCCGCGTTTCCTACGAGGTCGAGGGAGTCGGGCGCATCGAGCACCTGTCCCAAAGCAACTACAAGCTCAAAGTCGACGATCCCGCTCAGCTCTACGACTTCACGCTGAGCTACCAGTGTTCGCGCGAAGGGCGCATTCGCTTCGAGAAGCGCGGCAAGGTCGCGAGCGAGCACCTGCGCGACTACCTGCGCGGCCACGGGCTGGACTTCTCTTACAAGATGGGTGTGGATGGAAACGGAGTCTTCGCCCTGGAGCCGATGGTGCCGGTGTCCTTCACCTTCGAGGCGGATACGGACAACAAGGTCATCCGCCTGCGGGTACGCAACCTCGACGCTCTTGGGGCCGTCACCTATACGTTGACCCCGGAGAAGATCGACGATGCGTGGCTCGAAGAGCTCGCCAAGCGCATCGCCCGCCGGCCGAACCGTTTCGACGAGCTGGTGGGTAACGTCCTGCCCGACGAGGCGCGCCGGCGCCTTCAGCGGGAGCTCGAGGAGATCCACCGCCAGCGTGCGAGAGAGCTGCTGGAGCGCGCTCAGCAGGAAGCCGAAGAGAAGAAAAAAGGTTTGCTCGGACGTCTCCGGCGCAAGCAGGACTGAAAAAGGGGACATTCTGCTTCCTGATTACCCAGGAAGCAGAATGTCCCCTTTTCTCATCGCAGCCACGCCGGATGACGGACGGGTCCCTCCACTGCTACGCGCTTGTCGCGGCTGCGGGCCCCCGCAAGCAGGCTGACCCGCGAGCGGGGCACGCCGAACTCGCGGGCAAGCAGGCGCATGAGCTGCTCATTGGCCGCCCCCTCGACCGGGGGCGCGCTGACGCGGACCTTCAGCCGATCCCCTTGTACACCCATGACCTCGTCGCGGGCGGCGCGCGGCTGCAACCTTACGCTGAGGGTCAGCTCCTTACCGCGCCACCGGAACCACGCGGGCACCTACAGCAGCCCCCTCCCCATGTCGGTGATGGGCGCCACCAGCAGCAGGGACACGAGCTGCAAGGCGATGATCACGGCGATCGGGGAGAGATCCAGCCCGGAGAGGGGTGGTATCAGCCGGCGCGCCGGGCCGAGAAGCGGCTCGTTGAGACTGTAGAGTATGCTGACGACGGGATTGTAGGCGCCCGGGTTCACCCAGCTCAGAATCACCTGGATCAGGATGGAGAAGAAGAACACGTTGATGGCGAGGGAAACCAGCTCGCCGGCGGAGAGCACCAGCAGCCCCGCCAGATTCGCGGAGTGGCCGATGACCTGGTAGGTGAGCCAGAGCTCGAGCACCTTGAGAGCCAGCATCAGGACCACGGGGCTGAGGTCGTTGCCGGCCAGGCCGGGCACGAAGCCGCGCAGAGGGCGCAGGAGCGGCTCGGTCAGCTTGACGACGAGCTGGGAGATGTCGTTGTAGAAATCTGCACGCACCAGTTGGAACAGAAACCGGAGCATGACGATCAGGATGTAGAGCCCGAAGAGCGTGCCGATGAGGAAGGTGGCGGCGTTGCCGGCGTAGGGTGAACCCATCACTTCTGCCCCAGCACGTCGCCGAGCTCGACGGCGCGATCGCGGGCGGCCCGCAGCGCATCGGCTACCAGTTGCTCGAGGCCGCCGTCGAGCAGCGTCTGGAGGGCGCGCTCGGTGGTACCGCCCGGGGAGGTGACTCGCCCGCGCAGCGTGGCCGGGTCGTCCGCGCTCTCGAGCGCCATCTTCGCGGCCCCCATCGCAGTCTGCAATGTCAGCAGTCGCGCGGTCTCACGGGGCAGGCCGAGCTCGTGCCCGGCTCCCTCCATCAGCTCCATGAGCAGGAAGAAATAGGCCGGACCGCTGCCCGACAGAGCGGTCACGGCGTCCATGAGCCCCTCCTCGCGCAGCCATACCGTCACCCCCACGGCCCGCAGCACGGATTCCGCGCGATTGCGCTGAGCGGGCGAGACCTTCGTATTGGCGTAAAGCCCGCTCGCGCCGGTGCGCAGGAGCGCGGGCGTGTTGGGCATGACGCGCACAACGGCGGCGTCGTACCCGAGCCAGCGGCGAATGTCGGGCTCGCGCACTCCCGCTGCAATGGACACGACGAGCGGCTCGCGGCCGGCCAGGTCCGCAGCGACCTCGCGCACGACGTCGGCCATGACCTGGGGCTTGACTGCGAAGATGACGGTCTCGCCGTGGGTCGCCGCCTCGCGGTTGTCGGTGGTCGTGTGGACGCCGAAGCGCTCACCGAGCGTTGAGAGCCGCTCTTCGTCGGGATCGGATACCCAGAGGGTCTCAGGGCGAACGCCGTCCGCAATGAGCCCGCCGATGAGGCTGGAGGCCATGTTGCCGCCGCCGATGAAGGTGATGGTCCGTGTCGCCATAACCGTGTGCCGTGTGTCTGTGTCGAGTGAAAGCCCGCTGTGTCGATCCCCGTCACCCCCCCCGCGGGCGGGACTCCGGCAACGACAGCCTGGCGTCCGCCGCGAAAGCCTCGAGAATCATGGACAAACGCGGCCTCATTATCGGCGATCCGCGCAGCGACCGAAACCGCGTCCGCTGCGCGCACGTGGAGCCCGGAGTCCCCATTCAGAATTCGTGGCCCGAGCCGAGATAGGTGGACTGACGAGAGGGGCAGATGCAACGGACAGGTGCGGGGGCTGACGCGAGGGGGCCGCGACACTCGGGCATGCGGCGCCGGTCTCCCAGGGGTGGCAGATCCGCCGTGCGGGCACACGACCGGGATTCGACTTCCTGAAGGGTCCTCAGGCTCCCTCTTCACGCGGACCGAATATGGCCGTGCCCACACGTACAATCGTCGCCCCTTCCGCGATCGCGGCCTCCATATCGCTGCTCATGCCCATCGACAAGGTGTCGAGCGAAAGCCCGTCAGCGTTCAGCGCCTCAAGCAACTCGCGCAGCCGTCTGAAGGGGGCGCGCTGGGATTCGAAATCCTCGGCCGGCGGCGGAATGGCCATGAGACCGCGCAGCCGGATGCCGGGCAGCTCCGCGATCTCGTGCGCCAGGGTCGCGACGTCGCCCGGCGCCACGCCGGACTTGGTGGGCTCGTTCACGACATTGACCTGGATGCAGACATTGAGAGGTGGAAGGTGCTGAGGCCGCTGCTCGCTCAGGCGCCGTGCGATCTTCCGGCGTTCGAGGCTGTGCGCCCAGGAGAAATGCAGCGCGATGGGGCGAGTCTTGTTGGATTGAACGGGTCCGATGAAGTGCCATTCGATGTCCGTCTCCGGCAGCGCCGCCATCTTGCGCAGCGCTTCCTGGACATAGTTCTCCCCGAACGCCTGCTGTCCCGCACGATACGCGTTCGCGATGGCAGCCGCGGGGTGCGCCTTGCTCACCGCGAGCAGATGCACGCTGCCGGACGTTCTACCGAAGCGTCGCTCGGCCGCGGAGATGCGCTCCTTGACGCTTCTCAGGGATGTCGCGATGTCGTTCATGGCAAAGGGCAGGCGGGCCGCCGTTCCCCGGTCGCGCAAGGCGCTTTGACGCTTACGCCGGCGGCCTGCATGCGTACGGCGCCGCCTCTCTGTGTGCGGCCGGGCTCCGGATCGGCCGCTGCTATAATCCAGCGACGCCCGCAATCCAATGGTTGGAACTCATTATAGAGAGAGGGACGTTGAATGGATATCGGTGAGCTTCTTGCCTTCAGCGTGAAGAACGGCGCTTCGGACCTCCATCTCTCCGCCGGCCTGCCCCCGATGATTCGGGTCGACGGGGACGTGCGCCGCATCAACGTTCCGGCGCTCGACCACAAGACCGTACACGGCCTCGTGTACGACATCATGAACGACAAGAACCGCAAGGACTACGAGGAGTTCTACGAGACGGACTTCTCCTTCGAGATCCCCGGCCTGGCCCGTTTCCGGGTGAACGCGTTCAACCAATCGCGCGGCGCGGGCGCCGTTTTCCGAACCATTCCCTCCGAGATCCTCTCGCTCGAAGATCTGAAGTCCCCCAAGATCTTCAAGGACATCGCAGGCTTCCCACGCGGCCTCGTGCTGGTAACCGGACCGACAGGCTCAGGTAAATCAACCACCCTCGCGGCCATGGTCAACCACAAGAACGAGAACGAATACGGGCACATTCTCACCATCGAAGATCCCATAGAGTTCATACACGAGAGCAAGAAATGCCTCATCAACCAGCGCGAAGTGCATCGCGATACGCTGGGTTTCAACGAGGCGCTTCGCTCCTCTACGCGCGAGGACCCGGACACCATTCTCGTGGGCGAGATGCGCGACCTCGAGACCATCCGCCTGGCTCTGACCGCGGCCGAGACGGGCCATCTGGTGTTCGGCACTTTGCACACCAGCTCGGCCGCCAAGACCATCGACCGCGTGGTCGACGTCTTCCCGGCTGCGGAGAAAGACATGGTTCGCGCCATGCTCTCGGAGTCACTGAGAGCCGTGATCTCTCAGACGCTGCTGAAGCGGATCGGCGGCGGACGCGTCGCCGCCTACGAGATCATGATAGGCACGCCGGCCGTCCGCAATCTCATTCGGGAGAACAAGATCGCGCAGATGTACTCGGCCATCCAGACCGGCCAGTCCCACGGCATGCAAACCCTCGACCAGGACCTTCAGCGACTGGTGCGCCAGGGCGTGGTCTCGCGCCAAGAGGCCCAGCTAAAGGCAGTCAACAAGGACGGCATCTGAGCACGTGCGTTGCACCCGCACATCATAGGAGCCGGAGATGGAAAGAGACCAAGCCATCAAGTTCATGCTGGATCTGATGAAGTTGATGCTTCAGAAAAACGCGTCCGACTTGTTCATCACCGTCGGATTTCCACCGGCCATGAAGATCGACGGCAAGGTCACGCCGGTCTCCAAGCAGGCGCTGACCCCGGACAACGCCAAGGCGCTCACTTATGCGGTAATGAACGACCGCCAGCTCAAGGAGTTCGAGGCGACGAAGGAGTGCAACTTCGCCATATCTCCCCAGCAGATGGGACGCTTCCGATGCAACGCCTACGTGCAGCAGGGGCACCCGGGTCTGGTGTTGAGGACCATCAATACCGAAATTCCCAGCATCGACGAGCTCAATCTGCCGCGGGTTCTCAAGGACGTGGTCATGTCCAAGCGGGGTCTGGTCATCGTAGTGGGCGGCACCGGCTCGGGTAAGTCGACCTCTCTCGCCGCCATGATCGACCACCGCAACCGCAACACCAACGGGCACATCATCACGATCGAGGACCCCATCGAGTTCGTGCACCCCCACCGCGGCTGCATCATCATGCAGCGCGAAGTGGGCGTGGATACCGACGGCTGGGAGATCGCCCTCAAGAACTCCCTCCGCCAGGCCCCCGACGTGATACTGCTCGGCGAGATCCGGGACCGCGAAGGCATGGAGTACGGCATCCAGTTCGCCGAGACGGGACACCTCGCGCTGGCCACGTTGCACGCGAACAATGCCAACCAGGCGCTCGATCGCGTCATCAACTTCTTCCCCGAGGAGCGCCGCCAGCAGCTGCTGCTGGACATGTCCGTCAACCTGCGGGCCATCATCTCCCAACGGCTCATCAAGCGAAAAGCGAACAAGGGCCGCATACCCGCGATCGAGATTCTGCTCAACTCGCCACTGATAGCGGATCTGATCGAGAAGGGCGATGTGCCCGAGATAAAGGACGTGATGAAGCGGTCGAACGAGATCGGCATGCAGACTTTCGACCAGGCGCTCTTCGAGCTGTACGAGGCCGAGGAGATCACCTACGAGGACGCGCTGCGCAATGCGGACTCCATGAACGAGCTGCGCCTGCGCATCAAGCTGGAGAGCCAGGCCGCCAAGGGCGAGACGACCATGAAGGATCTGGACCATCTGAGCCTCGAGGAGACCGAGAACAGGCGGATCCGTTGATGCCTCGATCCGCACTGCTGGCCCTCCGCGTCGCACGCACGCGCCTCGTTGCCCGCTTTCTCTAGGAATCACGTATGGACATCACGCCGTATCTCAAGCTGATGGTCGAGAAGAACGCCTCCGATCTATTCTTCACGGTGGGGGCACCCGTCAAGATCAAGATCGAAGGCGTCGTGACCTCGGTGGGCAAGACCCAGCTGACGCCGGAAGTCGTCACTGCGGTCGCCTTCAATCTGATGAGCGACCGGCAGAAGGCCGCCTTCGACGAAACCATGGAATCCGACTTCGCCATCTCGCTTCCCAACGGCGGCGGACGCTTCCGTGTGAACGTGTTCAGGCAGCGCGGCCAGATCGCGGTGTGCCTGCGGCTGGTGCCCCTGCGCCTCCCCACCATCGAGGAGCTGGGGCTTCCCGACGTGCTGTCGGATCTGATCACGCACAAGCGCGGGCTGATTCTCATGGTCGGGGCGACGGGGTCCGGAAAATCCACGACCATCGCCGCCATGCTCAATCACCGCAACCACATCATGAGCGGGCACATCCTCACCATCGAGGACCCCATCGAGTTCTACCACCCGAACCTGAAGTCCATCGTGAATCAGCGCGAGGTGGGCGTCGACACCCTCTCCTACGATCGCGCCCTGCGCGCGGCGGTGCGTGAGGCGCCCGACGTCATCCTCATCGGGGAGATCCGGGACCGGGAAACGATGGAAGCGGCGCTCCAGCTCTCGAACACGGGCCACCTCTGCGTCTCCACGCTGCACGCCAACAACGCGCATCAGGCCCTGGAGCGCGCGATCAACATGTTCCCCCAGGATCTGCACAAGCAGCTCTTCATGGATCTGTCCCTCAACCTGAGAGCCATCATCTCTCAGCGCCTGGTGCCCACGGTCTACGGCAAGCGCTGTGCGGCCTCCGAGATCATGATCAACACGCCGCACATCGCGGAGCTGGTACTGAACGGCGAGGTGGACGAGGTACGGGAAGCCATGGCGGAGAGCGGCGCCAAGGGCATGCAGACCTTCGACGTGTCCCTCTACAATCTGTACAAGGAAGGGCGCATCACCCTGGACGAGGCTCTCAACAACGCCGACTCGCGCAGCAACCTCGAAGCCAAGATCAACTTCGGCTGATCCCGCCGAGCGGCCGGATACGCGTGCTGGAGCGCCGTGGGTCGTCCCGAGCCGCTACGGCGGGGGCGGGTGACTGTGCGCTTCGCCGGCCGCCCGTCGCATCGGCTCGCCCCGTCGCATACCCCGTGTGATGGCGCGCTGATGTCCGCGCCGGAGGGGGGCTACCAGCCGGCGTAGATGTCCTCGCGGGTGCGGGGGATTCCGTTGTTGCCCGGAAACGCGAATACGACCTGGAAGAGCTGCAAGGACCCCACCAGAAAGGCCGCGACCGACCCCCCGAGGTAGATGCGCCAGGTCCGCGCGAACTCGAGGTCGAACATGTCGACGACCTGATCGATGTTGCGCTCGAAGCGCTCGAGCCAATGCTCGCAGGTCCTCGCGTAGTGCAGGCGCAGGTTCTCCACGTCGAGGACCGAGAACTCGTAAGGCGTGAAGATCTCCATCATCTGGCCGAGGCTGGGCGGATAGCTTCCGGGAAAGATGCGCTGCTCGATCCAGGGGTTCATCGGCTGGGGATGGTTGCGGCCGATGCTGTGGACGAGGCCCAATCCCTGCTCCTTGAGCGAGCGCCGGATGACGCCGCCGAGCTCGCGATAGTGCTCGGTGCCGACGTGCTCGAGCATACCCACCGAAACGAAGGCGTCGTACTTGCCCGAGATATTGCGGTAGTCGTCCTCCACGAACTCCACCTGCCCGCTCAGGCCCTCGGCCTGCGCGCGTTCGCGGGCGTAGGCGATCTGCTCGTGGGAGATATTGAAGGCCCTGACCTTGACTCCGTAGCGCCCCGCCATGTGCAGGGCCAGCGATCCCCAGCCGCAACCGGCCTCCACCACGCTCTGGCCGGGCTGCAATCGCAGCTTGCGCGCCACCAGGTCCATTTTGGCGAGCTGCGCCTGCTCGAGCGTATCGTTCGGCGAGCGGTAATAGGCGCACGTGTACACCATGCGCTCGTCCAGCCACAGCCGATAGAACTCGTTGCCGATGTCGTAGTGGTGGTGGATGTTCTCGCGCGACCCGCTCAGGGTATTGCGCTTCGGACGATTCGCCCACCGGTAGAGGCGCTTCCGCAGAAAGCCTCTGGAGTCCGCCTGGTCGAGGCTGGCGTAGAGCGCCTTGATGCCCTCGACGACATCGCCTTCCACGTCGATCCGGCCCTTTGCGTAGCCGTCGCCGAAAAAGTGATAGGGATAGAACAGCAGCTCGAACAAGGCCGCGCGGTCCGGAATGAGGGCGCGCGCAATGGGTGTGACGCCGGAGGGCGCCACCACCTCTCCGTTGCGCAGCACGAATGCGACGGGGGGCTCGTTCAGCAGCGAGAGCCACCTGCGCAGGAGCCAGCGCTCCGCTCCCGGGACGCGCCTGCTGGGAAAGCTGCTCGTCCGGGGACGCTCTGCATAGGCCTGGGCGGAAGCGGCGGAGAGATTGTGTGGCTGCGACGAAGTCTTCTTCATGGGTTCGGTGGCGCGGTATCCGGGCGCCGGCGCATGCATTCCCTCAGGGCGAAATCTAGCACAACAACGAAGGACCCGCCCAGGGGGCGGCTGACTCTCAGGACCCCCGGAGGCGCTCGATGCGCTCGTCGGTGGCGGGATGCGAGGACAGATAGTCGACCACCGGGTTGTCGCCGCGGGGCCTCAGCCGCTCCAGGCGCCGGAGGATATCGGCGAAACGGCTGACGGGGATCCCCTGCTCGCGCAGCACTTCCCGGGCGTAGGCGTCCGCCTCGAGCTCGAAGCTGCGCGAGTAGCTGCTCTCGATGAGCCACGCCGGCAGGGCGGCGGAGAGCGAGGTCATGGAGGCGAAGTCGCCGGTGACGGCGGCGATGACCAGCACCGTGGCCGAATTCTGGAGCAGGCTGCGCAGCGCGTGGCGGTGGTGGATATGGCCGATCTCGTGGGCGAAGACGGCCACCAGCTCGGCATCGTGCTGCGCCAGGCGAACGAGGTCGTCGGTGACGACCACGATCCCCGAAGGTAGCGCCAGGGCGTTCGCGCCCACGCGGGGGCTGGAGCGTATCTCCAGGCGCCCCCGGGACTCGGCGGGGAGGTGGCGTGCTGTGCGTGCAAACAGCGCCCGGACCCATCTCTGCCGCTCCGGCGCGAGGCGGGTCGGCTCGAACAGCACGCGGTCCAGCGTGGCCAGCCCCTCGCGCCCGAGGCGCTCGTCGAGGGCGCGGGGCACGGCCTGTGCGACCTCCCGGGCGAGCATCGGCACGCCGTAGGTGACGCTCGCCCACACGATGACGACGGTCGCGACCAGGGTCAGGGCGACGTAGGGCAGTCCGCTCTCGAGGCGGTGCACCAGCCGGTGGACGCCGTGGCGGCGGTGGCGGGCGAGGAGGGCGTCGACGGCCTCGTTGTCGGAAGTCTCGCACTTGGCCCCGTCGGGGAGTGTGAGGAAGCGCGGCGTGCTGCCGATGCGCGCCGAGACGCGTACCTGGGAGAGGCTGCACTGGTAGCGGACCCCGTCGCCCTCCACCCACAGGTTTCCCGCATCGTCCGCGGTGAGCTCGACGCAGCGCCGTCGAGCCGAGCCCGGGCCGAAATACGCCGCCTTGAAGCTCGCGCTCATAGACCCAGATCGAGGTCGAGCGCGTCGCCGAACTCCTCGCCCGTGGCGCCGTCCTCGCGCCGCACCTGACCCACGAACTGATCGAGATCGTCGCTGGTCGCCAGCGACAGCCGCTCCACCTTGTAGCGAGTCATGCGGACCTTCGCCCAGGGGATCAGCAGCCCCACGCTCGCGGCGATGGCGGTCGCGTTCGACAGCGTGAGCCAGAGCATGCGCGGGTACTCGAGGGCCAGGTGAAAGTAGCCCTCTCCCAGGCGCGTGCTCGTCCAGGTGTAGTTGGCGACCCTCGTGCGCACATAGACCACGACCGCGAATATCCCCAGGCCGGCGATGAGGGACGCGCCGAAGCCCGGCGACAGCCATCCGGCGGCGCCTTGCTCGGGGTTCGCCGCCGGGCCGGCGCCGAGCAGGGCGGAGGGCACCACCAGCAGGGCGATGACGATCGCCGCCGCCGAGAGGTAGATGACATAGAAGGGCGCGGGGCTGCCCTCGAATGCGAAGGGTGCGTTGCCGTAGCTCGAGTTCTCAACCATGAATTTCTTGCGGCGAAAGACGGCGTACGGATATAACAGGCCAAGGGTAGGCACGCTGAGCACCGTCAGCACCACGTAGACGAAGAACGCCTCGCCATAGCGACCCCGAAAATTGAATAGGACGTTGCGAAACTCCGAGTTTCGGTTGTTGAAGCGAAGCGCGGTCGTCGCCGCCCACGGCATGAGCAACGGCAGCAATACCAGTCCGAAGAGCAGTTCTGCGACGGGCGTGAGCCCCGCCACGATGGCATAGACGACGAAGAAGCCGACGACGATCAGACGTCCCTTGAGAATCTTCGTGGGCTCGGCCAGGTAGTCGAAGGCGGCCGTTCCCAGGCGAGTGTTGCCGTAGAAATAGCGCTTGTTCCGAACCTTCGCCCAAGCGGAGTAGACCCCGAGGGTGGCGATGGAGAGCAGGATGTTGACGATCCAGATACGGAAGTACTCGAATCCCCTTCCGGTGAAGCGGAATTGCAGAACCGAGACCGCCTGCGGTTGGGTCGCCGCCACGGCGGGTCACCCGTGGGTGCGATCTTCGCGCGAGCAGGCGAGTGAGGGCGGCGAACAAAGTGGTCTGCGGTAGCGCATCGCGCACACGCTCTAGTCCTCGAGGGTGAAGCCGATCTTGAGCGTCACCTGCCAGTACGCGAGCTTGCCGTTCTCGATCTCGCCGCGTGTTTCCAGGACCTGGAACCAGCGCAGATTCTTCAATGTCTTCGAGGCCCTGGCGATGGCCTGCTCGATGGCGTCGTCGCTCCCCTTGGTGGAAGAGCCGGTGATCTCGATGGACTTATAGACGTGCTGCGTCATGTCATCTCCTCCGGAACGGTCTTCGTCCTCAGGCTTGCAGGGCATCCAGCAGCCGAGCGCCGGCCTGCCCCGACGCCACGAGCTGCACGCGCCTCAGCGGCCCGCGCGCGTAGCCTTGCAGGGCGTCCTTCAGGAGGCTCGCGTATCGCGCCTCGGGCAGGGCTCCGTGCGTGGTCCCGAGCAGCGGCACCGTCATCGAGCGCAGGCCGAGGATGTCCGCCTTGTGCAGGATGCCTTCCAGCGCGCTCGCGATCCATCCTTCGCGCCAGAACGGGTCCTGGTCGAAATCGTAGACGATGGCAAGCAGGCGAACCGGGCGGTGCGCTCTCACCAACACGCTGCCCGGTGCGAGCGGGCGCGCATTGAGGGCCCGGATCATCGCGTGGCTCAGACTCTCGCCCGGCTCGCGCACGACACTCGGGTCGCTGCTCAGCACGCGCCAGGTGTCCTCCTCGTGCACCACGGCGTGGGTGGGCGGCGGCATGCCCTCGGCGGCGAGGCCCACGCGTACGCGCCCGACGGTCACCGCGCGCTCGGGCGTGCCGCTGATGAGCGTCAACCTGGGAGTCTGTCTTTCCGCGCTCATGGGATGGATTCGCCGGGGCGTGTGGCCCCCGACCACTCCGGCAGGGGGGATTCCGAGACCCGTTACTTCGTGCCCGGATGCGCAAAACTTGAGCGGCGAGCCCTTGCTTCGGGGATACGTCACGGGGCGCAGCCGGGAAGCCGTTCCCAGACGACGTTCGCCGCGTCGAACACGGGGCCGTCCACGCACACGCGCTGCATGGTCGTGCCGCCCCCCCTGTGCACGGGGACCGTGCATCCCATGCAGCCTCCGACCGCGCACGCCATGTACTCCTCCAGACAGACCTGGCACGGCAGGCGGAATGCCTCCGCGAGCCGGGCGGCGGCATGCATCATGGGGTTGGGGCCGCAGCAGAAGATCTCGACCTGGGCCAGGGCGGCCGGCTCCAGCCCTTCCAGCCAGGCGCGCGCCAGCTCCGTGACGTAGCCCTCGAAGCATCCGGGGTAGCCCTGAAGGCTCGCGAGGCGGCTGGGGATGCCCCAGGTCTCGAGCAGCGGCATGCAAGCGATGACCCCATCGGGTATGCCGGGGGTGAGCATCCGCGAGGGTCGCGGCTTGAAGGGGAACGGTACTTCCGAGCCCAGGGCGGCGAAGGGTTTGAAGGATGCCCGCCGGCGCAGGCGCTCGGCGAGAAAGACGATGGGCGGGATACCCACGCCGCCGCCGATGAGCAGCGGTCGGGGGCGCTCGTCGTGCACCCGGAAGGGCCGGCCCACAGGGCCGAGCAGGCTCAAGCGTTCCCCGGGCCGGCGCACCGCCAGGCGCCGGGTACCCTCGCCCACCACCTTGTACAGGAAGTCCACCGTCCCCTCGCCGCGGTCGGCCAGCATGATGGACATGGGGCGGCGCATGGGCAGGCCGGGATCGCACTGGATGTGCGCGAATGCACCGGGCTCCGCGGCGGCGGCGACGCCGGGCGCCCGCACGCGCAGGCCGCGCTGCTCGCCGTCGAACGCGCTGTGATCGAGTATCTCCGCCTCTTCGAGGAGGATGGTGCCTCGATGAGAGCGCGCCTGCGAGGACGCGGCGGCATCCGGCGGAGCCGGCCGACTCGGCCCCGCCTTCATTCGACGCCCTCGTACACGATGCGCCCGGCGAAGAGGGTGTGAGTGACCCCGCCGCGGAAGGTCTGCCCCAGGAAGGGAGTGTTGTGCCCGCGGCTGACCATCGAGGCGTCATCCAGGCGCCAGTGGGCGTCGGGGTCGAACACGCAGACGTCGGCCGGCGATCCCACGCCCAGCGTGCCGAGCGCACGGCCCAGGATGTGCGCCGGCCCCGCGCCCAGACGAGCGAGCACGGTGGGCAGCGCCGCCATGCCCTCATCCACCAGCCGCAGCGCGAGTGGCAGCAGCGTCTCCAGTCCCGAGATCCCGGGCTCGGTCTCGATGAAGGGGTTCAGCTTCGCGTCCTGCTCGTGGGGCTGATGGTCGGAGCAGATGGCGGTCACGGTGCCGGCCGCAACCGCGGCGCGCAGGCCCCGGCGGTCCGCCTCCGTGCGCAGCGGCGGCCGCACGTGGCACAGGCTGTCGAACGCGCCCACGTCGGATTCCGTGAGGTGGAGGTGGTGGGCACTCACATCGGCCGTGACCGGGAGGCCCCGTGCCTGCGCCTCGCGGACCATGTCCGCCGCGCGGGCGCTCGACAGGCGGCAGAAGTGCACCCGTGCGCCGGTCTGCTCCGCCAGCAGCAGGTCGCGGGCCACGGCCACCGTCTCGGCGGTCTCCGGTATGCCCGGCAGGCCCAGGCGGGTGCTGAGAGAGCCTTCGTGCACCCGGCCGTCCTCCCCGGCCAGCCACGGATCCTCCGCCCACGCGAAGACCGTGAGGTCGAAGGTGGCCGCATACTCCATGGCGCGGCGCATGACGGCGGTGCTGGCGATGGGCCGCCCGCCGTTGCCGACGCCCACGCAGCCCGCTGCTCCCAGCGCTCCCATCTCCGACAGATGCGCTCCCTCCAGCCCGCGCGTGAGCGCGCCCAGGACCTCCACGCGCGCGAGGCCGACCTCGGTGGCGCGCTGGTGCACGAGCTCGATGACCGCCGGGGTGTCCATGACCGGCGTCGTGTCGGGGGGGCTGCACAGGGTCGTGATCCCTCCCCGGGCGGCGGCGCGGGTCTCGCTGGCGATGGTCGCCTTGTGCTCGAGACCGGGCTCGCGCAGGCGCGCGCATACGTCGATCAGCCCCGGGCAGACGATGCATCCGCGCGCGTCGATCTCGCGCTCGGGCGTGAAGTCCGACACCCTGCCGACGCCGGCGACGACGCCGTCGGCGAGGTACAGATCGCACACCTCATCCACGCCGTTGGCCGGGTCGATGAGGCGGCCGCCTTTAATCCTGATGCGCATGTGATCCGCGACTACGTCAATAGCCACAAAGGGGACAGTGTGACTCTCGATTACCCACGAAACTCGGCCAAGCGCTCGCGGGTCGGCGAGCCCTCGCTCGGGGCTCCAAGGCTGCGCGTGTCTCGGCGTGCGGGACGGAGAAAAGTGGGGTCAGACACTACTTTCCCTTCCGCTGGCTTGTCCTTGTAGCACTGTGGCCAAGGAAAGTAGTGTCTGACCCCACTTTTCGCCACCCCGCCTGACACAGCTGAGCGTCGCGGGTAATCGGGAGTCACACTGTCCCCTTTTTGCGCGCTCAATGTGCCCGCTCCGCCGCGTGGCTGCCGAGGGCGATGGACATCACCGCCATGCGAATGGCGATGCCGTAGCTCACCTGCTGCAGTATGAGCGAGCGCTTGCCGTCGGCCACCTCCGAGTCGATCTCGACCCCGCGGTTGAGGGGGCCCGGGTGCATCACGATGGCGTCCGGCTTGGCGACGGCGAGCTTCCTCTCGGTGAGCCCGTAGAAATGGAAGTACTCGTGCGTGCTCGGCAGAAGCCCGCCTTGCATGCGCTCGCGCTGCAGCCTGAGCATCATGATCACGTCCACGTCGCGCAGCCCCGCCTCGAGGCGGTGAAACGGGCGGACGCCGAGCGTCTCGACGGCGGCCGGCATCAGCGTGCGCGGGGCGACCACCCGCACCTCGCGCGCGCCCAGAGCTCTCAGCGCATCTATCTGCGAACGCGCGACACGCGAGTGCTCGATGTCTCCGACGATGGCCACCACGAGGTCATCGAAGCGGCCCTTGTGGCGCCGGATCGTGAACATGTCGAGCAGCGCCTGCGTCGGGTGGGCGTGGCGCCCGTCGCCGCCGTTGATCACGCTGACGTGGGGTGCGACGTGGCGCGCGATGAAGTGCGCGGCGCCGCTGTCCGCGTGCCGCACGACGAACATGTCGCAGTGCATGGCCTCCAGCGTTCGCAGGGTGTCGAGGAGGCTCTCCCCCTTGGACGTCGCGGAGGTGCTGACGCTGATGTTGAGCACGTCCGCCGAAAGGCGCTTGGCCGCGAGCTCGAAAGTGGTGCGCGTGCGCGTGCTCGGCTCGAAGAACAGATTGATCACGGTCTTCCCGCGCAGCAGCGGAACCTTCTTCACGGCGCGAGCCTCCACGCCGGCGAAGGACTCCGCGGTGTCCAGGATCTCGACGAGCAGCTCGCGTGTGAGGCCCGCGATGGTCAGGAAATGCCGCAGCCGCCCCCGCTCGTCGATCTGGAAATCGCCGGTCGTGCTCATGCCTTGCGCACCTCGAGGGCGAGGGGCTCGGGTCCCGTCAGCTTGATGGATTCCGCCGCTTGCAGTTGCACGTGCTGACCGAGCACGTCGGGCTGAATGGGGAGCTCCCGCCCGTCGCGCTCGACCAGCACGACCAGGGTCACGCTCGCCGGTCGGCCGTAGTCGAAGATCTCGTTCAAGGCCGCTCGAATCGTGCGCCCCGTGTAGAGCACGTCGTCGACCAGCACGATGTGCCGGTCATCGACCCCGAAGGGCAGATCCGAGGGCGCGATGCGCGGGTGCAGACCGATCCGAGTGAAATCATCGCGGTAGAAATTGATGTTCAGGGTGCCCAGGAGGCCGGGCAGCCGGAGCAGCGTCTGCAGCCGCTCGGCCACCCACACGCCGCCGGTGCGGATGCCGATGATCAGCGGATCGGAGCGCCCGTGGCGCTGCAGGTATTCGCTCAGGCGCTCGGCCATTGCGGCCAGCAGCCTGTCGACGTCCGGGAGCTCGTTCATGGGTTCGCCTGGTGCTCCTGGAGCCAGGCCTCGAGAATGATCTGGGCGGCCACCGGATCCTCGTCCAGCGCATGACGACCCGCTTCCACCAGACGGCGACGGGCCTCGACCGTCGAGAGGCGCTCGTCCGCGCTATGCACCGGCAGGCGGAAGCGGCGCGCGAGCTCTCGGCCGAATTCGCGCGCCGTGCGCGTGGTGGCCTGCTCCGTTCCGTCCATGTTGAGCGGGATACCCACAACCAGTGCATCCGGCTGCCAGGTTTCGATGAGCTCGCCGATCCCCGCCCAGTCGGGTTCGGCGGCGGTGACGCGTACCGTCGTCAGCGGGGTGGCCGTCGCGGTGAGCGTCTGCCCCACCGCAACCCCGATTCGTTTATGCCCGTAGTCGAAGCCGAGGAGCGTCCTGGGACGCGTCATGCGTGCCCGGCATCGGCGGAGAGGCGGCCGAAGTCGACGCCGACCAGCTGGGCCGCAGCCTCCCAGCGTTCCTCGTAGGGCACGTCGAAGATGATGCTCGTATCCGCCGGGCCGCTCAGCCAGGCGTTCTCCCCGACCTCGCGCTCGAGCTGTCCCGCGCCCCAGCCGGCGTAGCCGAGCGCCACCACGGCGCGCTCGGGGCCCTCGCCCCGCGCGATCGCCGCGAGAATGTCGCGCGAGGTGGCCACACCGATGTTGCCTCCCACCTCGAGCACCGCGTCCCACTCGCCCGCCGGCAGATGGATCACGAAGCCACGCTCGCGCTGCACGGGTCCCCCTTGGAGCACGCGCATGCTGCGTGCGCTGGGATCGGCGGCATCCATGTCCATGTGCCCCAGCACTTCACCCAGGCTGAGATCCAGCGGGCGATTGATGACGATGCCCATCGCCCCTTCCTCGTTGTGTGCGCAGACGTAAGTGACGGTCCGATTGAAGTTCGGATCGGCCAGTGCGGGCATCGCGATGAGGAAGTGATTCGTCAGATTCATGTCAGGTCATAGTATCCGCGCAAGGGCTGCGGGTGACAAGCGGTTCCCATCGGCAGAACCTCCATCCGCCCTTTCGTTCGCCTCCGGCCTCAGCGAGCGGCGAGCTGGTTGCTGCTCAGAAACTGCCAGGTTCGCTCGATATGCAGAATATCGGTCTCCTCGCGGATGCTTTTAGGGAAAGGCGCATACGGGGCGGCGAGCTTGACGATGCGCATCGCCGCGTCGTCGAGCACCCGATGGCCCGACGAGCGCCGCAAAGTGATCTCATTGATGGAGCCGTCGGCGTTGAGCGCCACATCGAGCAGCAGCGACCCGGAGAGCTTGCGCCGGCGGGCTTCGTCCGGATAGTTCAGGTTGCCGATGCGCTCCACTTTGGTGCGCCACGCCTCCATGTAGCTCGCGTACTTGTACTCCCGCGTCCTGGCGTTGATCCACTTCCTGCGGGGGCGCTCGGCGTACGCCTTCATCTTGCGATCGATCTCGGCGCTCAGGCTGGCCATGGCGAGGCTGCGGCTGACCAGGGTCGCGGCCTCGAGCGTCTTGGTCGGCGCGGGCTGCGCTGCGGGCTTGGGCTGCGGCCGCGACTCGGGCTCGGGCTCGTGGAGCGGCTCGGGCTCGGTGCGCTCGGGCTCGCTCACCACCCGCTCGGTGGGCACCTCGGTCTGCGCGAGCATGGGCTCGGGTGCAGGATCCTGCGGCGCGGGCCGGGGATCCCTCGCCTCCGGGTCCTCGGCCACGACCGGCTCGGAGGGTTCCACCGGCGGCGAGGCCGCGGCAAGGGCCGGCTCCGGGGCGGTGAAGGGTGCCGGCGTCGGTGTGGCGGGGCGCGACTGCTCCGCATTCTCGCCGCCCCCGTCCTGGTCGGCCTGGGCGAGGTAGTCCGCGTCCTCGGGCGCCTCCTGCGTCCTGTGCTGCACGAGGATGATGTCGAGCGTGTTGGACTGGGTGTCGGTGCGCTCGGTGGGCGAGAAGCTCACACCGAGGATGAGAACGGCGTGCACGACGACGGCGAAGAACAGGGCCAACCCCAGTCGATCCGCCGACGTGACGAGCGGTTCTGCGGTGGCTACATGCACGGAGCGTGGTTACGAGCTGACCAATGCAAAATTATACTCAACCGCAGGGGGACCCCGCAGTCGAGGTCAGGAACGGGCGTTGTGGGAGGCGGCGTTGCGCTCACTTCACTGCGCGCTCCGCGCCGCGAGGCGCCGCTCCACGGCCTGCATGACCTGCCCGCTGATGTCGAGCCCGTAGAGGCGCTCGAGCTCGCGGATGCAGGTCGGGCTGGTCACATTGATCTCGGTCAGAAAGTCCCCGATCACGTCCACTCCGACGAAGAGCAAGCCCTTGTCGCGCAGCGTCGGGCCGACTTCCCCGCAGATCCAGCGATCCCGCGCGTCGAGCTCGACGCCGACGCCGCTCGCGCCCACGGCGAGATTGCCGCGAAACTCCCCTTCCCCGGGGATGCGGGCCAGGGCATAGGGGACGGGCTCGCCGTCGATGAGCAGGATGCGCTTGTCGCCTTCGCTGATCTCGGGGATGAATCTTTGCGCGAGCACGAACTGCGTTCCGCGCTGGGTCAGCGTCTCGAGAATCACGTTGGTGTTGGGATCGCCCCTGCTCACGCGGAAGATGGAGGTGCCTCCCATCGCCCCCGGCGGTTTGACCACGATGTGCTCGTGCTCGTCCAGGAAGCTCCTGATATCGGCTGCGCGCCGGGTCACCAGCGTCGGCGGGCAGCACTGGGGGAACCAGGCCGTGTAGAGCTTCTCGTTTGCGTCGCGCAGGCTCGCGGGCTTGTTCACCACCAGCGCTCCGGCCGCCTCGGCGCGCTCGAGAATGTAGGTGGCGTAGACGTATTCCATGTTGAACGGGGGATCCTTGCGCATCAGGATGACGTCGAGCGCGCCCAGATCCATCGCCGTCCCCCCCTCGGACAGCGTGAACCAGCTCTCCGGATCGTCACGGACCTCGAGCCCGCGCGCATATCCCCAGGCCCGGCCGTCGCGCAGGAGCAGATCCTCGAGCTCCATGTAGAGAAGCTGGTGGCCGCGTGCCTGCGCGGCGAGCAGAAGCGCGAGGGTGCTGTCCTTCTTGAACACGATGGACGCGATGGGATCCATCACCACGCCGACTCTGTAGGCCATGCCGGTCATCCTGTCTGCGCGCGGCCCCGTGGCATCCGCCGTCGCGGGGCCGCCGTTCTCGTTTATCGACCCGCTGCGCCTCGCCTTGACGCGGCGCCGCCCGGGCAAAAGTACCCGAAAGCATGCGCTACATCCAAGCGGCACGCAGTTTGCACCACCTCCGTGCGGCACGTAGCATTGAGCCGACACCGCATATGGCGTCCCCAGATACGCTACCGCGCGGGGCCTTGCAGAGGAGTTGCGCCGAAACCCGGGCCCGATGGGAGCCACGCGCCACGCGTAGCGGCGCCGGAGAGAGCATGAACGTCATCCGAATCGCTACGCGCAAGAGCCCGCTTGCACTCTGGCAGGCGGAGCACGTCGCGCAGCGGCTGCGCGCGAACCACCCCGACCTGCGCGTCGAGCTGGTCAAGCTCAGCACCAGCGGAGACAAGCTGCTCGACGCTCCGCTGGCCAAGGTCGGCGGCAAGGGTCTGTTCGTCAAGGAGCTCGAACAGGCGCTCATGGACGGGCGCGCGGACATTGCCGTGCACTCCATGAAGGACGTCACCGTGGAGCTCCCCGGGGGACTGCATCTGCCCGTGATCCTGGAACGCGCGCAGCCCCACGACGCCTTCGTCGCCACCCGGGTTCCGGCGCTGGATGCGCTGCCCCGGGGAGCGCGCGTGGGCACTTCCAGTCTGCGCCGCAAGTGCCAGCTTCACAGCCTGCGCCCGGATCTTCAGCTCGTGGACTTGCGCGGCGGCGTCGATACCCGCCTGCGCAAGCTGGATGAGGGTCGGTTCGACGCGCTGGTGCTGGCCTGCGCCGGGTTGCGGCGCCTCGGGCTCGACGAGCGCATCACGCAGACCCTCGCGCCGGAAGTGCTGCTCCCCGCCATCGGACAGGGCGCCATGGGCATCGAGTGCCGGGTGCAGGACACCGCGGTAGAGGCATGCATCGCGCTGTTGAACCACGCGCCGAGCGCCCTTTGCGTGCGCAGCGAGCGAGCCATGAACCGCCGCCTCGGCGGCGGCTGCCAGGTGCCCATCGCCGGCTATGCCGAGCTCGAGGGCGGGGAGCTGCGGCTGCGCGGGCTGGTGGCGACCCTGGACGGCACCCGGGTATTGCACGAGCACGCCAGCACCCAGCACATCGAGGACCCGGAGGCGCTGGGCATCGCCGTGGCGGAGGCGCTCCTCGCACGCGGCGCGGGCGGCATACTGGAGGAGGTCTACGCGGGTGGTTGAGCACGAAGCTGTCGGCGGCGTGCGTGCCGGCCGCAGGCGCTTGCAGGGGCTCTGTGTGGTGGTCACGCGCCCCGCGCATCAGGCGGATGCCTTGTCGGCCGCTCTCGAGTCGGCGGGTGCGCGCGTGGTTCGCTTCCCCGCCCTGGACATCGCGGATGTGCCCGATCCCCGGCCCGCTCTGGCTCTCATGGCCCGCCTGGAGAGCTTCGACATCGTCGTCTTCACCAGCCCCAACGCGGTCACCAAGGCGATGGCGCTGATGCGTTCGCGGCGCGAGTGGCCGCCGGCACCGCGCGTCGCAGCGGTGGGCTCGGGCACGGCGCGCGCCCTCGCCGAGCAGGGGTTGCGCGCGCACATCGTCCCCGCCGCCAGCTACGGCAGCGAGGGTCTGCTCGCGCTCCCGGCGCTGCAGCAGCCCGAGGTGGCGGGGCGCGCGGTGCTCATCGTGCGCGGCGAGGGGGGGCGCGACCTGATCGCGCGTACGTTGAGCGCGCGCGGCGCATGCGTGGAGTCGGCGGTCGTCTACCGGCGCGTGCGCCCCGAGCTCGACCCCGAGCCTCTGCTCGCGCCCGAACGCCGCAGCGAGGTGGACGCTCTCATCGTCACCAGCAGCGAAGCCTTGCGCAATCTGTTCGATATGATGGATGCGGCGGGTCGCGCCTGGCTGCGGGAGACGCCGCTGGTGGTGGTGAGCGAGCGCACGGCGGCGCTCGCGCGGCAGCTCGGTGTGCGCGTGGAGCCCGTCGTGGCGGCGCGTGCGAGCGACCACGCTCTGGTGGAGGCGGTGGGGCGTGTGCAGCTCGCCGACCGCGGCGAGCGCTCGCATCCATGACCGATGCGCGCGATCCCCAGCCCGGCCAAGCTTCCCCCGGGGAGAAATCCGCCCCGGGGGCCGCGGGGGGGACAGGCGCAAGCCGCGGTGAGCGCAGGCGCGGGGCGCTGCTCGCGCTCTTCGTGCTGATTCTCGCCACCATGGCCGGGGCGGCGGGGGGCGGCTACTGGCTGTGGGAACGATTGCAGGCGTCGCGTCAGGCCGCGGAAGCACAAGAGACGCGCTGGCGGGCGCGAGCTCAGGCGCTGGAGCAACGGCTTGCCGAGACGGAAGCCCGCCAGCGCGAGCGCATGCAGACCCAGATCGAGAGCCTGCGCCGCGAGCTCGCAGCGCTGTCGCAATCCCTCGGCACGCTGGAAGCGTGGGCGCGTGCGGGCGGTGCGCAGGGTGTCGATCCCCGAGCGTGGTCGCTGGCCCAGGCCAGGCTTCTGCTGCTTACGGCCGCCTACCAGTCCTCGGCACACCGGCGCGAGGAGGCGCGGCAAGCGCTGGAGGCGGCGTCGGCCCGTCTGGCGGCCGTGGACGACGCCGCTCTGGCCCCGGTGCGCGAGCGCCTCGCGGCGGACCTCGAGGCGCTGCGCCGCTCACCGGATCCGGACCTCGGGGAGCTCGACGCGGCCCTGCGCGAGCTCGCCCGCGAGGCGCGGGGCCTGCCCCTTCCGCCGAGCGCACCGTCCGAGCCCTCCGCGAGCGAGGCACCGCCGGAGCCGGAAGCCGTCGGCGGCTGGCGGGGTGTGCTCGACGCCGTATGGCGCAACGCGAAGGAGCTCATCGTCGTACGCCGGGTGGGGGAAGGCGGCGATCCCGGGTGGCTGCCCGAGGAGCGGCGTCTCATGCACCAGCGCGTGTATCTGGCTTTGGAGGGCGCTCGCCTGGCCGCGCTGCGCCGCGATGCCCCGGCGTTCCAGGCGGGTTTGGGTGCGGCGCGCGAGTGGCTCACGGCCCGCGCCGACGCCGGGTCGCCGCGGGTCCAGGCGCTGGTGCGGCGCATGCAGGAGCTCGAGACCACCGCGCTCGCCGCGCAGGGGGTCGATCCGCTCGAGACCCTGCGCCTCCTGGAGCGCACGCTGAGCGCCGCTGCACCGTCCGCGGCGCCGCCGAGGTGAGGCGGCGGTGAGAGGCCGTCTGCTCCTCGCCCTCGCGTGCCTGGTGGCTGCCGTCGGCCTCGGGCTCAACCTCGCGTCCGACCCCGGCGAGGTGGTGATCGTGCGCGGGTCGTGGATGGTGCGCGTCAACCTCACGCTGTTCGTCCTGGCCCTGGGCGCGGCCTTGCTGCTCGCCTGCACGGCGCTGCGTGCTGCGGCGCTGCTGTGGCGAGCACCCGCCCGGTTGCGCGCTCGCTCGCGGGAGGCGCGCCGGGCGCCATGACGCCGCGGCGCCGCCGGCGGACCGCCGCGGGCGGGTCCGGCGGCAAAAGAGGAGTATTCTTGATTCAGCGCCGGAACGGGCTTCGGAAGGACGCGAAGTGGTACGTCGGCAGGTCACCATCGTCAACAAGCTCGGCCTGCACGCCCGGGCGGCGGCCAAGTTCGTGACCGTCGCTTCCAGGTACGAGGCCGACATCCAGCTCGTGAGGGATGGCAAGGAGGTGAACGCCAAGAGCATCATGGGCGTCATGATGCTGGCGGCCGGGCAAGGGACCCGCATCGAGCTGCGCGCGAGCGGCCGTGACGCCGAGGAGGCCATCGGGGAGCTCGCGCGGCTCATCCACGATCGCTTCGGAGAGCCTGAATGACATTCTCGCTACAGGGCATCAGCGCTTCCAAGGGGATCGCCATCGGCAAGATCCACCTGGTCGAGCGCGGCCAGCTCGAGATCCCGGAGTACGTGCTGCCGAAGCGCTACGTGGAGGAGGAGGTGGAGCGCTTCACCCATGCTCTGGAGGCGGCGCGCAAGCAGCTGGCCGCCGTCCGCGAGCACATCCCGCGCGACGTGGCGAGCGACGTGGCGGCGTTCATCGATACGCACCTGTTGATGCTCGAGGACTCCGCGCTTACCAAGGCGCCGGCGGAGCTCATTCGCGAGCGCCAGTGCAACGCCGAATGGGCGGTGAAGGTGCAGCGCGACGCTCTGGTGAGCGTCTTCGAGGCCATGGACGACCCCTATCTGCGCACACGCAAGGACGACGTCGACCACGTGGTGCGCAGAATCCAGCGCGCGCTGATGCAGGAGGACAAGTCCAGCCATCCCCCGGCCGAAGGCCACTTCGCCGGGCGCGTGGTGTTCGCGGACGATCTCACGCCCGCCGATGCGGTCCTCATGCAGCACCAGGGGATCGCCGCCTTCCTGACCGAGTTCGGGGGACCCAACTCGCATACGGCCATTCTCGCGCGCAGCCTGCGCATTCCCGCCGTGGTCGGGCTGCACGCGGCGCGCCAGTACCTGCGCGACGACGAGACCGTGGTGATCGACGGCCGTCAAGGCGTCGTGCTGGTGAATCCCGACCGCGCCATCATTCAGCACTTCCGCAAGCGCGAGCGGGACATCGAGCGCCATCGGGCGGCGCGCACCAAGCTGCGGCGGGCCCCGGTGGTCACCAGTGACGGCGTGCGCATCAAGCTGCAGGCCAACGTGGAGCTGCCCGCCGACATCGAGGCGGCGCGCCAGGTCGGGGCCGACGGCGTGGGGCTCTACCGCACCGAGTTCCTGTTCATGAACCGCGAACAGCCGCCCTCGGAAGAAGAGCAGTACGAGGCCTACTCGGGGCTGGCGAGAAAGCTGGACGGCGCGCCGGTCACGATCCGCACGCTGGATCTCGGCGCCGACAAGCAGGTCGACGGCGGCCGCCCCGGTGCACCCGTCACCGCCAATCCCGCGCTCGGGCTGCGCGCGGTGCGGCTGTGCCTGAGAGAGCCGGGCCTGTTCCGCCCGCAGATACGCGCCATCATGCGCGCGTCGGCCGACGGCCCGGTGAAAATGATGATACCGATGCTCTCCAATACCCAGGAGCTGCTGCAGGTCGTGCACATCACCAAGGAGTGCCGCCGCGAGCTCGAGCGCGAGGGCAAGCCCTTCGACGAAGAGATGCCGATCGGCGCCATGATCGAGGTCCCGGCTGCGGCGGTGTGCGCGGACATCTTCGCGCGGCACCTCGACTTTCTGTCCATCGGCACCAACGATCTCATTCAGTACACGATCGCCATCGATCGCATCGACGACGAGGTGAACTACCTCTACGACCCGCTGCACCCTGCCGTGCTGCGCCTCGTTCAGCTGACCATCCGGGCCGGCGAGCGCGCCGGCATCCCCGTCGCCATGTGCGGCGAGATGGCCGGCGACGCCCGCTACACGCGCCTGCTCCTCGGCCTCGGACTCAAGGAGTTCAGCGTGCACCCGAACACGCTCCTCGAGGTCAAGCAGGTCATCATGGAGAGCGACCTGGGAGCGCTGCGCAAGTACGTGCAGCGCGTGATGCGCGCGGTCAAGCCCTCCTCCCGGGCCGCGCTCATCGACGAGATCAACAAGCCGGTCGTTCACTGA
>CAZPFD010000005.1:0-39483 GCA_964585725.1 uncultured Ectothiorhodospiraceae bacterium | reverse complement strand
CGAACCGCCGAGGCCATCGGGCACTTTCGAAGAGCGGAGCGTGACAGCACGGACTCCGGCCTGCAGACCCTCGCGGCCCGTGCGCTCGCCCAAACGCCGGCTCGTCCGCCAAAACCCTGGTCAGCGTTTGTCTCGCTCGCCGGCGGGTACGACGACAATGTGACGCTCTCGGATGAACCGGAGCTATTGGGCCTCACGGACGGCGAGGACGTGTTCCTGGAGTTGGTGGGAGCAGCCCGGGGCTACGTTACGGGTGATCCGAGCGACGGAGTACGCCTGGACGCAGGCCTTCTCGTGCAGGAATACGCCGATCTGGATGAGTTCGATCAGGCCACTTTCCGGGTCGGCGCCTCGAAAGACCGGAAGTGGCGTGGCTGGCTCACCGGCGTCGGCGGCATCGTCGATGTGATATTGCTGGACAAGGATCCTTTCGAAACCGTTTTCACGCTCAACATAGAAGCCTCGCGCCCGGTGGGTCCCGGCTGGATCCTCGATCTGCGCAATCGCTTGAGCCGCATTCAGGCTGATGATGATTTCGAGGAGCTCGAAGGATGGCGCAATCAGTTCCGCATCCGCGTACACATCCCGATCGGCGAGGTTCGGCTAAGCGCGGGCTATCAGTTCGAGTTCAACGACCGGGAAGATCTGTCGGTCGGCGACGAATTCTTCAGTCGCTCACCCTACCGGCACGATTTCTCCCTCGAGGCCGCAAGGTCGTTAGGGCGCGACTGGGACCTTACGGGCCGCTTGGAGTACCGGCGCAGCGACTACCGTGACAAGGACCGTATCGAAACCACGGGCGGCGGCTTCGTCGAAGACACTCGTGAGGAGAACCGATTCGACTTTTCCGTGCGCGCCGGCTGGCGTTCACTGCGACCTTGGATCGTGTTCGGCGAATACCGCTACACCAACAGCAACGCCAATTTCGACGATTTGGACTACACGCGCAACATCGTGCAGCTCGGGGTGGAGCGGGAATTCTGACAGTCGAGCGGCGTGCGGAGCTCAAGGCAGAGGCCCTCGCGCCGCTAAGAAAACGTCATTCAGCGGAGACAGCGAAATGCGGCAGCCCGTACTCTGGCTCGTGAGTGTGTCCATGGCGGTGGTGGTAAGCGGATGCGCGACATCCGGCGCCACGACGACCGGTGAGAAGCGCGAAGCGATCCTGGGGATGAAGCAAGAGGTGCTTTCCGACCTCTACGAGATACGACCCGGAGCCAGATCAAAGGTCGCCGAGGCTCCGGGCTACGCCGTATTCAGCAATGCCAACATCCATGTCGTGCTTGCGAGCTTCAGCGGCGGCGAGGGTGTCGTCGTAGACAACGAAACCGGTGAGCACACCTTCATGAAAATGGGGGAAGTGGGCCTCGGCCTGGGGCTTGGCGTCAAGGATTTCCGCGCCGTCTTCGTGTTTCACGACCGCGGAACCATGCGGGATTTCGTCGCCCGTGGCTGGGAATTCGGCGCTCATGCCGACGCGGCCGCGAAAGCGGGAGACAAGGGCGGCGCGGTGGGCGGCGAGATCCTCCTGGACGGAATCACGATATACCAGCTGACAGAGAGCGGGCTGGCGCTGCAGGCGACGGTCAAGGGCACCAAGTACTGGAAGGATCCCGCGCTGAACTGAAGCAAGCGCCAGGTCGCTGAGTTGTTGCCTCAGACGTAGCGGGGTGCAGTGGGACACCCCGGCGGGACCGTCGATCGTGGTCGCAGCGACGATTTTGTTCAGCCTTGCCTTGGCCTTCGGCACCGTCCTGGATCGCAGTCGGGCCTGATGAGTTCTCCCGCGCCTGTCAGTCTCGGCACGGTACGGCGGACCCCGCTCATGGGCTCCGGACGAAGCCCTCGGGCAGAACGCCCAGGTCGATGTCCCACGCGAGCGGGAGCCACAGGTACAGAAAGAGCGTGATCAGCAATGCTCCTAGCAGGTTGAGCCACAGTCCCGCCTTCGCCATCTGCGGCACGCTCAGGTAGCCGCTGCCGAATACCACCGCGTTGGGCGGTGTCGCCACCGGCAGCATGAATGCGTAGGAGGCGGCCACCCCGGCGGCCACCGTCAGCGCGAAAGGGTGCACGGCCATGGCCACGGCGAGCCCGGCCATGACCGGAACGAACACGCTCGCCGTCGCGGTGTTCGAGGTGATCTCGGTGAGAAAGACCACGACCAGCACCACCGCGAGCAGGACGACGATCATGGGCGCGCCCTGGAGCACCGAGAGCTGCGCGCCGAGCCACTGATCGAGCGCGCTCGCCTGGAAGGCGCCGGCGAGCGCCAGACCGCCCCCGAACAGGATGATCACGCCCCAGGGGATGCGCACCGCGTGCGCCCAGTCGAGCAGGAACTCGCCCTTGCGAAAGTCCGCCGGGATCACGAACAGCGCGAGCGCGCCCGCGATGGCGATGGTGGTGTCGGTGACCAGCGCCAGCGCGTCGATATCGACGAAGCCGCGCAGGATCCAGGCGAGGGCGACCGCCGCGAACACCGCGAGGACGCGCATCTCGGCGGGGCTCATGGGACCGAGCCGCTTGATCTGGCTCTCGATGAGCGCGCGCCCGCCCGGGAGCTCGTCGATTTCGGGGCGGTAGGCGATCCTGACCAGGTACAGCCAGCTCAGCACGAGCATCACCACCGACAGCGGCACGCCGAAGAGCATCCACGAGGCGAAGGTGATCTGCTGGCCGTAGAGCCTGTCGATCATCCCCACCAGAACGGCGTTCGGCGGCGTGCCGATGATGGTCGCGACGCCGCCGATGGACGCGGCGTAGGCGATCCCCAGCATGAGGGCGACGGCGAAGCGGAAATCCCCCACCGACGCGCCGATGGCGCTGCCCTGCTCGGCAAGCAGCGTCCTCGCCTCGCGAACCACGGCCAGCCCGATGGGCAGCATCATCATGCTGGTCGCGGTGTTGCTGATCCACATGGACAGGAAGGCCGTCGCCACCATGAAGCCGAACACCAGCCGTGCGGGGCTCGTGCCCACCCGGCGGATGACGTGCAGCGCGATGCGCTCGTGCAGATTGCACTTCTCCATGGCCATGGCGATGAAGAAGCCGCCGACGAAGAGAAAGATGAGCGGGTGGCCGTAGGAGGCGGTCACCTCCCCCGTCTTCATCACACCGAGCACGGGGAAGAGCACGATGGGGAGCAGCGCCGTGGCCGGAATCGGCAGCGCCTCGCTGATCCACCACGCCGCCATCAGCAGCGCCACCGCGCTCACCCGCAGCGCCTCCGCCGACATGTCGGCGGGCGCGGGCATGGCGAGAATGGCGAGGAAGAGAACGGGGCCGGCGATCAGCCCGATACGTTGTCGCTTGCCGTATTCCTTCATGCGCGCGCCGACGGTGCTGCGGAGCCGATTGTTCGCCGGGGCCGCGGGCCCCCGTCGACGGCGGCCCCGTACCCCCGTAAGAGGTGCGAGCAGTCTCGCGGAGCACCGCCCTGCACGCCTTGATCTCGATCAGCCGATTCCGGCGGACTGCTTCACGTTACAAGAAAACGTCGGCCACGGCCTCGGCGATGTCATAGGTAATGCTGCTCGGCAGCGGCTCTTTCAGCTCCACCGACTTCTCGAAGTCCGCATGGAACAGGCGCTCCTTGAGCTCCTTTACGGCCGGCGGGTGCGAGGTGGCGATGTTCAGCTCGAGGTTGACCCGCAGGCTCAGGCTGTCCAGGTTGGCCGAGCCGACCGTCAACCAGTCATCGATGACGGCCGCCTTCACGTGAGTCATGCCGGGGTAGAGATAGACCCGGATTCCGTTCGCGAGCATCTCGTTGATGGCCTGGTTATTGCTCATGTCCATCAGCGGCATGTCGCCTCTCCTGGAGATGATGAAGCGCACGTCGACGCCTCTGCGCCGGGCCTTGATGAGCTCGAAGAGGATGACGTCGTCGGAGAAGTAGGGATTCTCGATGTAAACGTGGCTTCGCGCCCTCCGAATGGCGGCGAGATGCGCATTATAGATCTGCGAGTCATGGGGGTGCGTATAAAGGATGCGGATCGGATATCCCTGGTCGGCGACGGGTGCTTCGGGAGGCCGCAGGCCGGCGACCACATGGCCGAGATCGCCGAGCAACCCGCTGCGCGCCCATGCCCTCTCCGCATCGCGCACCAGATCGCCCACCACCGGACCCTCGACCTTGACCATCAGGTCGTGCCAATCGAAGCGGTATTCGCGACCGATGTTCATCCCGCCCAGGAAGGCTTTGCTGCGGTCGATGATGGCCACCTTGCAGTGGTCCCCCATGAACCAGGGATTGGTCAGGACCCGGACCTCGACGCCGGAGCCGTTCTCCAGATAGCGAGCGATGGACCCGGGCGCCTCGTGGCTCGCCGGCAGCGATGCGGGGATCGCGTGGGCACCGGCCAGCGTCCCGAGACCGTCCATCATCACCCTCACCTCGATTTCGCGGGAGCGGCTTTTCAGCAGATCGGCGATCTCGATGGCGAAGTCGTCGTTGTCGAAGATGTACGTGCGCAGGTGAACGGATTCCTTTGCGGCATCTACGTCTTCCACGAACGCGGGAAAGAACTCGGGGCCGTCGATGAGGAAGGCGAGGGTGCCGCTGGAAGACCGCGAACCCGTGATCCGGTCCAGCTCCCGCTCCCAGCGCTCGAGGTCCATTCCCGCACCGGCGATGACGCCTGGAATGGGGCGGCTTTTCAGCGCGGGGAGCTGAACCGTGTTCACGACGAGTCGATTCAGGGAATCCACCAGGGAGTTCTTGACCAGGAAGCCCAGGGATTTGACCGTGGAGACGGGCCGTACGAGGGGATCGGTGGCGTAGGTCCTGACCATGAGGCCCACGAGCCCCGCCGTGCCGCTGGCATAGCGACCCAACGGCCCGCCGCCGCTGGACTCGATCCCGTCATCCCTGTCGCGGGCCCCCGGCGCGGCCACGGTGGCCGCAGAGGAGACCGTCTCGACCGGGGGATCCGCAGGAGCCGGCTCGTGCTTCGGGCTTACCGCGGCACAGGCGGATAGCACCGCCAGCAGGGACAGCCACCACGCCCCCAGCCGAGCGCTCGCCGCGACCCGAGCGACGGCACGCCTCTCGCTCCCCATGACCCGCTCCCGGTGCTTGTAACCTGGGAGCCATGTTCGAGGGGGGCGGGTATCCGATCGCTTACGCCGCGGTTACAGATGCCTTAACCCGCATCTGCCACCGGCGCAGGAAGCGAGGGCGCGTAGCTGCGGCCAGCTCCGCGCCCGCAGTCATGGACCGATGAGAAAGACGGGTTAAACGGCCGGACTCGCTCTTGACGCCAGAGCGGGTCCGGCCAATCACGGCTTCCTCTGCTACTTGGTCGGAGACTCGTGAGGGTTCCAGGGGGTCCGCTGCGAATGCCCCTGCGGACACGTGAGCTTCAACACGACGTGGTCGAAGGACTCCGTCTCAGAGCCCCACTCGTGGTGCGTTCTGGTCATAACCTGTTCAACCGGCAACTGCATCCATCGATGGGACCTGGCGGCAGAAACGAGAGGGACCTCGGGCACTACTCGGACGCTCCATTCATCGTACTTCTCGAGCTGGCGATGAACGCACTCCGTGAACTGCGTCCTGGCTTCCCCGCTACCGCCCCAGACGTGGATCTCGACCCGCATCGGTTCGTCGTTTGCAGCCGCGCTCGCAGCACTCACCCCCAACAGCAGGACGAACAATGGGAAGGTACGCATAGTCCACCTCCTGCGCGCGTACGTACACACGCCCGCACGGTGACGGTGCGCCGACTTCCGCAACGTTTCTTGACCTGAATCAAGAACCGGCTCCAAGGCGATGTCGTCCGCGCCGCCTCGCCCGGCGGGAACGGCGATGGGTTCAGAGGGGCCTCAGGCCGCCGCCGAGATGCGCCTTCCGGACCCGGACCGCCTCCTCCTGGTCCAGCGTCTCCAGGTGGTCGTCGATCTCGCGCAGGGCTTCGTCGAGCTCGGGCAGGAGCACGTTCTCCAGCGCCCGCGCGCGGCGCTCCGTGCGCCGGTACTCGTCCGCCAGGCGGTGCAGGTTTGCGGACAGTGCGGCGAGGCGCGCCGCGCACTCGAGGAGGGCGGCGAAGGCGCGGCGGCACCACTCGGCCTCGGCCGAGGGCCGCACCGCCTCCGGCGCCTGCGCGCCGCGGCCGTCGTCGAGCCGGGCCTCGACCAGCATCACGCCCAGGAAGTTGCGCGAGCGGGTCCGCACGCTCGCATCCCCCCACTCGGCGGCCGGGTACACCTGGAGGCCGTCCAGGCCGTGGCGGCCCGCGGCTGCGGCCAGCGCCGCGCTCGCGTCGGCGTGGCGCTCGAGGTATTCGCGATGGGTACCGCGATGGGCTTCGAGCTGGCGGAGGATCTCCGCGGCGAGCAGCAGCCGCTTCTCGTCCAGGAACTCGTAGCCCTCCTGCACCAGGCGCCGCTCCTCGCGCAGCTCGAGCGCGGCGCTGCGCGTGGGAGAAGCGTCACGCCCCGGCGCCGGCACCTTCGCCCTCCTCCAGATAGCGTTTGATCTGGGCGTCGCTCAGGCGATGCAGCTCCGACACCGGCAGGCTGCGCAACAGGTGCCAGCCCGTGGCCATGCTCTCTTCCAGGGTGCGGCCTTCGAGCTGGTGGACGAGCTGCTGCTCGAACGCATCCCCGAACTCGAGAAACCGCCGGTCCACCTCGGGCAGGCCTTCGGCGCCCACCACGCTCGCGAGCACGCGCACACGCACCGCGCGCGCGTAGGCGGCGTAGAGCTGGTGCGCGAGGGCGGGGTGGTCGGGATGCGTGTACCCCTCGCCGGTGCCGGCGTCCATGAGGCGCGAGAGACACGGCAGCACCTTGACCGGCGGGTAGATGCCGCGGCGGTCGAGCTCGCGGTCGAGCACGATCTGGCCCTCGGTGATGTAGCCGGTGAGATCCGGGATCGGGTGGCCGATGTCGTCCGCGGGCATAGTGAGGATGGGGAGCTGGGTCAGGCTCCCCGGAAGCTCCCGGATGCATCCGGCGCGCTCGTAGATGGTGGCGAGATCGGAGTACATGTACCCGGGGTACCCCTTGCGGCTCGGGATCTCGCCGTGGCTGGACGAAACCTCACGCAGCGCCTCGCAGTAGTTGGTCATGTCCGTCATGATGACCAGCACGTGGCGTCCTTCCTCGAACGCCAGGTACTCCGCGGCGGTAAGCGCGAAGCGCGGCGTGAGCAGGCGCTGCGTGCTCTGATCGCTCGCCAGGTTCAGGAACATCGTTGTGTGCTCGAGCGCGCCTGTGGCTTCCATCGCGGCGCGAAAGCGCTCGGCCGTGTCGTGGGGCACGCCGAGGCCCACGAACACGATGGCGAAGCGCCCCGCCTCCTCGCCGCGCAGGCGCGCGCGCTGCGCGATCTCGTTGGCCATGCGGTCGTGGGGGAGACCGCCGCCGGAGAAGATGGGCAGCTTCTGTCCCCGCACCAGGCTGTTCATGAGATCGATGGTGCTCACGCCGGTCTCGATGAAGTCCTGGGGCAGCGCCCGCGCCGCGGGGTTGATGGCGAGCCCGTCGGCGCGCATGCGCATGCGCTCGGGCACCGGCGGACCCCCGTCCATGGGGCTGCCCAGTCCGTCGAAGACACGCCCCAGGAGCCCGGGACCGACCCCGAAGCGCAGCGGCTCCCCGCGGATGCGCACGCGCGTCTCGCCCAGCCCCAACCCGCCCGTGGATTCCAGCACCTCGACGATGATGGCGTCCTCGTCCAGCCCGGCGATGCGTCCGAGCCGGCGCTCGCCATCCGCGCCGATGACCTCCACCGCCTCGTTGACGCCCACGTTCACGGTGCGCCGGAGGAACAGCAGCGGCCCCTCGAGCCGCGTCGCCGCGCCGGTGACGAGGACGTCAGCGCGCATGCTCCCGCTCCCCGGTGAGGTGCGCGAAGTCGCCGTCGAGCTGCGTCCACAGGGCATCGAACTCGTCGAGCGCATCCTCGCCGATCTCCTCCCCCATGCGCTGGAGCCGCCGCAGCAGGGGCAGCGCGGCGATGTCCTCGAGGGCCACGCCGCGCTCCAGCGCCTGCTCGGAGAGCTCGACGAAGCGCACCGTGAGGCGCAGCATCGCCGACTGGCGAGCGGGGGAGCAGTAGCGATCCACGGGCGAGAAGGCGGACTGGCGCAGGAAACCGTCGTTGACCAGATCGGCGCACAGCAGGGTGAGCTGCTGGCGCGGCGGCAGCGCGTCCTTGCCCACGATGCGCGCCATGCGCTCGAGGCGCGCCTGCTCCTCGAGGAGAGTGAGCAGACGCCGCCGGTGCGCGGGCCACTGCGGGTCGCCCTGCCCCTGCCACCAGGGGGCCAGGGTATCCACGTCCTCGGAGTACGACTGAAGCGGATGAATGGCGGGATAGAAGCGCGCCTGGGCGCGTTCGCGATCGAGCCCCCAGAAGCAGCGCACGTAGCGTTTGGTGTGGCTGGTGACGGGCTCGGAGAAGTCGCCCGCGGGCGGGCTGATGGCGCCGATGATGGTCACCGATCCGGTGTCTCCACCCAGCGTGCGCACGCGCCCCGCGCGCTCGTAGAACTCGGCCAGACGCGAGCTGAGGTAGGCGGGGTAGCCACCCTCCGCCGGCAGCTCGCCCAGCCGCCCGGAGAACTCGCGCAGCGCCTCGGCCCAGCGGCTGGTGGAGTCGGCCATCAGGGCCACGTGCAGGCCCTGATCGCGGAAGTACTCCGCCACCGTGATGGCGGTGTAGATGCTCGCCTCGCGCGCGGCCACCGCCATGTTCGAGGTGTTGGCGATGATCACGGTGCGCTCCATGAGCGGGCGGCCGGTGCGCACGTCGTCGAGGGCGGGAAACTCGTGCAGCACCTCGGCCATCTCGTTGCCGCGTTCGCCGCAGCCCACATAGACGATGACGTCGGCGTCGCACCACTTGGCAAGCGCTTCCTGGAGCACCGTCTTGCCGGTCCCGAACCCTCCCGGCAAGCCGGCGCGCCCCCCGCGCGCCACCGGGAACAGGGTATCCAGAATGCGCTGCCCGGTGACCATCGGCTCGGTGGGCGGCAGCCGCTCCGCCACCGGCCGCGGGCGCCGCACCGGCCACACCCCCGACATGGCGAGCTCGACGGCTTCGCCCCGCCCGTCGCGCAGCGTGCACAGCGTCTGGTCCTCGCGGTACTCGCCGGCGGGGGCGATGATCTCGACCTCGCCGCCGCGGCCCGGCGGCGCCAGGCAGCGTTGCGCGCGCGCCGCGCCCGGGACCTCACCGAAGGCGTGCCCGGGCTCCAGCCGATCACCGGCGGCGACCAGAGGCCGAAACTCGAAGCGCTGCGGCTCGGCGCTCTCGAGGCCGGGGCGGATGTAGTGCTCGAGGGTGTCTCCGGCGAGGGGCCGCAGCAGTCCGTCGAAGATACGACCGAGCAGGCCCGGCCCCAGGCGCACCGACAGCGGCAGGCCGGTCCCCGCCACCGGGTCTCCGGGGCGCAGCCCGGTGGTGTCCTCGTACACCTGGGCCACGATCTCATCGCCCGCGAGCCGGATCACCTCGCCGAGGAGGCCGCTCTCACCCACGCGCACGGCCTCGTTGACCCGAAACGACTCGCGCGAGCGCGCGCGCAGCACGGGGCCGCTTATCCAGCGCACGGTGGCCTTGCTCATGCGTCCTCGTCTCCGAATTCGGCGCCGGCGGCGGACGCCTCCTCCCCGCAGCGCGCGTACTCCGCCAGCAGCTCGGCCTGGATGCGGAAGCCATCGGCGAGCAGACCCGCCACGGACCCGTCGACGCAGACGCCACCGGCATGCACGCGCAGCCCGGCCGCGAGATCCGCGTCCGGAGTCAGATCCGGCGCATGGCCGGTGCGTTTCTCGACGCTCTCGAGCAGCCCGCGCGCCTCGGCGGGGTCCCAGTCGCCGGGGTGCTCGATGCGCCACTGCAAGCGCGAGTGGCCCAGGGCATCGAAGGCCTGACCGAGCAGCGCCTCGCACCACCGGCAGCGGTCCTGGGGCTGCGCCCAGCGCGTGCGCAGGGCCTCGACCAGTGAGTCCCACCCCGCCTGCACCAGACGCGCCGCGTGCGCCTGCTCGCGCTGGCGGGTGAGCGTCTCCAGGCGCGCCTCGGCGGCGCGGACGGTGTGCTCGGCCCGGCGCCGCTCCTCGAGGATGGCATCGTGCAGGCGCTGGCGCCCCTCGCGGCGCGCGCGGCGGATCGTCTCGCTCGCCTCGGCCCGTGCGTTGTCCAGCAGCTCCCGGCAACGCGTCTCGCGGCGTTCGCGCAGCGTCCCCAGCAACGGCTCGGTTCGGGCGTCGGCGGCCATCGTCTCACGTCTCCAGGCCCAGCACGCGGCGCATGCGCGCCTCGAGATCCGGGACGGCCACCTGCTCGCGCACGTCAGGCACGATCACGGTCATCGGATGCACCGCGCGCAGGGCGCTGCGCAGCACGGCCGGGGGCAGCGCCCGCGCGCAGGCGGGGGTGATGAGCACGAGCTCGGCTTGGGCGCGCGCATGCTCGAGCGCTTCGGGCACCGCATCCGCCTCGGGGACGATCACGTGCGCGCCGGCGAGGCGAAAGCCCGCCGCCGTCACCTCGTCGCCGATGAATACCGGCGCGCTCATCTCACACCAGCCGGTTCAGAATCAGAATGGCAATGATGAGCCCGTAGATGGCGATGCCCTCCGCCAGGCCCACCAGGATCAGCACCCGTCCGAGCAGCTCGGGCTTCTCCGCGAGCGCGCCCACCGCGGCGCTGCCCACCATGCCCACGGCGTACCCGGCGGCCAGCGCGGACAGCCCGGCGGCGACCGCCGCCGACAGATAGCCCCACTGGAGCACTCCCGCCGGCACCATGCTCTGCGCCACGGCCTCCGCCGCCGGCGCGGTATACGGGGACAACAGCGCGGCGACGGCGATGATGCCGAGGGCCATCATGGTCGCCAGGCTGCCGATCAGAACACCGACTCCCTTTCTCATGTCGCTCTGCCCTCTCCGGATCGATAAGGTGCGGGTAGGGGGCGGAACGGACGCCCGCCCGCCCTGAGAAAACGGATGAAGAACTCGAACAGCACCAGACGGGTGGTCTGCACGCTCACCACCACGCCCTCCAGAACGATGACCACGGCGTTGCCGACGACCATCACGAGCCAGAATCCGACAGCGCCGCCGGCGGCGTCGGCGAGGCCCACGATGGCGCCGGACAGCCCCGCGTGGGCGAGGGCGAACGCACCCACGCGCGCGAAGGAGATGGTGTTGACCGCGAGCTGCATGAAGCTCTCCAGAAACTCGGCAATGGCGGTGGCGAGCCCGCGGCCGCGGTGTCCCCGCGCCTCCCAGACCTCTCCGGTCAAGAACCACACCGCGCCCGCGGCGACGGCGACCAGGGCCGGCGGATGCACGAAGGCCGCCAGGGCGCCGCCGTAGCACAGGAGCAATCCGGCCTTGGTGCGCCACCAGTGCCGCCCCCGCCGCGCCCAATGCTCCTCCACGGCGTCGAGCAGAAGACCCATGGTGACGATGACCGCGCCCGCCACCACCGTCACCAGCAATACCGTCACCGGGTCCTCCAGCGGATGCAGCCACAGCGCGGGCAGCACGTCCTCGCGCGAGAACACGCTGCCGAAGAGAAAGCCGAACACGATGGCCATGGCGCCGCCGGGGATCAGGAGCTGCAGCGGCGGCAGGCGCCGCCGCAGCAGCAGACCGGCGATGAGCAGCACCAGGCCCTGGCCCACGTCCCCGAACATGTAGCCGAAGAGCAGGGGCGCGATGACGGCGAGGAACAGGGTCGGATCCACCTCGTGGGCGGCGGGGGTGCCCAGCAGGCGGGGGAAGAGCTCGAAGGCGCGGGCCCAGCGCGGGTTGCGCAGGATCATCGGCGCCTCGTAGCTCTCGGGCGGCGCGCGCAGCCGCAGCAGGTAGGGCACCCCTGCCTGCTGCAAGGCGGTGTCCAGGGCGGCGCCGCTCGGGTCGCTGGTCCAGCCGGTGATCCAGCCGAAGTTCTCGGTGATGGGCAGCGCCCGCGCGTGGGTGCAGAACCAGCGCAGGCGATTGATCTCGCCGAGGGCGCGGGCCAGCTCGCGGCGCTCGGCGAGGGCGTCGAGGCGCGCGCGCACCTCGTCCAGCTCGCGTGCATCGCGCTCGCGGCGCTGGCGCACGGCTTCGAGCGCGGCCTCGCGACCGCTCGGGAGCCACAGCGGGATCTCCACCGGGCGGGCCTTGAGCGCCGCCATCTCCTGGTCGAGCGCGTCCATCTCCGTGCTCGGTCCGACGGCGAGGACGAAGGCCCGAGGGCCGATCTCGTAGCGGTCGCGGAGCACTGCGGGGCTCGGCGGAGGACCCTGGCCGACAGCCGTGGGAAGCACATGCAATCGCACCGCCACCACCGGCCCCGCACCGGCGAGCAGCCTGGGGTCCGGCAATGACGCGCCGGCGCGGGCGAGGAGCTGCTCGAGCAGCTCGAGCTCGGTGCGCTCTCTGGACAGAGACTGCGTGCGCGCAATGAGGGAATCCGCGTCCGCAGCCCAGGCGCGCAGGCGTGCGAGCGCTTCGTCGAGCACCGCGAGCGCCCGGGGAGGCGCCCTGGGGGCGTGCGCCGGTGCCGGCCAGTACGGCTGATAGCGTTGCGCGAGCTCGGCGAAGTCCTCCAGCCGGGTCTGGAGCTCGCCGAGCGTGAGGTGCGCGGCGCCGCGGACCTCGTGGGCCTGAAGCTCGACGGCCTGCGTGCCGGCCAGCGCCTCCATGGCGCCGGCGAGATGCTCGCGGCTGGTCAGCACCTCGAACCAGCGCGTGGCGACGGGCTTCACGCCCATGGAGCGCTTCCCGCACGCGCGCCGAACAGGCTGCGACGCACGAGCCCGTCGCGCAGGCGCTCCAGGTCGAGGGCGATCAGCGTCAGGTGCGCGAACACCGCCGGCGGCTGCTGGGTGTGGCGGCGAAAGAAGCGCGTGGCGCGCGCCTCGAGCTCCCGGCGCACGCCGTCGGCTGCGGCGCGGCTCGGCTCCGCCTGCGCGGTTTGCCCCATGTGCTCTCGCACCGCGCCCGCGAGCCCCTCCAGCGCGGCGCGCGTGGGGCCGTCGCCGGCCCGGAGCGTCCTCCAGTGCTCCATCCACGCGCCCAGGACCGAGGCGCCCGCGAGCCAGCCCCGCACCACCGGCGCCCAATCGGATTGCTGCAACGCTTCGATGCGCATGCTCCGCTCCGCGGCGGCGAAGGGCGCCAGGGCCGCGTCCTCGCGCATCCAGGCGGGGAGCCGCGTCTGGGAGAGACAGTGCGCGATGGCCGGCAGGTCGACGAGCAGAACGGTCCACGCCACCGGCGGGCGCCAGGCGCGCGGACACCAGGCAGCCACCGCGCGCACGTATGCGCGCCAGTCGCCGCGCAACGAGCGCTCGATGAGGTGTGTATCCGCGTGCCGCGGCAGATGCTCCACCCGGGGCCGCAGCGGCGAGTTGCGCGCCACCTGCAGGAAGTGCCCCAGGTCCTTGCTCGCATCCAGCAGCCGCCACGTGGACTCGGAAGGGCGCATGCCGTGGCGCGCCTGGAGGCGCGCCTGCACGTAGGCGAACTCAGCCCGTCGACTCACCCGCATCACCTGTGAGTCGGGCGGCCAGACGTGCGGCTGCACGCTGCAATCGCTCGGTGTCGCCCTCGTGCCAGGTGGGGCTCGCCTCCACAGCCTCGGCTCGGCGCGCGAGCGACTCCAGGTGCTCTCGGGTGGCGCCGGCGCAGCGCGCCTGCACGGCGCCGATGCGCTCGTCGGTGCGCCGCGCGATGTCGCGCATCTGTGCGCGCGCCTGCTCCAGGATTGCGTCGGCCTCTTCACGGCACCGGGTGATGGCGTCCTCGGTCTCGCGCTCGGCGCGCAGCACGCGCTCCATGGCCGCGGCGACGGTGTCGGTATCGTCCGGTGCGTCGGGCGTGCCTGCCGGCGCTCGTGGCGGGTCCAGCCTCTCCTCTCCCGGCCCGTCGTTCTTACCCGAGCGGCTCATCCCGGCACGTCGACGCCGCCGTGGACGCACACGACGGCGAGCAGAGGCGAGCCGCCCCCGGGGGCGGCGGCGGAGGGTTCGGTGGCCATCAACGTGAGCTTCGCGGCGGTAACTTGCCGCGCAGCATGGCGAACGGGGCGCAGCCCGGGCACGCAAGCGCGTCGGGCCGGCGCGGCCGGATGCAATCCCTGCGGTGCATGCGTCGCCGCACAGTCACGCGTCTTGCCTAAAAGCGGTAGATGAGCGACACGCCGAACACGTGCGCGTTGTAATCCGGGCTGTCGTCACCCAGGGTGATGATCTCGTCGACGCTGTCCGGGTTCACGTCGTCGAGAGCGAAGTCGTCGGTGTCGAGATGCTCGAACAGATACGCGAACCGCGCGGTGAGCTGCTTGCGCACCTTGTAGTCGGCGTGCACCCCGACGCGGTGCCGCGTGGAATCGACATTGGGCAGATTGCTGATGGGCTGAATGCCGGTGCCCCCGTCGACGTTTATAGAGGTCTTCGCCTTGGTGAACAGGTACTCGAGCCCCACGCTCAGGGTCTCGTTGAGCTGCCAGTCCGTGCCGAACCCGGCGGTGTAGGCTTGGTCGTCGGTCTCCGCGTCCCATTCCCGGTCGGGCGCCGGCGGAGTGACGGTGCAGGCGGCGAGTGTGGCGCCGAAACCCTGGAACGAGCAGCCGCGCTGGTCGTACTGGAAGTTCTCGTAGGTGAAGAACACGTGGCTGTTGATGCGCTGGTTCGGGCTGTAGGAGGCGTCCACCGTGGCATTCCACATGCTCATGTCGCGCAGCCCGAGGTCCGAGTCGTCGAAATCGTCGTCCGTGTAGCTGGCATCGAAGGTGAGCCCCACTCGCGGCGTCGGGGTGTACATGACGACACCGCGCACGGTGTTGCGATCGCGGTCGGCGAGGTTGTACTTGCGCAGCCGGGGATCGTTCTCGAAGCGGTCCTCGGGCGCGAGGGTGGCTAGAAACTCGTCCGTGTGGCTCTCCAGGAACGGCTCGTTGCCGCGGTACTTGGAAGCGTCCCGGGTGGAGTAGGCGTACTGGGCCCAGCCGCTCACCGTCGGAATCGGCGTGACGCTCACCTTGACCCGTCCGGTGTGCTCGTCGGTCTCGTCCACCTCCTGGAAATCGCGGTCCTTGTACTCAAACGTGTAGCCGGCGGAGACCTTGGTGCTTCTCACGATGCGGTAGCCGGCGTCGACGTCCACCTTGTGCTGCTCGATGCTGTAGGGCAGGTTGATGCGCGCGTTGGCGTTGGCGACCCCGGCGGGCTGATCCTGCGAATCTCCGGAGATGCGAACGAAGACGTCCCGGGGCGTGTCGTTGTCGCGGTTCCAGTAGCGATAGCTGGCGCGCAGATCGGTCTTCGGCAGCGGCCGCGAGGCTAATCTCAGATTCACCAGGTAGTTGTTGACCTCGCCCTCGAGGGAGTCCCTGGGCAACGGGGTATTGATGACGAGCGCGGGATTGTTCGTGTAGTTGAGGAACGAGTCGTCCTGCAGGAAGCGGCTCCAGGACGCGTTCAGCATCACGCGCGTGCGCCGCTGCAAGTTGTAGCCGCCGGAGAAGGTCACGGTGTGCGCGTGGTTGTCCGGCTCCAGCGCGAACTCGCCGACACCGTTGGGGAACCCGGCGTCGGCCCCCGCCGGCCACGCCGCGTTAACGAATGCGTTCCGGAACTTGAGCCGCCGCGATTCGTTGTCGAACATCGACAGCTCGTAGGCGAGCTTGGCCTGGGCGCGCTCGCCCGCGTACTCGAGCACCGCGTCGAAGCGGTTGGTCTCGTAGTCGATGGTCTTCGGCAGGATGGCGCCGCGCGGGTTGCCGCCGGTCGTGGCGAAGACGCCCGCAATGCTGTCGAGGCCTTCCTTGTCCTCGTGGTGAAACTCCGTGGTGAACTTCCAGACCTTGCCGAAGTGCTTCTCGATGCCGCCGCCCACCCGCTGGCGCTCGGTCTCCAGCTCGATGGTGCGCAGGCTCGAATTGAGCTGGGTCAGGCCGCCGGTGTTGTCGGCGGTCACCCATCCCGCCGGCAAGACGAGACTCTTGCTGCCCGCGCCCAGATAGGGCGTCCTGCCGTCATCCGAGATGAAATGCGGGATCTGGTCGTACTCGGCGAACACGGCATAGTCGCCCTGCTTACCGAACTCTGCCCGCGCGTAGCGCGACTCCAGCCCGAGATTGGTGCCCGTCGCTTCGAAATAGTAGGGCTCCTCGCTCTCCGACGGCGCGCGCCCGCGGATCTCGGCGTTGCCGATGAAGAACGGCCCCTCGCTCTCCAGCCCCGTGTACTCGCCGAACTTGAAGGAGTCCTCGGTGTTGTAGCCGATCCCCGCCTCGAACTCGACCAGATAGAACTCGATGAACTTCTCTTCTTCCTCCGGGGCCGCTTCCAGCATGAAGTCGTCCTGGGCCGCGGCGCTCGACAGGAGCGCCCATGGTGCGGCGAAGGCCAAGCCGACGAGCAGGTTTCTGGCGGTCATCATGGCACCCTCCTTCTCTTCGCCGGGTGTTCTTGTCATGGGCGGAATCAACCCTAGCGCATGAAGCGCACCCCCGAGGGATGATTCGAGCCGTGGATCTGGGAGTGGCAGTTCAGACAACCCTTGGAGACGACGTGATCATCGAACCCGAACGGCGGCACGTCGGTTCCGTCGTAAGCCGTGCTCGGGTGGAACGCGGCGAGATGACACTGCTGGCAGAGCCACGGCGTCCGCTGTTTGAGCATTCGTGCCTGCGTGGCGCCGTGGGGCGCGTGGCAGTTGCGGCAGTCTTCGACCACCGGCGGGTGCTCCCACAGGAACGGACCGCGCTTCTCGGTGTGGCAGGTGTAGCAGACCTCGTTCACCGTCCCCTTCTTGAGCTGGGCGGGGCCGAACGATCCGTGCGGATTGTGACAATCGGAGCAGTTGACCTTGCCTTCGCGGATGGGATGGTGCGAGAAGCGCTGCGTCTGGGCGCGGATCTCCGCGTGGCAGCCGAAGCACACGTCCTGCTGGCTTTTCTCGACTCCGACCAGGCCCCGCATACCGCCCTTCTTCTGGACGGGATCTTCCAGCGCGTGGATGTCGTGGCAGGAGGCGCAGGACACGTCGGCGAAATCGTGCGGGCTGCCGTCCCAGTTGATCCTGAGCCCGGACTGGTGGCAGTCGAGGCACACCTCGTTCTGCTCAGCCACGGGGGTCTCGGAGTAGCGGCCGAACTGAACGGCCACTTCGGGACGCTCCTGTCCCGGCGGCATGTCCTTGGGCGCTTCGCGATGCTCGACGCTCGGCCCGTGGCAGCTTTCGCAGTCCTGGGCGGCGAAAGGGGTCCGGCTGTCTCCGCGCTGCCCGTGCGGGCGCCTCAGGATATGGTTGACCGGGGGCTCGTCGTGACACTTGAGGCAGGCCTTCGCCCCGGTCTCCGCGTACTCGCCTTCCATGGCGGACTGCTCTTGCGCGGATACACCCTGGCCGAGGAAGTAGCTCCCGCCGACGAACAGACCGAGAGTCAGTAGAACGGCGACCCCGAGTGAATGGTTCCGAGACATGTCGCAAGCCCCCCTCGGTTGCGATGTTTCTTTTTCGACTTCCTGTCCCAGCTTTTCGGGCGTTTCCCTGCTATATCTCGATGAGCATCCTCGTTGACAGTGCCGTGATCAGCGCCGCTCGGCGATGATGTCCGCCTTGCCCTTGTCCAGCGCCAGCGTGCGCTGAAACGACACGTGGTGACGGCGGCCGTCGGCATAGCTCGCGTGAATGGCGAAGCCCACCGTGTATACCGTCCCCGAGGCGATGCGCTTGTGCCCCGGGCCGCCCTCGTCGAGCTTGCGGCTCAGGACCACCACCCAGCGGCCGTTCTCGTAGCCGCCTTCCGCGGTGACTGCAGGGTTGTCGTTCTTGTGCCGCTTCTCCAGGATGTAGCCGTCCCCCGGCACCGGCGCCGCGCCCTTGTTGAGGTGCGCGTGCCAGTACTCGAGAAAGACGCCGTCTTGCAGCAGCTTCTCGAGCTCGCTGTCGGACTTGTAGTTTTCTCCGCCGCCGCTGCGGGTGATCTTGGTGCGTGACTGGGCGATGTACTTGGTGAGCTCCGCGCCGTCGGCGCTCGGCATGCCCTTGACGTCGTCGTGGCACGTGGCCCAGCAGCCGCCGCGCTGGAATGCGACCAGCTTGCCGTCGCCGATCATCACGGTGGCCTTGGCCTCGTTCTCCGGATCCAGCTTGCGGCCCACGGACGTTTCAGCATCCGCCCACTCCAGCCGGACGTAGAGGCGCTCGCCGTCGTGAGCGGCCTTGACGTTCACGTCGATGGCGGCGCGCTTGCCCTCGATGGGATCGGGCTCGATCTTCTCGCCCGTCACCATCTTGGCGCCCATGTCCTCCTCCTCGGCCTCGTGGCAGTCCCAGCACGTCTTGCCCTCACGGATGTCCTTGCCCCCGTCGTGGTCGGACGGGGTCAGGACCCACTCCCACGACGACTGCCCGGGGTAGAAGAGAGTGACGTTGCGTCCCTCGACGCCAGCCCAATCGATGGCCTGGACGGGAGCGGCCACGAGGAACGCCAGCGCCACCGCCGCTGCAATCACTCCCTGGGCCTGCCGGTATGCACTCATTCAAACGCTCCTTCTCGTCTCGCGGAACCTGCAACGCCTGATGCTCTAGAGCGTGAAGTCCTCGGGCGCCGGCTCCTCCTCTTCGAGCTGCTCGTGCACCGGCTTGTGGACCAGACCCTTATGGCAGTCGATGCAGGTCTTACCCTCTTCCTGCGCCTCCTGGTGCTTCACCTGGGCGCGCTTGGTCTGCTCGGCGATGTTCATCGCGTCCCGCTTGTGGCAGTTCCGGCACTCGCGCGAATCGTTGGCCTGCATGGAGGCCCATACGTTCTCGGCCAGCTCGAGGCGCTTCGCCTCCAGCTCCTCGGGCGTATTCACCAGACCGGTGGTGTTGTACCAGAGCTCCTTCGTAGCGCGCACTTTGCGCACCAGCGTCGCGACCCAGTTCCCGTGCGGGACGTGACAATCCGCGCACTTGGCGCGGACACCGGATTGATTTTCGTAGTGCGTAGTCTTCTTCAGCTCCTGGTAGACGGTGGCCTCCATCACGTGGCACGAGATGCAGAACTCCATGGTGTTGCTGTACTGGACGAAGCTGGCGAAGGCGCCCGAGAAGACCACGCCTGCGAGTCCGCCCACGATAAATAGAAGAATCGCCCCCTTTGTTATTTTCATCGCGTCTGCAGGAAAGAGGTTGGTATTGTTCTGGGCGTGATGGCTCTTGTCGTTCGAGCCGTCCTTGGTCTTGTCGTGCCGTCCCTTTTCACTAATAGCTGCCCTGCACAAAAATCTCCATACGTGTTTTCCCGTATTTTCCTACGGGTTTTCCCGTATGCCCCGAGTCTCTCACCATGCGGGCGAGCGCTTTGCAGGCCTTTGATCGAGATCAATCTTGGACGATGGCGCGATTGCAGCGGGCAGGTTTCGCCGGATGAGGGGGCCCGGCGGGCAGGGCGACGCGGGCGCCGGGTCGCGTTCAGCTCCGGAACGGATGCCCCGCGTGACCCTTCGAGCGCGCCAAGCGCCGCTCGAAGGCCGAGAGGGTCCGCCGGGGAAGATCCCGGAGGAGGACGCCGGCGGCCTTCTCCACGACGCCCGATCGCATCGCATAGGTCATGGTCAGGTCTACCGTGCAGTTCTCGCCCCGCCGCATGAAGCGCCACTCGATGCGCAGATGCCGGAACGGACCGTCGCTCGTGCTGATGTCGATTCGCTCGGGTCGCTCGAGAACCGCCTCCGACACGAAGCGCCAGTGGAACGGGGGGACGGCGACGGTCTGTGCAACCCGCAGCGTATCGTCGCAGCGCTCGAGGATCCGCACGGTGCGCCAGCCGGGAAGAAATCTCGGATAGCTCTCCACGTCGGAGACCACGTCGAACATCTCCTCGGCGGAATAAGGAAGGTTGCGTTCTTCCGTATAGGTGGGCATGCGATGACGCGCCCGCGTGCTACGCGCCGTCTTTCATCGGAAGGAGCCTCAGCGCCTTGCGGTCGACCTTGCCGGTTCCGGTCTTCGGCAACGCGTCCATGAACTCGACGATCCGCGGGTACTTGTACGGCAAAAGCGAGCGTTTGACGTGATCCTGGAGCGCGCTGACGGTTTTCGGCCCCGGTGCGACGTCATCCTTCAGCACGACAAAGGCCCTCAGCGTCATGCGCCGATCGGGCAGCTCCACGCCTTGTACGGCGCACTCGCGCACGGCGCGGTGCCCCGCGAGGCACAGCTCCACCTCCAGCGGGTGCACCCATTGGCCGCTGACCTTGATCAGATCGTCCTGGCGGCCCCGGTAGAAAAGGAAGCCGTCCTCGTCCTGAACGAAGCGATCGCCGGTCCATATCCACCCGTCGCGCATGGTCTCCGCGGTCTTCTCCGGGCGATTCCAGTAGCAGGGGGCGCTCGAATGCCCCCGCACCCAGAGGATGCCTTCCGCGCCCGCAGCCACCGCCTCGCCGGTTTCGTTCGTCAACCGGATCTCGTACCCCGGGACCCGGCGTCCCGATGAGCCCGGCCGGTTGCGCTCGGGGGTGTTGGAGAGATAGGTCTGAAGCATCTCGGTGGAGCCGAGCCCGTCGATGATCTCGGCGCCGAAGCGCGCCCGCCATGCGTTGGCGATCTCGGCGGAGAGCACCTCACCCGCGGAGACGAACAACCGTACGGAGGAAAGATCCGCGCCGCGGGCGCGTTCGCTGGCGAGCAGCGCTTTGTACAGCGTGGGCAGCCCGAAGAAAAGCGTCGGCCTGAAGCGCTCGATGGTGTCGTACACGGCCTCGGGCACCGGACGCGCGGGGTAGAGCACCGAGCTCGCACCCGCCCAGCACGGGAACGTCACCGAGTTGCCGAACCCGTAGGCGAAGAAGATCTTGGGCACCGAGAAGCAGATGTCGTCCTCGCCGATGGCGAGCACGTGCCGCGCGAAAGCGCAGGCGGTGTAGAGCATGTCGTGCTGGAGGTGCACGACGCCCTTCGGCCGCCCGGTGCTGCCGGAGCTGTACATGAGAAACGCGATGTCGTCGCGTCCGGTGGGGGTCGCCTCCAGATTCGGCTCGAACGCTGCGAGCCAGGCGTCGGCATGCTCGACTCGCTCCGCCCCGCGCGGCTCCCCCGGACCGTTGCAGACGAGCACCGTGCGCGCGTCCGTCCCGAGCATGCACTCCGCATCGAAGAGCGGGGCATAGTCTGCATCCACGATGACCGCCCGTGCGCCCGAGTCCTCCAGATAGAAGCGGATGAGGTCCTTGGGCGATTGCGTGTTGATGAGCGTCGGCACGAAGCCGGCGCGAACCGCGCCGAAAAACGCGCAGGGGTAGGCGGCGGTGTCGTTGAGGAAGAGGAGCACACGATCCCCGCGCTCGAGGCCGAGCGAGCGCAGCGCGTTGCCCAGACGCGAGGCCGCGTCACAGAGCTGCCCGTAGGTGTAGCTGCCGTGGGGCGAGAGCAGGGCGATCCTGTCGCGGCGCCCTGCATCGAGGTTGTGATAGAGAATGTCGCTGGCGTTGTACCGATCGGGCACCGAGAAGTCGATCTCCACCGCGCCGGGAGCCGTGTCGGGGACGCGGTCGACGATCTCTTTCATGTGTTCTCCTGCTGGTGATGACCCATGAATCCCGCTCGCCGTCATCTTCCCGCGTGCGGACGCACGCTCTCGTACGCCTCGACGAATCGGGGCGAGACCGCCCGCAGCCGATCCCTGTCGACGCGGCCGCTGCGCGTGATATAGCTCCAGGCAAAATCCCAAGGGGCGAGTGCCATGTGCTCCTCGAAGTGCTCGTACCACGCGGCGCTCGAATCCGCGGCCCCGACCAGCTTCTCCACCAACGGACGGCGTTCGGCCTCGTAGGCGGCGAGAGCGGTGCGCACGTCACCCTCGTCATCGAGAGCGTGCGCGAGAGCGATCACGTCCTCGAGCGCGAGGCGCGTGCCGGACCCGATGGAGAAATGCGCCGTTCTGAGGGCATCGCCGACCAGCACCACGTTTCCCGCCGACCAGCGCTCGTTGCGGACGTTCGGAAAGTTGCGCCACACGGACTTGTTGGAAATGAGCGGGTGGCCCTCGAGCACCTCCGCGAAGACGCGCTCGCAGTAGCGCTTCGACTGCTCCTCGGTCATGCCCGCGAAGCCGGCTCTCTCCCACGTCCGCGCGTTGGTCTCCACGATGAACGTGCTCATGTCGGGGGCGTAGCGGTAATGGTGCGCGTTGAAGACGCCTTCGGCGGTGCGCACGAAGGTCTGGGTGAGGGTCTCGAAAGGCCTGCGGGTCCCGTACCAGACGAATTTGTTGGTCAGGTGCCTGACGGAGGCGCCGAACGACGCCGACAACGTGGAGCGCACGAGGGAGTTCACCCCGTCGGCGCCGACCACCACGTCGGCGTCGGCGACTTCGTCCAGGGACGCCAGCCGATGCCCGTAGCGCGGCCTCAAGCCCACCGAGGCGAGACGGGACTGGAGCAACTGCAGGAGCCTCAGGCGACCGATTGCCGAGAACCCGATGCCGTCGATGCGGATGACCTCGCCCCGATGGCGCAGGGTAAGATCCCGCCAGCGCTCCATCTGCGGCGAGATGAGTGCGTACGTTTCCGGATCATCGTCGCGCAGGAAACCGAGCGCCTGCTCCGAGAACACGACCCCGAAGCCGAAGGTGGCGTCGGCCGCATTCTGCTCGAACACCTCGATGTCCGCCTGCGGGCGGCGGCGCTTGAGCAGATACGCGCAGTACAGGCCCGCCGGCCCGCCCCCGACGACAGCGACCTTCATCGCACTTCGATCCCAGGTTTGCGGGGTCGATTGTCGCACGGCCCGGCGCGCCGCGGGGAGCACCGCCGGCGCCGTAGCGCCTATCGCGCCGCGGCAGGGAGCACGCGGGGCTGGGGCAGCCACAGGGCGGTCACGGCGATGGTGGCGGCGAGAGCCGCGAAGACCACGAACAGCACCGCAAAGCCGCCGCTCTGGTGAAGCCCTGCCACCAGGGGCACCGCCAGCGCGCTCACGCCCAGCGACAGCACGTATTTGACGGCGTACAGACGGGCGCGCCAGGCGCTTGCGGCATGCCGTGCCACCAGGGCGTCCTGAATCGGGATCTCGCCGAACACGGCCGCCATGGCCCCCAATGCGAGGAGGACGAGGGCGGGCCCCGCGCCGATGCCCACCGCGAGCAGAAGCACTGCCTGAGCCGCGGCGAGCGCGCACAGCACCCCGCGCACGGGGCGGCGATCGATCAGATGGCCCACGCCGATCTGGGCGAAGGCGGCCGCTGCGAGAATGGCGGTCGCCACCGCGCCGACCCCCAGCAGCCCGCCCAGGACGCCGCCGAGGCGCGCCTCGAGCAGCTTCGGAAGCACCACCGTCGTGCCGTGAAACACGAGCCCCCCGCAGAAGGCGGCCGTGCCCAGCACTGCGATCAGACGCCGCCGATCGGGCGGGGTCAGGGGCACGGGCGCCGATGTGCACTGGGGCCGGGACGAGGTGCCGCCGGGCCGCTGGAAGCGCCCCAGCAGCACACCGTAGGCCAGCCCGGTCACCGCGGCGATGACCGCCGGCACCGCGAACGCCGCCCGCCACCCGAAGGCCGCGGCGAGGCCGCCGGCCGCCAGCGGCGCCGCAGCCACCCCGAGGTTGCCGAAGACCCCGTTGATCCCCAAGGTGCGACCCACCCGCTCGCGTCCCTCCACGAGCATGGCGATTCCGACCGGGTGGTAGATGGAGGCGGACAGGCCGATGAGGGCGAGACCCAGGGTCAGCGCGCCGGCGCCGGACGCCGTGGCCGCCACGCCGGCACCGAGGGCCAGGCCCAGGAACAGAACGAGCAGCAGAACCTCGCGCGGCCACCGGTCGCCCAGCCACCCCGCCGGCAGAGTGCCCGCCCCGAAAGCGATGAACGCCGCGGTCGAAGGCAGCAGAAGATCACCGTACGCGCCCCCGAGCTCGCGCTGCATGGCGAGCACCGCGGTGGGGTGCAAGAGCAGGAACAGGTGCGTGTAGAAGTGCCCGACGTTGAGCACGGCAAAGCGCACGGTCGCGGCCCGCATGTCGTCGCCTCCGTTCGTCAGTGCGGATCCGATGGCCTCAGACGCTCCGCTCGGTGCCGGGCTCTCGCGAAGGGCGGCCGGCGCAGCGCGGCGCGCGGGGTGATTAATGTCGCGCTGGCGGACACCGGCCGGCTTGCGCTAGTCTGCCAATCCATGTCGCCGAACAGCCAAACCCACCTCACCCGTGCCGAGCGCGCGCTGGCTACGCCGCGACCGCTGGTGGCTCTGGCCACGGAGTACGCCCCGGCCACGCGCATCCCACCCCACCGCCACGACAAGCATCAGCTGCTCTACGCCGTGCGCGGCGTCATGACGGTCAGCACCGAGGCCGGGCGCTGGGTGGTGCCCCCGCAGTTCGCGGTGTGGGTGCCTGCAGGCATCACCCACACGGTGCTGGCCCACGGCGTACTGTCCATGCGCACGCTGTGGGTGGCGCCCGAAGCCTCCCGGCGCCTACCGGGGCGTTGCGGCGTGCGTCTGGTGACGCCGCTGGTGCGCGAGCTCGTGCTGCGTGCTACGGAGCTGCCGAGGCTCTACGATGAGAGGGGCGCCGAAGGCCGACTGGTCGCCGTGCTCCTGGACGAGGTGGCCGCGCTCTCGCCGGCGCCGCTGCACGTGCCCTGGCCGCGCGATGCGCGCGCCCAGCGCGTGGCCAGGGCCTTGCAGGCGGCGCCCGCCGATGCGCGCACGCTGGGCGAGTGGGCACGGCGGGTCGGCGCGGGGGAGCGGACGCTGGCGCGGCTGTTCGCGCGCGAGACCGGCTTGAGCTTCGGCGCCTGGCGGCGGCGCCTGCGTTTGCTCCACGCCGTGGAACGGCTGGGCGAGGGCGCCTCGGTCACCGTCGCGTCCCTGGACTGCGGCTACGAGAGCCCGAGCGCGTTCATCGGCGCGTTCCGGCGCGAGCTCGGCGTGAGTCCGGCACGCTTCGCCGCCAGCGGCTGGAGCGGGCGTGGCGCGCGCCGACCCGAGGAAAGCGGCGTGAGACCGCTGACTTGAGAGGGAGGAGGATGCCAGCACCCGATGGATGATCTGCTGACCGTCCGCGATCTCGAGGTTCAGTTTCGCGTTCACGACATCGAGCTCCGCGCCCTGCGGGGGGTTTCGTTTCGCGTGCAACCCGGGGCCACGGTGGCCCTGGTGGGGGAGTCGGGCTCGGGCAAGTCGGTGACCGCCCAGTGCGTCATGGGCATCCTCCCCGACATCGCCCGCGTCACGGGCGGCGAGATCGCGTTTCGCAGCACGGACCCGTCCCTGGGTACGGTGGACATCGCACGGCTCGATCGCGACGGCTCCACCATGCGCCGGATCCGCGGCCGGCACATCTCGATCATCTTCCAAGAGCCCATGACGTCGCTCTCGCCGCTGCACACCATCGGCGATCAGGTCAGCGAGGCCTTGTTTCTTCACCGCAAGGCCGGGCGCCGCGAGGGTCTCGAGCTGACGGCGGAGATGCTGCGCCTGGTGGGCTTCCCCGATCCGCGCAGGACCCTCAGGCTGTATCCCTTCGAGCTATCGGGCGGGCTGCGCCAGCGCGCGATGATCGCCATGGCGCTCATCTGCCGCCCCGCCCTGCTCATCGCCGACGAGCCGACGACCGCGCTCGACGTCACCATTCAGGCGCAGATCCTGAAGCTCATGAAGGATCTCCAGGCCGAGCTCGGCATGGCCATCCTGCTCATCACCCACGATCTGGGCGTGGTGGCCAATCTGGCCGACGAGGTGGTGGTGATGCACCACGGGCGCGTGATGGAGAGCGGCCCCGCCGCCGCCATCTTCGAGCGTCCCCGGCACCCCTATCTCAAGTCGCTGCTGCGCGCGGTGCCGCATTTCGACATGCACGAAGGCGAGCGGCTCGTGCCGGTGCGCGAGATCGAGCACGAGACCGGGCCGCTGCTGGTGAAGCGCGCGCGCTCCGCCGGACCCGCGGACAAGACCCGGCCCCAGCTCATCGTCGAGAACGTGAGCAAGGCGTTCACCACCCGCAAGGCCGGCTGGTGGCGCCGCAAGCCCGAGGCCATGATCAAGGCGGTGGACGACGTGAGCTTCAGCGTCGCCCGCGGCGAATGCTTCGGCCTGGTAGGCGAGAGCGGATGCGGCAAGACGACCCTCGGCAAGATACTCATGCGCGCGCTGCGTCCCGACAGCGGGCGGGTGCGATACCGCGACGGCGAGGACGAGATCGACGTGCTCGCGCTCGACGGCGATGCGCTGATGGCGTTCCGGCAGAAGATGCAGTTCATCTTCCAGGACCCGTACGGGTCGCTGAATCCGCGCATGACCGTGTTCGACATTCTCCGCGAGCCGCTCATCATCCACGGAAGGGGCGGCATCGATTACCAGGCCGAGATGGCGAAGGAGCTCATGCGCCTGGTGGGACTCGACCCCCGGTACCTGAACCGCTACCCGCACAGCTTCTCCGGAGGCCAGCGACAGCGCATCGGCATCGCCCGGGCGCTCGCGTTGCAGCCGGAGCTGCTCTTCTGCGACGAGCCGGTCTCGGCGCTCGACGTCTCGATTCAGGCGCAGGTCCTGAACCTGCTGAAGGATCTACAGTCGGAGCTCGGGCTCACGTATCTTTTCGTCTCCCACAACCTCGCCGTGGTCAACTACATGGCACACCGCATCGCCGTCATGTACCGGGGACACCTGGTGGAGGTGGCGCCGCGCGAAGTGGTGTTCCAATCACCCCTGCACCCGTACACGCGCGCACTGCTCAGGGCGGTGCCGTACCCCGATCTCGAGCGCCCGGTCGATTTCGACGCCGTCACCGAGGGCGCGGCGGGGGGCGCCGAGGCGTGGCCGGAGCCCTTTGCGCTGCGCGGCAGCCCGACGCACCTCGTCGATGTGGGGGGCGGACACCTCATCCGCATCCAGGCGGATGCGAGCCCCAGGGATCTCGTGGCATGAGGTGCTTTGCGCGCAGGCTGGCGGCGTCGTTTTCGCTCTCGCTCTTGCTCGCGCTCGGTGCCGCCGCCGCACCGCCGGCGTACGTCGAGACGCCGTATCTGAAAGCGGCGGTCTCCAGCGGGAGCCTGCCACCGGTGGCCGAGCGCGTGCCGCGCAACCCGTTCGTGGCGCGCATGGATTCCGGCGAGCGGCGTCCCGGCCGGCCGGGCGGGCAACTCGACGTCGTCATGGGCCGCTACAAGGACATCCGCATGATGACGGTGTACGGCTACGCGCGTCTCGTGGCCTACGACCGGGACCTGGAGCTCGTCCCGGACCTCCTCGCCGCCGTGGAGGTGGAAGACGGCCAGCGCGTGTTCACCCTGCACCTGAGGGAAGGACACAAGTGGTCGGACGGGCATCCGTTCACCGCCGAGGACTTCCGCTACTACTGGGAGGACGTGGCTCACAACGAGGAGCTCTCGCCGCTCGGCCTCCCCAAGGAGCTGATGGTCGGCGACGAAGCGGCGCGTTTCGAGGTCATCGACGAGACCACGGTGCGCTACTCCTGGTCGCAGCCCAATCCCTACTTCATGCCGGCGTTGGCCGGCGCGCTGCCGCTCTACCTCTACCGTCCGGCGCACTACCTGCGCCGGTTTCACATCGATCATGCCGACCCCGAGGAGCTCGCGCGGAAGGTGGAGGAGGGCAACTGGCGTACCTGGGCCGGACTGCATGCCCAAAAGGACAATCTGTACCGCGCGGACAATCCCGACCTTCCGGTGCTCCAACCCTGGGTCAACCGCACCGCACCGCCTGCGGACCGCTTCGTCTTTGAGCGCAACCCCTTCTATCACCGCGTCGACGAGCGCGGTCATCAGCTGCCCTACATCGACCGCGTGCTGGTGCACGTCGTCGCCAGCGGACTCGTTCCGGCCAAGACCGGCGCGGGCGAGTCGGATCTCCAGGCCCGCTACCTGCGCTTCGACAACTACACGTTTCTCAAGGCGGGCGAGCAAAGAAACGACTACACGGTGCGGCTGTGGCGTACGGCCAAGGGCGCACAGATCGCGCTCTACCCCAACCTGAACGTGAGCGATCCCGTGTGGCAGGCGGTGCTGCGCGATGTGCGCTTCCGTCGAGCTCTTTCTCTCGCGGTGCACCGCCGCGAGATCAACCAGGTCGTCTACTACGGGCTCGCCCTCGAGGGGAACAACACGGTGTTGCCCGAGAGCCCGCTGTACCGCCCCGAATACCGCCGCGCCTGGGCGGAGTACGACCTCGAGCAGGCGAACGCGCTGCTCGACGCCATGGGCCTCAAGCGCGACGCGCCCGGCGGGCTGCGGCGGCTCCCGGACGGACGCCCGCTGGAGATCATCGTGGAAACGGCGGGCGAGAGCACCGAGGAGACCGACGTCTTGCAGCTCATTCGCGACAGCTGGGGTGAAGTGGGGATCAAGCTCCACACCCGCCCCTCCCAGCGAGAGGTGTTTCGCAATCGGGTCTTCTCGGGACAGGCGGTGATGTCGGTCTGGCAGGGGCTCACCAACGCGCTGCCGACCCCGGTGATGAGTCCGGAGGAGCTCGCACCCACCTCGCAGCAACAGCTCCAGTGGCCCCAGTGGGGCCATTACGTCGAAACCCGGGGCACGGCCGGCACCCCGCCCGAGATGCCCTCGGTGCGCGAGCTCACCGAGCTGAACCGACGTTGGCGCACGGCCGAGACGCGGGCGGAGATGGAGCGCATCTGGCACCGCATGCTCGAGATTCACAGCGAGCAGGTCTTTACCATAGGCGTGGTGGCCGGCGTGCCGCAGCCGGTGGTCGTCAGCAACCGTCTGCGCAACGTCCCGGAGGAGGGGATCTACAACTGGGACCCCGGCGCATACTTCGGGATCTACGAGCCGGACACGTTCTGGTTTGCAAGCGCGCCCGAATAGAGAACCGAGCATGAGCCTGGCGTAATCGAACGCGCGCGCCTGCCCGCATCGCCCGCACAACAAGCCGAGGAGGGACAACCGCTGCCGCGCCCGGCAGCGGAGACGAGATGCTGCGGTACTTCGCTCACCGACTGCTGGTCATGATACCGACGCTGCTCGCCATCAGCGTCATCGTCTTCGTCATCATCCAGCTTCCGCCCGGTGACTATCTCGAGAGCTACATCGCGGAGCTCGAGAGCGAGGGGGAGGCGGTGGATCCGCAGAAGATCGCGTTTCTGCGCAAGCACTACGGCCTCGACCGTCCCCTGCACGAGCAGTACCTGTCGTGGCTGGCAGGGCTCCTTCGCGGCGACCTCGGATACTCGTTCCAGTACAGCCTGCCGGTGACGGAGGTGGTGGGCGATCGCCTCTTCCTCACCGTCGTACTTTCCATGGCCACCGTCCTCTTCACCTGGATCGTGGCCTTTCCCATCGGCGTCTACTCCGCGACGCATCAGTACAGCTGGGGCGATTACGGACTCACCTTCCTCGGCTTCCTGGGCCTCGCCACGCCCAACTTCCTGCTCGCGCTGGTGATGCTCTATCTGGCCAACGTGACTTTCGGCACGTCCATCGGCGGCCTCATGGATCCCCAGTACATCGAGGAGCCGTGGAGCTGGGGCAAGTTGGTCTCCGTGCTCGAGCATCTGTGGATACCCGTGGTCGTCATCGGCACGTCGGGGACGGCCGCGCTCATACGGCGCCTGCGCGCCAACCTGCTGGACGAGCTGCAGAAGCAATACGTCGTCACGGGGCGCGCCAAGGGCCTGCCGCGGGGCCGGCTGCTCGTGAGGTATCCCCTGCGCATGGCGCTCAACTTCTTCATCGCGGACATCGGCATGCTGCTGCCCACGGTCATCTCGGGCGCGGAGATCGTGGCCGTGGTGCTGTCCCTGCCCACGACGGGGCCGATGTTGATCAGTGCCCTGCAGAGTCAGGACATGTACCTCGCGGGGGCGTTCCTCATGTTCCTCGCCACGCTGACGGTGGTCGGCGTGCTGCTGTCCGACCTGGCGCTGGCGGCGCTCGATCCGCGGATACGCTTTCAAGGGGAGATCGACCGGTGAGCGATTCGAGCCAACGGCGCGGCTCGTCACTCGAGCACTACGCCTCGACAGAGCCCTTCGACCCGCGCTCAGCCGAAGCGCTCACCCCCGAGCAGGAACGCTACTATCTCGCGTCGCAGTGGCAGCTCATGTGGTGGAAGCTCAAGCGCCACCGCCTGGCGGTCGTCTCCGCGGTCATTCTGCTGCTCGCCTACGGCTCGACGCTGGTGAGCGAGGTGCTCGCCCCCTACAACCTCCACTCGCGCCACGTCGATCACATCTACGCGCCCCCGCAGCGCGTGCACTTCTTCCACGACGGCGCCTGGGTAGGCCCTTTCGTCTACGGCTGGAGCTACCGCCTGAACATGACCAATCTGAAGCGCGAGTACACGCCGAACCGCGCAGACGTTCAGCCGCTGCGCTTTTTCTGCCAAGGCGACGCCTACGAGTTCTGGAGTCTGTTCGAAGCGCGCTTTCACCTGGTTTGCCCGGCCAGGGGAGGCGTGCTGTTCCTGCTCGGCACCGATCGGCTCGGGCGCGACATGCTCTCGCGGATGATCTACGGCGCGCGCATCTCGCTCACCATCGGTCTCATCGGCATCATCATCAGCTTCGCGCTGGGCATCGTCTTCGGTGGTCTCGCGGGATACTACGGCGGTGTGGTGGATACGCTCGTGCAGCGCGCGATCGAGATACTGCGCTCCTTCCCGGAGCTGCCCCTGTGGATGGCGTTGTCGGCGGTGCTCCCGGTGACGTGGAGCCCTATCTTCATCTACTTCGGCATCACCATCATCCTGGCGCTGATCGACTGGACGGGGCTTGCGCGCGCGGTCCGCTCCAAGCTTCTCGCGCTGCGCGAGGAGGACTACTGCACCGCGGCGCGCCTGATGGGGGCCCGGCCGCGCCGCATCATCGCCCGCCACCTCCTGCCCGGCTTCATGAGCCACCTGATCGCCACCGCCACGCTCTCCATCCCGTCGATGATCCTCGGCGAGACGGCGTTGAGCTTTCTCGGGCTCGGGCTGCGCCCGCCGATCACGAGCTGGGGGGTGCTCCTCAACGAGGCGCAGAACATCAACGTGGTGGCGCTCTATCCGTGGCTGATGCTGCCCGTGCTCCCGGTGGTGATCGTGATCCTGGCGTTCAATTTCTTCGGCGACGGGCTGCGCGACGCCGCCGATCCTTACAAGTAGGGCGGGATGGAGCGCAGCGCAATCCCGCCGGACAAGAATGCTTCTCGGGTACCTCGGACCCCTTTTACGAATCACCGCTCACCTGGTACATGAAGTACGGCCAGCTCGCCTCCTCGGGCAACGGCAGCGATCGCCAGCGCGGCACCCTCATCTCGCGATCGCTCACGATGATCGCGCCCGCACGCACCCAGCCGTCGATGAGCGGCGTCAGCGCTGCGACGGCGCGCGCATCAGCCTCGGGGTTCACGGTGCCGATGTCCGCGTGCACCAGCGCCGCCGGCGCGTCGATGGTGCCGGCCGCCGTCTCCAGGGTGGTCAACAGCTCCCCGAGCACCAGATGCTCCGCGCTCGGTACGCAGTTGGGCGCGGCGTGCAGGTGGCGGTCGAAGGCGAAGATCTCGCGCTCCGGAAGTCGGCGTCTCAGGTGATCGTAGGTTCGGCCCTTGCCCAGGCCGAGCTCGAGCACGGGCCCAGGCACATCCGCGATCAGGGACACTGCGTAGTCGAGGCAGGCCCGTTGGGTCGCGAGGCGGCGGATCATGCGCTCGAGCTGGCTCAGCTCGCCCGCGCCCGCACGCGTCGTGTCGGGATTGCTCATCGGAGCACCTTGTACATGTAATAGCGTCCGGAGGCGACCCCCTGGGGCAGCGGCAAGGGCGCCCAGTGAGATCCCATGCCCTGGTCGCTGACCACGACACCGCCGCCCTGCATCAAGGGATCGAGGAGCGGGGCGATGCGCGCGGCCAACGCCGCACTCTGCGCATCATCCCATGTTCCGATGTCGGCGTGAGCCAGAACGACGCGATCCTCGAAGCGCGCGCGAGCCGCCGCCAGAGTCTCGCAGAAATCCCCGACAACGAGATGCGCGGGATCGGGCGCGCGGCGCGGGTGCACCGCCACGTTCCGCTCGAAGACGAAGATCTCGTGCTCGGGAAGCAGCTCACACAGATGATCATACGTGCGCCCCGCGCCCAGGCCCAGCTCGAGGACGGGCCCGGGAAGCGCGCGCATCAGGGCGGCAGCCTGATCCAGGCAGGCACGCTGGGCTTCCAGGCGGCGGATGAAGCTGTCCAGACGACTCATGTGGCCCCGAGGAGCTGCTGGAGAGGTGCTCCCGAGTTCTCCAGCTCGCTGAAGGAGCCCTGGCGGGCGAGCTTTCCGCCCTCCATCACGAGCACGCGATCAAATCCGCGCGCCAGCTCCGCGCGCCCGAGCACGCAGACCACGCCTTTCCCCCGCATGTGAGCCCGGATGTTCTCGAGAATGCGCATCTCGACCTGGGTATCGAGGGCCGAAGTGGCCTCGTTGAGGACGATGAAGTCCGGATTTTTGAACAGAGAGCGGGCGATGGCCAGCTTCCGGCGCAACGCGAAGGGCAGGCGCGCACCGGCGATGCCCACCTGATACTGCAAGCCGACGCGCTTGATGTCGTCGCGAAGTCTCAGCGCATCCACGGTGGCGGTGACGAGTTCGCCGATGCGCGCCTGTGCTTGCGCCTGACCGTAAACCAGTTTGCCGAAGAGGATGTTGTCCTGTATCGAGATGCCAGGGTGGTAGCGCTCGGGATCGAACTCCTCGACGAGGGGTGCCTCGGCCTCGAAACCTTCGCTCAGACGCCGGCGCACTTCCAGGAGCCGATCCTGCATCTCCTCGTCGATCACGCCCAGACGGTGGCGGGCGGGTACGAGCTTGAACATCAGCCCGCGCAGCAGATCCTGCTCGTCCGCATCCAGGGATTCCGGCCCGCTGTCCTTGGCCCGCGCCAGCAGACTGCCGAATACCGGCAGGTCGTCGGCGCTGATGAAGCTGAACTGCTCGAAAAGCTCACTACCCGTCGGCACGTCGGCAAAGAGGTCGACCATGATCTGCGCCACCTTGTAGCCGCGGTGCAGAAACTCCCGCGTCAGCTCCGTCTCGTCCAGCACCCGTCGCACGGAGGGGTGCGTGGAGATGTTCTCCAAATCGAGAGACGGATCCCGCGGCGTCCCGAAGAGCACATTCTCGGCGACCGACATGTTGGTGTTGAACGCGCGCGGGTCGAAGGGCTCGACCAGCTGCGCGAACTCGGGTGCTGCCAAGCGCTCTCTCACCTCGCGACGGGCCTGAAGCAGGCGCTCGGCGAGATCGGGGGCCAGCTTCGGGTCGACGGCGCCCTGCAAACCCAGCTTGTAGATGTCGTCGTCCATCTCGACGAGGGGAAGGAGACCGATGGCCTTCTCTACCAGCTCCTCCTTGTCCTTCGCCTCGATGGCGGCGTAGTCGATCCAGTCCGCACGGATGTCATACGGGCTGTTGCCGGTTCTCAACGCTTCCTTGAGCTCCTGCTCCCAACGCGCTGCGGCCCCCTCGTCTGCGTCCGACACTGCTCCGAGGGGGCGATGTTTGAGCCCGTACACCAGATTGTCGAAAATGCTCCCCGCGAAGATGTGCGAGGTCTGATCCACGTAGGCACCCCGCCGGCCCAGCACCGCCTCGGGAAGCTCGACCAGGTTCCTGCCGTCGACGCTGATCCGACCGGTGGTGGGCTTCAGCAGGCGCGCCACCAGGCGTCCCAGCTCTTCCTTGCCGCTGCCTCCCGCTCCCACGATCGCGACGTGCTGATCGAGCTCGAAACCGAAGTTCGCGCCGTCCACGATCTTGACGTTATCGTCCTCGCTGTAGCTGACATTGGTGGCGTTCAGCATACCCTTCAGCGGTTCTATGCGTTCCGGTTCCTCGTCGAGAAGCCGTTCCTCGAACATGTTCGGCGGGTCGAACTGCTCGATGATCTGACCGTATTTCACGCGGGCGTCCTCCTTGACCTCGTAGTAGCGGAAGAGCTCCTTCCAGGGCTGGGTGAGGTCCTTGAACGCCGCAAGCACGGCCACCAATGCGCCCAAGGAGAGCTGGCCCCTGATGACGAAGTAGCCCCCTATCGAGAAGAAGAAGAAGGGCGTGAGGTGCGCCATGAAGTTGTTCAGAAACTTGATCAAAAACTTGCGCCGGTAGATCTCGTAGCGGATGTGGAATATATCGGCGAGACGCTGGCTGATATCCGCCCGCTCGAACCGGGAGGTGTCGTGGGCATGGATCTCGGTGATACCGCTCACGCCCTCACCGATCCGATCGGAGAGCTTGCGTGCCGCCCTCACGCGCTCTCTGGAGAGCTCGTTTATACGGCGTTGCAGCTTGGGTATGAGGTAGATCTGAAACGGGTATAACGCGATGGCTGCAAGGCCGAGGAGGAGATCCTGGTTGAATATGAAAAACATATAGGTGAGCACGGTGCCGCCCTGAAGCGCAGGCACCGCGAAGGATTCGCCGATGAAAAAGCCGAGCGGCTCCGTCTCCGCAACCACCATGGGGATGATCTCACCCTGGGACACCCGCTTGAAGTGCGGGAGGGGGAAGCGCTGTATGCGGCTGTAGAGTTCGTAGCGCAGCCGCCGGAGCATGCGTTCGCCCAACGCACCCTGATAGACCTGGACGACGAATTTTATGGCCCCGTTGAGGACCATGAGCCCCAGGAACGCGAAACACAGAGCGAGCAGATAAGACACGCGATCGAACTCGAACCCGAACAGTTGCGCAGGGATGGGACCCTCGCCCAGCGCCCTGTTGACGATGATCTTGGGGATTTCGAGCGCGGCGTAGAGGACCGGCAGCGACATCGCCGTGAGCACGACGATGATGATCTGCCCCCTCAGGCTGTGCTTGAGGATGTAGCGATAGATTGACGGTTCCATCGGTCTCACGTGTCGGCAGTGAGCGCCGCTCGACTCCGGTAAACGAGCGGTGCGGAGCTCGGGTGAGGAGAGCGGGCCGCCGCCACAGCGCCCGTGCGATGCGCGTATCGCCGAGCAATGGCCCGCCCGTTCCGCGCTCGCGGGCCGCGGACATCGGGTGCGGCGGGCAAGCTTCTGCTACCGCGCGGGCGGGGTGACGATGCGGCGGGCGTAGCGGGGCCTTCTCTCGGTTCTTGTGCAGGCCGGCTCATTTGAGCACACTTGCTGTGGGCAGTGAATAGAGCGTGGCTTCAAGGCGTTGCAATCGACCGTAAACAATGTCCTGCGTGAACCCGCGAGCGGCTCGGGGGCGACGGCGCACTCGCCGCCGGTCCATGGGGCGGATGGACCGCATCCGCCCATCGCCATCGTGGTCAAGGGTTATCCGAGACTCTCGGAGACCTTCATCGCCCAGGAGATCCGGGCGCTCGAGCAGCGAGGCATGGAGTTCCACATTTTCTCGCTGCGGAACCCCACCGACGATCGCGCGCACCCCGTTCATCGCGAGATCCGGGCTCGCGTCACCTACCTCCCCGAGTACCTGTACCAGGCGCCGCTGCGCGTGCTGCGCGGTGCCCTGGCGATGGGACGGCGTCCCGGTGCGCGCGCGGCGCTGGCGGCCTGGGTGCGGGACCTGCGCCGCGATCCCACGGCCAATCGGGTGCGCCGCCTGGGTCAGGCCCTGGTGCTGGCCGACGAGCTGCCGGCCGTCGTGCGTCACCTGCATGTGCACTTCCTGCACACGCCCGCCTCGGTGGCGCGCTACGCGGCGTTGCTCACCGGGCTCCCCTGGACCTGCTCGGCGCACGCCAAGGATATCTGGACGCTCCCGGAGTGGGAGAAGCGCGAGAAGCTCGCCGAGTGCCGCTGGCTCGTCACCTGCACGGAGGCCAACCGGCGGCATCTGCGGGCGCTGGCCCCCGACCCGGGCCGCGTCGAGCTCGTCTACCACGGGCTCGATTTCTCGCGCTTCCCGGCGCCGGCTAACGAGCGCCCCCCGCGCGACGGCAGCGATCCCGCGGATCCGGTGGTGCTCCTCTCCGTGGGCCGCGCCGTGGAGAAAAAGGGCTACGACGACCTGCTCGCGGCGCTGGCCGCCCTGCCGGCGGCGTGCAGCTGGCGCTTCGTGCACGTGGGCGGTGGCCCGTTGCTCGCGCGACTCGAGCGACGCGCGCAGGAGCTCGGCATCGCCGGGCAGGTGCAATGGCTCGGACCCCAGCCGCAGGACGAGGTTCTGCGCCGATACCGCGCGGCGGATCTCTTCGTGCTCGCCTGCCGCATTAGCGGCGACGGAGACCGCGACGGGCTGCCCAACGTGCTGCTGGAAGCCCAGAGCCAGAAGCTGCCTTGCGTCTCGACGCGTCTGCCGGGGATCCTGGAGCTGATCGAGGACGAACGCACGGGCCTGCTCGTGCCCGAGGGCGACGTGCCGGCCCTGGCCGGCGCGCTGGCGCGCATGGCGCGTGATCCGAACCTTCGCTTGCGGCTGGCGCAGGCCGGCTTCCGCCGGGTTCGCACCGCCTTCGCGCTGGAGAGCGGCATCGAGCGCCTGGCCGCGCGGCTCGCCGCGCAGGGCGCGCCTGCACAGCGTCTTGTAGGCCTTCGGCCCGTTCCGTAGCATGCGCCGCTCTCCCACTCCCTCGCTACGCCCGCCAATGCCCTACACGCTCCTAGGCCCGATGGCTCGCCGTACGGTTCCGCCCACCCATTGACAGCCTGGGCGCCCGACCCATGGTGCGATCACTGAACAAGCTGGCCTTTCGCTTCGGCTACGCCTTGACGCTGCGCAAGCTGCCCCAGTACGCGGTGCGCAAGAAGGCGCTCGGGGTCCCGCGCGACATGGACTCCGAGTTCGTGCAGATCTACGAGAAGACCGCCCCCTACACGCTCACCTCCGTGGAGCGCATGCACGCCCTGTACGAGGCGATCAGGCACGTGGTGCGCAATGGTCTTCCCGGAGATCTCGTGGAATGCGGGGTGTGGCGGGGCGGGAGCTGCATGTTGATGGCGCATACGCTGCTCGCCCTCGGCGATACCAGCCGCAAGATTTACCTCTACGACACTTTCGCCGGCATGACTCGTCCGGACGAAGCCGACCTCCACAGCGTCGACGGTGCCGAGCAGATCTCGCGCTGGGAAGTGTTCCAGCGCGAGGGCTACAACGAATGGTGCTACGCGTCCATCGACGAGGTGCGCGCCAACATGCTGAGCACCGGATATCCGCAGGAGTCCGTGGTGCTGGTGCAGGGCGACGTGGAGGAGACGATTCCGGAGATCGCGCCGGAGAAGATCGCTCTGCTGCGCCTGGACACGGATTGGTTCCGCTCGACCTACCACGAGCTCGAGCACCTCTACTCGAGGCTGGTGAAGAACGGCATCCTCATCGTCGACGACTACGGCGCCTACGACGGCGCGCGCCTCGCGGTGGAGCGCTACTTCAGCGAGCGCAACATCCGCATGTATCTGCACCGCATCGACACGGCCGGGCGCATCGGCGTGAAAACCGAAGACTGATCCGCCCCCTCCGTCTCCCGAAGCCGCGTTAGGGCGGGATGGAATCCCGCCGAACACGAGCGTGATGCAACCCCGGACCTCAACCCGACGTTGCGCTGGTCCGACCCCGAACAGGCCCGAACAGGGCGGGGGCGGAGAGCCAGCGCGCCGCGGGGTGGGCGGTGGTGCGCCGCAGGAACTCGGCCAGGAAGCGCCAGCACGCCGCATCGTGGTCCAGGTGGTGGGTCATCAGCCCGGTGGGCTCGTCCGCGTGGAGCGGAGCCGCGCGCCGGGCGGCCAGGTGATCCAGGACTTGCTCCAGGGCCTGTGCCGTACCCACGAACCCCCGATGCGTCCTCCAGGCGACGATGTCCACGTGGACGTCGACCTGCACGAGGCCCGCTGGTGCCGGCACGCGCCGCGGGCCGAGCAGGGAGAGGCCGCCGAAACCGAGATCGAGAAGAGCACCGGTGAGTTCCTCGTCCAGTCGGTTCCAGGGCGGCACCAGCACCGGGCATGCTCGCCGCCCGAACAGCGCCTCCAGACGCCGGCGTCCCCGCTTCAGCTCTTCGTGAATGCGGCTCGGGGGCCGATGAGCGCCGAGCTCCTGCTTTTTCTCGCCCGGAGGCGCGTGGCTGGCGTGAGCATAACCGTGCTGCAGCACGGCGACCTCCGGCTCGCTCGCCAGCCGCTGCGCCAGCGCCTCTTGCGCCCCGGCGGGCACCACGGCCAGCGCCAGGGGCACGGATCCCTCCCAGCGCAGCGCCAGCAGGTGCTCCAGAGCGGGCGTCACCGCGCACGCGTCGTCGTCGCGCCACCAGAAGGTGGCGGTGCGCCCGGCGTCTCGCCAGGCGTCGAGCTCGCGTTCGAGATCGGGCCACCCCGTCATCGACGGGCAACTCTCAGGCGGCCGCCCCGTCGCCGGGGGCGAGCGCACGCCGGATCAGACGAGCGCTGCACGGCGCCCCGTTCAGGTCGAGGCCGGCGGAGCTCGCCGGGGCGCCATCCAGCGCCCGATCCACGGCCCGGGCGAGCGCCTCGGGGGTCACATCCTCCTCCTCCACCACGGTCGCCGCGCCGCGGGCGGCGAGGCGCGCCGCTCGCAGCGCCTGCTCCGTTTCCCGCGGACCCCGGAACGGCACGAGGACGGCCCGGGCGCCGGCGCGCACCACATCGGCCACGGTGTTATAGCCGGCCTGGGAAACCGAGAGCGCGCACCCGGCGAGAAGCCCTGGGAAGTCGGGCCGCGCGCGCTCCACGGTGATCCCGGCGCCGGCCTCCCGGCGCAGCGCCGCGAACGCATCCGCATCGAGATTCGGCCCGCCGAGCAAGCGCCAAGGCGCACCGCTCAGGCGCGAGCGTTCCCGCGCGCCCAGCGCCGCCCGCAGCAGCGCCGTGCCCACCGCGCCGCCCCCGGCGGAAACGACGACCTCGCCGCAGCCCGCGCCGTCCCGGGGCGAGACGTACGCCTCCGGTGGCCGCCCGATGATCCCCGTGTAGCGCACCCGGGCGGCGATGTCCCGGTAGCCGGGAAAGGTCTCCTCGAAGCGCACGAAGTCCGGGTCCCCGTGCACGAGCACCAGGTCGAACCATCGCCGCACCGCGTCCACGGTCTCCGCGATGCGGACTGGGTCGTGCTTGACCTGGAGGATGTCGCGCACCGAGGCGACCACGCAGGGTCGCGGCCGCAGAGCGCGGGCGGCTTCGAGCAGCGGCACGAGCTCGAAGCGCATCTGGCGGCGTCCGAAGGGGAACGTCTCCACCACCAAGGCCCGGGGGCGGAGCGCAGCGAAGATCTCCAGGAGGGCATCGCGGCGCCTGCTGCGCCACGCCGAGTCTACGGGCCGCCCGGCCTCGTCCACCAGGCCCGTGAACGCGGTGTCCGCGCTGCGTGCCGGCGGGAGCTGCGAGAGGCGCGCGCGGCCCAGAGGCAGATCGGCCACCGGCATGCCGCCCGAGACCAGATGCGTCGGGGTGCCGGCATCCGCCAGGGCGCCGGACAAGAGCGCGGCCCGCGTGAGGTGGCCCACTCCGAGCAGGTGCTGGACGTAGAAGAGAACCGGTGCGTCGCTCATCCGCCCCGTGCGCGCCCCGCCGCAGGCTAGGAGCGTGTAGGGCATTGGCGGCCGTAGCGAGGGAGTGGGAGAGCGTC
>CAZPFD010000004.1:20915-40567 GCA_964585725.1 uncultured Ectothiorhodospiraceae bacterium | reverse complement strand
TTCTGAACGATCGCTTCCTGGAGTGTACCGAACCGAGATCGACGTGGCGTCGCTGCGCGAGTACCGCTGGGAGAACATCAAGCCCCAGGTGGACCACGTCGTGTTTCCCGACGGCAAGCGCATCATCGTGCTGGCCGAGGGGCGCCTGGTCAATCTGGGCTGCGCCACCGGGCACCCGAGCTTCGTCATGTCGACCTCCTTCGCCAATCAGGTACTGGCGCAGATCGAGCTGTGGCGGCACCCCGAGAGGTACGAGACCGAGGTCTATGTGCTGCCGAAGCACCTGGACGAGGAGGTCGCACGCCTGCACCTGGAGAAGCTGGGGGCGAAGCTGACCACGCTCACGCAGGAACAAGCGGACTATATAGGGGTTCCGGTGGAGGGACCCTACAAACCGGACTACTATCGATATTGAACGGCAGGCGAGGAGACATCGAAATCGATGAGCGGGGGATGAGATGAGAACACCATCCAGTTAGCATGTGAACGCCGAAAGCGGCGTCCGACTCGTAGATGGGACTTGCGAGAAAACGAGAGCGCACGAGCGCGCTGCCGAGCCTGTTACTGGTCGACGACGATCCGCTGATCGGCGAATCGCTGCACTTCGTATTGCGCGGCGAATTCGACGTACATCTCGCTGCAACCCGCGAACAGGCCCGCTCCCACGTGCTTCGCATGCACGAGCTGCCCGCTCTGGCGCTCGTCGATCTGGGACTGCCCCCCGAGCCGCACACGCCCGATGAAGGCTTCGCCCTCATCGAAGAGCTGCTGAGCATCAATCCCTCCATCAAGATCCTGGTGCTGTCCGGACAGAGCGATCGGGCCAACATCCAGCACGCACTGTCGCTGGGGGCAGTGGACTTCATTCCCAAGCCCTGCGACGTCAACCTGCTCAAAGCGCGCCTGCATCACCAGCTGCTGATCCTGGACGCCGAGACGCGCGACCGGCCCGACCAGGAGCGCGACGTACGCCTGCTCGGGGACAGCCCGGCGATGGAGGTGCTGTGGAGGCAGATCGAGCGCTTCGCCGATACTCCGTTTCCCGTGCTCGTGCAGGGAGAGTCGGGGACCGGCAAGGAGCTGGTCGCGCAGTTGCTGCACGAGCGCAGCACGCTGGCGGCGGAGCCCTTCATCACGGTCAACTGCGCCGCGTTCACCCCGGAGCTGCTCGAAGCGCAGCTCTTCGGGCACGCCAAGGGGGCCTTCACGGGAGCCAGCGCCGCGCGCAGCGGCTTCTTCGAGGAGGCCGGGCGCGGCACGCTGTTCCTCGACGAGATCGGCGAGTTCCCGCTGGAGCTTCAGCCGAAGCTGCTGCGGGTCCTGGAAAACGGGCAGTACTACCGGCTGGGCGAGACACGCCCGCGCACGGCGCAGGCGCGCATCATCGCGGCCAGCAACCGTGATCTCTTGGAGGAAATCCGAGCCGGTCGTTTCCGCCACGATCTGTATCATCGCCTCAGCGTGCTCACCATCACCGTCCCGCCGTTGCGCGAGCGCGGCGAGGACAGCCTGAAGCTGCTCGACTACTTCCGCTCGCTGTACGCGGCCAAGATAGCCCCTTTCGTGCTGGACGAGGAGGCCAAGGGTCGCTGGTCGCGCTACACGTTCCCGGGCAACGTGCGCGAGCTCCGGAACATCGTCATCCGTCTCAGCGCCAAGTATCCGGGGGAGCGGATCGGGCTGACCGAGCTCGAGGCGGAGCTCGACAGTCAGTCGGAGGTCGACGCGGACACCGTCGAGCAGCTCAAGGCGGGGCGCTTTCGGTTGGATCAGATCCTCAATGCCTGGGAGCAGCGTTACATCGACGCAGCGCTGAAGCTGAGCGAGGGCAACCTGAGCGAGGCGGCGAGGCTGCTGGGAGTCAACCGGACCACGCTGTACAGCAAGATCCAGCGGCTCTCCGGCGAGAATTCCTGACATGTACCGCGACCACTTCGGTCTGTCGCAGGCGCCGTTCAGAATCACGCCGGATACGCGCTTCTTTTACGCGGGGGGCCAGCGCGGCCAGATTCTGGACGCGCTCCTCTACGCCATCACCACGGGTGAGGGCGTCATCAAGGTCATCGGCGAGGTCGGCAGCGGCAAGACCATGCTCTGCCGGATGCTGGAAGCGAAGCTCCCCGGGCACGTGGAGATCGTCTACCTCGCCAATCCCAGCGTATCGCCCGAGAACCTCCCGCACGCCGTGGCCGCCGAGATGGCGCTCGCGCTGGATCCCGCCGCCAGCCGCCTCGAGACACTGCATGCGCTGCAGCGAAAGCTGCTGGAGAAGCACGCCGAGGGGCGTCAGGTCGTGATGTTCGTCGAAGAGGCGCAGAGCATGAGCCTGGCCACGCTGGAGGAGATCCGCCTGCTCAGCAACCTCGAGACCCAACGCGACAAGCTGCTCCAGATCGTGCTCTTCGCTCAGCCCGAGCTGGACCACAAGCTGGACGCGCCGCAGATACGCCAGCTGCGCGAGCGGATCACGCACTGCTTCGTGCTCCCGCCGTTGGATACCGAGGACATCCGCAAGTACGTGAGCTTCCGCATGCGCGCCGCCGGATATCGCGGGCCCGACGTATTCACCCGCGGTGCATACCGTGCCCTGGCGCGTCGCTGCGAGGGCCTGGTTCGGCGCGCCAACATCCTCGCGGACAAATCCCTCCTGGCCGCCTTTGCCGAGGCGGCGCATGCCGTGGAGCGCAGGCATGTGCGGGCCGCCATCGACGACAGCGAGTTCAGGCGGCGGGCCCGGCCAGCGCGGCATGCAGCGCTGACCGCGGCGGCGACCCTGCTGCTCGGGGCGCTCCTCGGCGGTTGGGCAGGCATGCAGGGAACCCGTGCACCCGGCGGCGCACCGGCGCCTCGGGGTGCGGTCGACGCCCGGGCCGCGCAGGCGCCGGCGGCAAAGCCGCCAGCGGCGGAGGCGGGCGCGCCGGTGGTGCTGGGGAGCGCCGCTCGCGTCGGGTCCGAGCGGCGCGCCGCACCTGTGCCGGTGGCGCCCCGCGAGCCCGCGCACGCGCCACGGGATGGCGGGTGGAGGAGAGACGCCGCCGCCGGGTCGCGCGGGCCTTCCCCGGTCCGTCCCGCGCCCTGGGCGGGAGGCATGCCGCGGCCTTCGGCCTCCGCGCCGCGCACCCAGGCGTCGGGGTTTCGCGATGAGCGCAGCCTGCTCGCGCGGCGCTTGCACGCCACGCGGAGTTGGCTCGCGCGGGCTGACGCGGATCACTTCAGCATCCAGCTCTTGATGACCGATGCTCCGGCCCGTGACGGGCTCAAGAGCTTTCTCTCCGCGCGCCAGCGCGCAGGGGACATCGACGACATCTACGTGTTCGAGACCACGGTACGTGGCAAGACCTGGCTCGGCGTGCTATACAAAGAGTACAGCACCCTCAAGGAGGCGAGGGAAGCGCTGGGTCGGTTGACCCCCGAGCTGAGGCGGTACCAGCCCTTCATCCGGAACATCCGTGATGTCGCCCCAGCCGGATAGCTAGCGCTGTCGTCCAGGGAGCAGGGCCGGCAAAGTCCGCTCAATCTATACGTCGTCCTGCCGACACAGTCGGTGGGGTTTGTCGGCGTATTGTCCCTGGTTCTTCCGCACCGCACAAAAAGAGGAAAACCGTGGGGGCGGGTCTCGCCTCCGGAGGTGATCAGTTCGGTTTGCGGCTCGTACATGCGGGGGATCAAGCGGTGAATGAGTGGGTTGGGCGATGGGCGGCCGCGGGCCTGCTGCTCGGTGCGCTGTTCGCTTCCGGGTGCGCCGTGCCGGAGCCGCGGGAGGTCTCGGCCGGTCACGTCGACACCGGTCGGCCGCCGCCGCCAGCGGACATTCCCGAGCCCGTGCGCCAGACGCCTTTCCTTCCCAAACCGGCCCCCGCACCCGCCGAGGAAACGTACACGGTGGTCGTCGACGGCGTACCGGTGAAGGAGCTGCTCTTCGCCCTGGCTCGCGACGCCAACCGAAACGTCGATATCCACCCCGACGTCAGCGGCACCGTCACCCTGAACGCCGTCGATCAGAGCTTGTTTCAGATCCTCGATCGCATCGCGCGCCAGGTCGATCTGCGCTATCGAGTCGAGGAGGGCACCATCGTCATCTCGCAGGACACGCCCTTCTTTCGCACCTACGAGGTCGATTACGTCAACATGTCGCGGGATACCACGCAGTCCGTGAAGGTATCCACGCAGATCACCAGCATTGCAGCGGACAGCGAAGACGGCGGTGGCGGCGGAGACAACAACTCGACCAGCACCGTCACCAGCACGTCCAACAACCGCTTCTGGGAAACGCTCGTCAGCAGCATCGAGGAGATCATCGCGCCGTCGGACACGGCGGAGGAACGCGAGAACGTCATCGCCAACCCGGAAGGCGGCATCCTGCTGGTTCGAGCCACGGCGCGTCAGCACGAAGAGGTTCAGCGCTATCTTGACCAGGTGTTGAGCAGCGCGCGTCGCCAGGTGCTGATCGAGGCGACGGTGGTCGAGGTTGATCTGAACGATCGGTATCAAGCCGGCGTCGATTTCACGGCGCTGTTCGGAGACGCCGGAGTCGTTCAGCAGAGCCTCATTGGGGGCAATCTGGCGACGCCCCCGTTCTTTCTCTTCGAGATCGCGGACGAGGACGAGAATCCCGACATCACGTCGACCGTCCGCCTCCTCAAGGAGTTCGGTGACACGAAGGTATTGTCGAGCCCCAAGATCATGGTGCTCAACAATCAGGCCGCGACGCTCAGGGTGGTCGACAACGTGGTCTTCTTCCAGATCGACGTGACGGTGATACCGGCCACCAACATCAGTCCGGCTCAGGAGGCGCGGGAGAGCAAGCCGCGCACGGTGCCGGTCGGCCTCATCATGACGGTCATACCCCAGGTCAACGACAGCGACACGATCACGCTGAACATCCGTCCCACGATCTCGAGGATATCGCGCTTTGTCGAGGATCCCGAGAACCCCGGAAATCAGGTGCCCGAGATCCGCGTGCGCGAGATGGAATCCATGCTCAAGCTGGAGAGCGGTCAGATCGCGGTGCTCGGGGGGCTGATGCAGGACGAGGTGCGCAAGGACAGCCGCGGTCTGCCGCTGCTCTCCGACCTGCCGCGTATCGGCGAAGCGTTCAAGTTCCGCGACAACGATTTCACAAAGACGGAGCTGGTCATTTTCCTGCGTCCCATCGTCGTGCGGCGGCCGAGCATCGAAGCCGATCTGCGCGATTTCGAGCAGTTCCTCCCCGAGAACCTGCCAGACGCGCAGCCTGTATCGACGCTGGATCAACGGAGACCGCCATGAGTCTCCTCATGGATGCGTTGAGGCGGGCCGAAGAGGCGCGTCGCACGCACGCCAAGGACGACGACAGCCGGGCCTCCCAGCGCGCCGCGGAGTCCGGCCCGGAGCTGAGCCTGGCGCCTGCGAACGCGCCAGGGCCGGATGCGGATGCGCCGGAGCCGGCTCCCGCGGCAGGGGCGCAGGCGCCGCCCGCGGACGCGCCGCGCGAGGAGCGGGCCGTGCCGGCAGCCGGGCGGCGGCCCGCCGAGGGTGCCGCTGGAGCGACCCTGACGCTCTCTCCCATGGAGCCTGATGCCCGGCTCGAGGAAGCGCCGGGACCGGCGGCGAGCAGTGCGCGCACGTGGGCCGGTGAGGATTTGCGCGCCCCCGCGCACGCGCACCTCGACGTGACGCGGGCGGCGGCCGCCCGTCCGCCGCGGCAGATGGGGCGGGCGATGACCGGCGCCCGGCCCGGGGGCCGTCGCAGGCGCATTCCCCTGGTGAGCACGGCGCTGGTTGCGGCGGTGATCGTGGCCGGTGCGGCGGGATATCGCTACTGGCGAGCGGTCTCTGTGGGTCCCTCGGTCATGGTTCAGGGGTCTCCCACCACGCACGCGGTGGGCTCGCCACAGTCACCGGCGGATCTGCGTCCCACCGGCGCCCGCGCCGGGCAGCGGACCCACTCGGCGTCGCCGGCGGCTCCCGCGCAGGAGCGGCCGGCGGGCGAGCCCGGCCGGCCGCTCGCAGGCTCGGCGCCGGCTTCGCCGGCGCCGGCGCGCAACGAGCCCGACACGGCCGCTGCGCAGCGCGCGCCCTCTTTCGGGAGCTTCGGACCGCGATCGCCAGGGACCCGGTCGACCGCACCACGGGCTGCGGAGGGCGTGCGCGCGCCGGGAGCGCCTGCGGGGGGCGCGGCGACCGCGGCGAGCCGCGAGCCGAACGGACCCGCCGTCACGGCGGCAGTGACGGGCGGCACCGGCTCCGAGATCAGGATCACGCGCGCTCCCAGGACCGACCCGGTGCGGGCCCTTCTGGCACGGGCCTACGAGGCGTATCGAGACGGAAACGACGTCCTCGCCGGGGCGCGATACCGGCACGTGCTCGAGCACGAGGCGGGGAATCGCGATGCACTGCTCGGTCTTGCCGCGGTGGCGGTCCGGCGAGGCGATCTCGAGGAAGCCGCGCGCCGGTATCTCGATCTGCTCAGGCGCAATCCGCGCGACAGCGTGGCGCAGGCCGGCCTCATGGGTCTGCAGACGGGCGCCGACCCGGCAGCCAGCGAGAGCCGGCTCAAGCTGCTGCTCGAGGAAGAGCCCGGCGCCGCACACCTGCACTTCAGCCTGGGCAATCTGTATGCCGAGCAGGGGCGTTGGGCCGAAGCGGAGCGCGCGTACTTCGAGGCGTATCGCGCCGACAGGGAGAACCCCGATTATGCGCTGAACCTCGCCGTGAGCCTCGATCACATGCAGCAACGTGCGGCCGCGTTGAGCTATTACCGCCGCGCCTTGGAGCTCGCTTCGTTCGGGCGCGGAGGTTTCGAGGCGCAGGCGGTGCGCGAGCGGATTCAGGCGCTCTCGGAGTCTGCGGAAGGGTCATGAGCGTGGACGTCACCGCCCGCCCCGCCCGCATCGGCGAGCTGCTGGTCGCCAAGGGCGTCGTGAGCGAGGACCAGATCCGCATCGCCCTCACCGAGCAGCACAGATCCAAGAACGAACACCTGGGCAAGATACTCGTACGCCTCGGCTTCGCGACCGAGGCGGTCATTCGCGACATTCTGGGCGGAGCCCTCGGCTACGACAGCGTCGACCTCTCCAAGGTCGTCATCGACAGCGAGGTGGTCAAGCTGATCCCCAAGGACGTCGCGCGGCGCTATCGGCTGCTGGCCATCACCTTCGATCGAGACGGCAACACGTTGACCCTGGCGATGACGGATCCGTTCAACGTCATAGCGCTCGACCAGGTGCGCGCCTTGCTCGGAGGAGACGTGGAGGTCAAGGCCCTGCTGGCCGGCGAAGCCGAGCTCGTAAAAGCCATCGATCAGTTCTACGGCTACGAGCTTTCGGTCGACGGCATTCTCCAGGAAATCGAGACGGGCGAGATAGATTATCAGAGCCTCGAGGCCGAGAGCGACGAATACAGCCAACCCATCGTGAGGCTGGTCAACGCCCTTCTCTCGGACGCCGTCAAGCGAAGCGCATCGGACATTCACTTCGAGCCAGAGCACGAGTTCCTGCGTATCCGCTATCGCATAGACGGCGTGCTGCGCCAGATACGCAGCCTGCACCGCAACTACTGGTCCGCGATCGCGGTGCGGCTCAAAGTCATGGCCGGCATGAACATCGCGGAGATGCGGGCCCCCCAGGACGGCCGCATGTCGCTGTCGGTGTCCGGCCGACCCGTGGATTTTCGTGTCTCCTCCCTGCCCACGACCTTCGGCGAAAACATCGTGCTGCGCATTCTGGATCGCCAGAAGGGGATCATGCCGCTCGAGCACCTCGGTCTGCCCGATGGAGCCCTGGCGACGTTGCGGCTGATGATGGCCCGTCCGGAGGGCATCATCCTGGTGACGGGGCCGACCGGAAGCGGAAAAACCACCACTCTGTACTCGATGCTCAACCACCTGAACAGCGAGTCGGTCAACATCATGACCCTCGAGGATCCGGTGGAGTATCCCATCGAGATGATCAGGCAGACGTCGGTCAACGAGGCGGTTCGACTCAACTTCGCCACCGGGATACGCAGCATGATGAGGCAGGACCCCGACATCATACTCGTGGGCGAGATCCGGGACGCGGACACCGCGGAGATGGCCTTTCGTGCCGCCATGACGGGTCATCAGGTGTACACGACGCTGCACACGAACTCGTCGCTCGGGGCCATACCGAGGCTCTACGACACCGGCATTCAACCAGACATCATGGCAGGAAACATCATCGGCGTCATCGGGCAACGGCTCGTGCGCAAGCTATGTGTGCACTGCAAAGAGTCCTACGAGCCGAGCAAGACCGAGCGCAAGCTGCTCGCCCTCGATTCCGATTCGAAGACGCCGCCCATCTACAAGGCGGTGGGTTGCCCGTTGTGCGAGCACCGCGGGTACAAAGGGCGGCTCGCGCTCATGGAGCTGCTCAAGTTCGACCTGGACATCGATGAGCTGGTGGCACGCCGCGCGACGCTCAGGGAGCTCACCCAGGGAGCGCTGGCCAAGGGTTTCACTCCTCTGGCCGAGTCCGGGATTCGGCGCGTCATGGAAGGGGTGACCAGCCTCGACGAAGTGTCGCGCGTCGTCAACCTCACGGATCGGTTCGACTGAGGTTCGCATGCCATTGATGCAGTACAAGGCCATGGACGAACGGGGGCGCTTCACCGCCGGCCGCATGGAGGCCGCCAACATTGCGGACCTCGAGCTTCGGCTCGGGCGCATGGGCCTCGACCTGGTCAACTACAAGGAGGCGACCCTGCGCACGGGCGCGCCGGGCAGTCGCATCAAGCGGCGAGACTTGATCGGCTTCTGCTTCGACTTGGAGCAGCTGATCTCTTCGGGGGTGCCGCTGCTGGAAGGTCTCAGCGATATACGGGACTCGGTGGAGAATCCGCGCCTGCGGGAGGTGACCGCCGGCATGATCGAATCCATCGAAGGAGGAAAAACGCTCTCGGGGGCCATGGAGGAGTACCCCCGCGTCTTCGACGGCGTGTTCATCAACCTGGTGCGTGCAGGCGAGTTCAGCGGCCGCGTCGGAGAAGTCCTGCGCGACATCACCGAGAGCCTGAAGTGGCAGGACGAGCTGGCGGCGCTCGCGAGAAGGCTCCTCACGTATCCCGCTCTCGTCGCGACGGCGGTTCTCGTAGTCGTCGTTTTCCTGATGACCTACCTCGTGCCGCAGCTGGTCGCGTTCATCAAGACCATGCAACGCGAGCTCCCTGGCCACACCAAGCTTCTGCTGTCGCTGTCCGACGCCTTCGTGGCGTACTGGTACATATGGCTGGTGCTGCCGTTTGCAGCCGTATTCATCCTGGGCGCGCTGAAACGCACGAACCCGTCCGTGCACCTGTTCATGGACGAGCTGTTGCTGCGGTTATGGGTGATCGGTCCGATTCTCAAGAAGATCATTCTCGCCCGGTTTGCCCGCTATTTCGCCCTGATGTACTCGTCGGGGATCACGGTCCTCGATTGCGTGCGAACGAGCGAGAACCTGGTCGGAAACAAGGCCGTGGAGCAGGCGGTGCGCAGGGCGGGCCGCCAGATTGCGGACGGAGCCAGCCTGAGCGCCGGATTCGAATCGACGGGCCTCTTTCCGCCGCTCGTGCTGCGCATGCTGCGCGTCGGCGAGAATACGGGCGCCCTGGACACGGCGCTTCTGAACATCAGCTATTTCTACGATCGGGACGTGCGCGAGTCCATGCAGCGCCTCGAGACCGTGATAGGACCAGCTTTGATTCTCGTGCTGGGAGGGCTGATGTTGTGGATCATCGTGTCCGTCTTCGGGCCGATATACGACTTGATCACGACGATCAAGATTTGAATCCGAGCACACATGTGGGGAGATCCGTAATGCTCTTGTCGAAGTATCTGTCCAGACGGATCTTCTATCTCACGGGCGGATGGCTGAGCGTGTATCACTGGCACGAGGGTGAGCTGGTGGACTCTCGCGCGTTCGCATCCGACGAAGTCGGGCTGTCCGATTTTTCCCGCTATCTCGCGGCGGAGTCGCGGGTGCCCGCGTACTTTCTCGTCGACATAGTGGAGGAGGAGTTCCGCGAGGAAACGATTCCGCACGTTTTCGGAAGCGACAGGCGGGCTTTGGTGCGCACCAAGCAGAATCGCCTGTTCAGAGACGCGCGTTACGCCCATGCCATATTCCAGGGCCGGCAGAGCGAGGGACGGCGCGACGACCGCGTGTTGTTCACGGCGCTGATCAGGCCCGACCTTCTGTCGCCCTGGCTTGCCCAGATCACCCGGCACAGAGTGCCGTTGGCGGGTATCTACTCGGTGCCCGTTCTGAGCAAATCTCTGCTCAAGAAGGTCCCGGTGACGTCAGACCACGCTCTGCTCGTCACTCTGCAGAGCTCCGGCGGCCTCCGGCAGACCTTCTTCCACCGGGAGCAGCTCAAGATCAGCCGCTTGGCGGTGCTGCCGCGCGGCGACGAGGTGCGATGCATTCCGCACATCCTGCAAGAGATCGAGAAGATACGCCGCTATCTGAACAGCCTGCGTTTGCTGCCGCGCGACAATCCTCTCGACGTGTATCTCATCACGCGGGGCCAGGTGCTCGAGGAGCTGAGAAGGCACGCGGCGGACACCCCGACCATCCGCCACCATTTCGTCGACGTTGCCGACCTCGCACGCAAGGTCGGCGTCAGTCCGCCCCCGGACTCGCCTTATGCGGACATACTGTTCTCGAGGCTTCTCGCGGGTGAGGCTCCCAGAAGCCACTACGCAGGGCGCGCCGAGACGCGCTACTACCGGACGTACCGGCTTCGTGCGGGGATGCTCGCAGCGAGCGTCGTCCTCGCTCTCGGCAGCCTGCTCTGGAGCGGATTGACGACCATCAGGGGCGCCATCGCCGTCCAGGAGCGCGCGATTGTGGAGCAGCAGGTCGTGTTCTACGGCGAACGTTACCGCCTGGCGCAAGAGCGATTGCCCGCGACGCCGGCGAAGGCGCAGGAGCTGAAGAAGGCGGTCGATGCCGTGCAGACGTTGACCGCGCGCAAGGCCTCGCCGATGAAGACATTCATGGTTCTGAGTAGGGCCCTGGAGGGTGCGCCCGCTCTCGAGATCGACGCCATCGAGTGGATGGCCAGCGCTGAGCCCGATGCTTCCCCGGCGGCGAGCGCCCGGCCCCGGTCGGGCGCTCATCGGGGTACGGTCCGGTCCAACGCCCGCGAGGAAGTCGACGGCCTCTATCACATCGCCAGAGTCGGGGGGCGCATCGTGCCTTTCGACGGCAACTATCGAATCGCCCTCGACAGGATCAACGAGTTCGCAGAGCTGTTGTCGCGGATCCCGGGCGTGGAGGATGTCGATGTGCTGTCCCTGCCGCTCGATGTGAGCTCCGATCAATCACTGCACGGTCGCGTCGGGGTCGACGCGAAGCAGCAAACCGCTCGCTTCGAGCTGCGCATAACCGTCAAGGTGCGTGATGGGGACATTGGCTGAGATCGACTGGCGCGAGCTCCGGGGTGCCTTGGCGCTGCTTGCGGCAACATTGCTCCTGAGCGCCGGGCTGCTGGGCGGCAGCCACTATTTCGAGTCCCGAATGGAGGCCAAGTACGAGGCTCAGAAGAGGCGGCTGAACGTCGTCCGGAGCAACTACTACACGGTCGACGAAGAGGAACGGCTGATCGAGGCCTATCTACCGAGGTACCGGCTGTTGAAGGAGCGAGGCGTCATCGGCGACGAGCAGCGGTTGACCTGGGTGGAGGCACTGGGAGACGCGTCGGCGAGCATCAAGCTTCCGTCGTTGAGCTACGAGATCTCACCGCGACGCCCATACGTTCCCGACATTCCCTTGGATACGGGAGCGTTTCAGGTCTATGCGAGCGAGATGAACCTGAGGATCGGACTGCTGCACGAAGAGGATCTGGCGGCGCTGCTGCGCATGCTGGATCGGCATGCCACCGGTCTGTACAGCGTTTCCCACTGCCGGTTGTCGCGTAACGCAGAGACGTTCCGTTTGGCCCCGATGGCGGAGAACATCACCGCGCATTGCACACTGCGCTGGTACACCATCACGTTGCCGGGCGGAAAGAAGGTCAGCACATGAACCGGTCGCGCACAGGACGGCGATGGATCGGAGCTGCGCTCGTGCTGGCGTTGTACGCGAGCGGCGTGCAGGCGCAGCCCCTCGGCCGGCTCTTCTCGACCCCCGACGAGAGGGCCGCGCTCGATCAGCTGCGCCAGGAGCGGGAATACGGCACACCGCTGCCAACGGAGACGTCGAGCGCGGATCGGGTCGCACCCGCTCCGGACGTCACGGTGAACGGCGTGGTGCTGCGCAGCGGCGGTCCGGATACGTCCTGGATCAATGGCAGCATCATCACGTCAGGAGGCGTGACCCCGGAAGGGGTGCGTGTGGAGACGGGCCGGGCCGGAGGGCCGAGCGTGCGCATCGTGCTGCCCGGCAGCGCACGGGCGGTGCGGCTCAAACCCGGACAGAAGATCGACGTTCTCCAAGGCCGCGTGTTGGATGCCTATGAGACCGAGGCGACCCGCGGGGAAGCCATTGAATTCGACGGTGACCGATCGGAGGCTGGCGGTGCCAGAGAGCGGACGACAGCGGGCGGCGCTGACTGAAGGCGCCACCGGCGTCGGCGGGCGCGAGCGCGCTCTCGCGGGGCGGGGGCGCAGCGCTTTCGGCTGCCCCGGGCGCGGGCAGTCCGGCGCGGTGCTGCTGGTGATGCTCTCCATGCTGATCCTCATCGGCGCCGCTTTGTTGATCGACGAGCTGAACGCGGCGGCGAAGCGGACCACGGACAGCGAGCTGCGGACGACGCACGCGCTCGAGGCGGCCAAGGCCGGACTCATCGGGTTCGCCACCGCCCATCCCTACATTCCCGGGTTGCTGCCGTTCCCCGACCGCAACAGCGATGGGAACTACGACGGCAACAGCGATTGCCCGCCGGTCACAGTGGCCACCAACGACACGCACCTGCTGGGCCACCTGCCCTGGCAGGGGAAGCACGGACCGTGCGTCGGCTACCCGGCCGCGATGCGCGACCTGCGCGACGCCACCGGTGCGCCGCTATGGTATGCCGTCTCCAGGAATCTCGTGCGTTACAGCGATGGCGCCGCCTTCGTCGACCCGCCCGTCAATCCCGATTGGGGTGACTCCGGACCGGCGCCGTGGATCACGGTCCGCGATCACGACGGAAGCGTGCTCTCCGATCGTGTGGCCTTCGTGATCATCGCTCCCGGAGATCCCCTGCCGGGGCAGGACCGCAGCGGACCGGCGCCGTCGGTGGGCAATTACCTCGATACCGTGACCGTGGCCGGTTTGACCTACAGCAACGCCGATTTCGACCAGGACTTCATCACCTATCCGGATTCGCGACGCACCGCGGATCCGAACGACAGCTTCAACGACCGCATCGTTTACGTCACCGTGGACGAGTTGCTGGCGCTGGTCGAACGCCGGGTCATCGGGACCGTGGCGCGTGCGCTCGCGGTCTACGACGGGACTCACGGTGCGTATCCCTGGCTGAGCCCCTTCGGGGACACGGACTTCCGCGGCACGGGCGGCATCCGGGAGGGCCGCGTGCCGTTTCACAGCAGCACGCCGGCCGCTTACCGGACCTTCGCGACGCGCTTGGATGCGGCGTGGAATCTTCAGAACGCCGACGTCACCGCCAGCGGCACCGTGGATGCGGCCGACCTCGCTGCCGGGACGCTCAGCGTCGCCGCGAGCAATGGCACGTGCGAGTGGACGGCGTCGGACGAGGTGGATTGCACGGCCACCGAGATGCAGAGCCTGTCGCCTCCCATCGAGCGTACCTATCGCTTCACGTTCGCCCAGGGCACGGTCAGCACCGACGATCCCACGGCAGGCGACGTTCGGCGCCGCACCGTCTCGCTCGCGGATCCGCTCGATCCGTCGGCTGTGGACGTGGTCACCATCGTGGACACGAACACGGACACCGCGACCCAGACCGGGGCGGGAAGCCTGCGCATCGACGGTGACACGACCGGCACCATCACGGTAGGCGACATTCACTACGACCTCGCCGTTCCGGACGAGCTGCCCCAGTGGTTCGTGGGCAGCCGCTGGCATGAGTTCATCTACGTCGGGCTATCGGAGGGCTACGTCCCGGGGGCGCCTGCCGACTGCGGCGGGCTCAATCCGCCGTGTCTGACGCTGCTCAACTGGTACCCGCCGCAGGGCAACAAGTGGGCCCTGGTGCTCTCGGCCGGCCCCGAGCTGGCGGCGCAGGACCGCACGACCGGCACTCTGGCTTCCTACTACGAGGGCGAGAACGGCACCAGCGGCGACGACACGTTCGTGCGTGCCAGCGCGTCGGCCACATTCAACGACCAGGTGAGAATCGTTGCGCCCTGAGCTACGCATCCGTCCCGGCCTCGTCGCCCCGCGGCGTTCACCCCCGCGGGCGAGGGTGACCGCCGTCCGCCCCGCGGGGACCGCTTCTGCGCGCGCCGCGAGCCGCGCGTCCGGCTTCACTCTGCTCGAGCTGGCGGTGGTGGTCGCCATCGTGGGCGTGCTTCTCGGTACTTTGCTCGTGCCGCTGGCGACGCAGGTGGAGGTTGGAAACATGAAGCACACCCACGACCAGCTCCGGGCCATAGAGGAGGCGCTGGTCGGCTATGCGGTCACCAGCGGCAATCGGCTTCCCTGTCCCGATACCGACGGTGACGGCGTCGCCGAGGCGCCGGGGACCTGCGACGATGCGGAGGGCTTTCTGCCCTGGGTCACCCTGGGGCTCGGCCGCCAGGACGCGTGGGGGCGCCCCTTCCGCTACCGGGCGAACAATGCGTACACGGCGGCCGCGGGCGTGCCCAACCCCCCCGACACCACCGGCGCGCAGACCCTGGCCGTGCAGGAGCGGGAGTCGGGGGCGGCGCTCACCATGGGCGACCCGGACGCCCCGGCCGCCATCGTGTTCTCCTGCGGCAAGAACGGCCGCCCCGATCTGGAGAACGACGACGACGGCACTCCCAACGCCGGCGGAGGCTGCATCAACGCCACCACGCCCGCCAACGGAACCTACGTGGAAGGGGCGTATACCGAGGATACGTTCGACGATCTCGTGATCTGGATCTCGAAGCACACGCTGCTCGGGCGCCTGGTCAAGGCCGGGACCTGGCCGTAGCGGCCACTTTAATGGCCTCGGGCGTTGTGCAGCTCGAAGCACACCTGACCGCGCTCACCCTCGCGCAGGGACAGCGCGTAGCCCATCTGCCGGGCCTGGCGCGCCGCCTGGTACAGGCCGATGCCCAGGCCGCTGCGGGATTTGACCGGAGCGCGAAAGAGGCTGTCGCGGATGTCGGGGTCCACCGGCGCACCGTCGTCGCTGATGCGAAGAGCGGTTCTCTCGCCTTCGGAGATCACCTCGACCTCTATGGCGAGCGCCGGCTCGGATTGCCGCTTGAGGCGGGCATTCTCCAGGAGGTTGTCGGCAACGCTGTCAAAGAGCTCGGCGGGTATGAGCGGGTCCGACGCCATGCGCGACTCGAAGCGGATGCACTGCGCATCGTTGCGCGCTTTGAGCGCCTCCCACCACTCGCTCAGGCGGCAGCGAGCGGCCTTGGATTCGGCGGGCGCCTGGAGCTTGTCCAGGGCGAGCTGGAGCCTTTGCGTCAAGTGGGGAAGCTGCCTGCGTAGAAGCTGCTCGAGGCCGTCGCGATCCGAGTCGCCGCTGTTCTGGACCGCCAGGGTCATCGTGTGCAGGGATTGGAGCAGATTCTTGATGTCGTGCGTGATGCGTGCCCCGGTTTCGTACACCGCCTGCATGTGCGCGCGCTGGGTCAGCTCCTGTTCCCGCTCCTTGGCGCGGTGGAAGTGGCCGATGAGATTGATGAGCAGGCGCCCGTGCAGCACGAGCGCCGGGCCGATGGGGCGATGGGCGTGGATGGTGGTGTGCAGGCGTCCGGTGGCGACCTGGAGCGTGTGTGACGTGACAACCCCGAGCGTGCCGCTCTCGTTCGGCGTGCGCCAGTCGACCCCGGCGACCCACGGCAGCTCAACGAGCTGGCTCATGGCCGTGCGCAGAAACTCCTGGGGCAAACGGGCGTTCTGCGCGGCGTCCTCGAGCTGCGCGAGCCATCCCTCGACCGGTGTGCCGATGTTGAGGAGATAACGCTCCCAGATGCGACCGAATCCGCTGACCCCGGCGAACGGCGCCCACAGCCAGCTGATGGCGAGCAGGAACAGCGCGATGACCAGCACCGTCTGGCACAGCGCCACGGCGTAGGGCAGGCCCGTGGCGTACATGCTGATGAGCGTTCCCATGCCCAGGATGGCGGTGAGCATGGACATGGTGAGGCCGTACAGGAAATCCACGCTGTAGCGGTGGCTCGGCCCGCGGCGCTCGCCCGGTATGAGCAGCAGCGCGAGCCCGACCAGCAGCAGCCCGTAACCGAAGAGAGTGGTCACCTCGGCGCCGAGCGTGTCGACGGCGAATACGCGGGGAATGCTTCCAAGCAGGAGATCGGAGACCAGGAACAGCAGTGCCATCAGGTACGCGTAACGCTCGACGCGCCCCACGGTGATGCGCCCTCCCACCAGACCGATGAGCAGCAGGAGCCAGAAACTGACGAGCCACCAGTTGAGCCAGGTGACGAAGACCACCATGGCGAGCACGAAGACCAAGGCGCCGCTCCACGAGAGCCTCAGCTCCCGGCTCCATATCGGCTGCCAGATCAGAAACAGCCCGAGATGCGCGAGGATGAGCGAGCTGGAGATCGGACCACTGAGATCCCACCACACGGCGGCGTGCAGGGACACGAGCATCAATCCGAGAACCCGATACTCGTGCCGGGTCGAAAACAGACTCCGTAGCCATGAGCGCATCAGCACGGTGACCTCACCGCCGCGCGCGGCGCGTCTCGACGCTCGCCGCGTCCGTGAGTTCGCGCTCGAGCCCGCCCATCCGCGATGCGGTGCTCTGGTCGAAGCGGGGCCGGGCTCCACGCCCATTTGCACGGCCGGCGCCGGCGCTCAGGAAACGCGTGCCCGGGCCGACAAGGGAGAAGATGAGCGTGCCGAGGGAAATGAGCGCTGAACGAGTCGCCAGCGACACCGGAGCGGAAACGGTGAACGCTCCGGGAGGTGGCTTCGTGGTCGCCGCACCGATCGTCATCGCCCGTTACACCCTTCTCGAGGCGCTGCGCAACCGGCTCTTGTGGCTGGTCGTCGCTTTTCTCATGGTGACCTTCGGGCTGTCCCGGTTCATCGGCGCGGTGGCCATCACGGAGACCGTTCAGGTGGAGAGCGCCTTCTTCGGCGCGTCGCTGCGACTGTTCGCCGTTTTCATCGTGAGCCTGTTCGTCATCTCGAGCATGGTCAGGGAGCTCAACGACAAAGGGCTCGAGCTGGTGCTGTCGATGCCGGTCGCTCGTGCGAGCTACTTCTTCGGGAAGCTGCTTGGTTTCTGGAGTCTGGCCTTGCTGATCGCGTTCGCCTGCTGCCTGTGCCTGCTGGTGTACGCGCCGGTGACTCAAACGCTGCTGTGGGGGCTCTCGCTGCTGTGCGAGCTGCTGATCGTGGCCGCTTTCAGCATCTTGTGCCTGTTCACGTTCAGCCAGATTACGCTCGCCCTCACCGCCGTGGTCGGGTTCTACATGCTGTCGCGAACCATCGCTGCGATTCAGCTGATAGGACAGGGCCATCTGGTCGCGGGCGACTCGCTCTCGCAGCGTTTCATCGAGCGGCTCCTCGAGGGAATCGCGTTCGTTCTCCCGGAGCTGGACCGTTTCACGCTCTCCGATTGGCTGGTCTACCACACCGGCGACTGGGCCAGTCTGGTGCCCATCGCCGGGCAGACCGTCGTTTACGTGGCGCTGCTCGTGGGTGCCGCGCTGTTCGATCTGTATCGGAAGAACTTCTAGAAGTTTCAGTCCGCGGCCCGCCGCTCGGGGCCGGCCGCACCGCGAAAGCGAGGGTCACACGCTTGAGAGAACGACGCCTCAGCTCCGTGCCGCGCCCGGTGGTGGCGGTGCTCGTCGTGGGCCTGGCCTCGCAGCTCCTGTGGCACGGCGTGCGTCCGGGACCGGAGGCCGAGCCCCGGGCCTTGCCCCGGCCGCCCTCCACTGCGGCCCTGCGCGTGGCCAGTCTGGGGGAGCCCATCGTCCTGGCCAAGCTGCTGATGCTCTGGCTGCAGAGCTTCGACAACCAGCCCGGAGTCAGCATTCCGTTCAGGGCCCTCGACTACGAGCGCGTCGAGGCCTGGCTCGAGCGCATCCTCGCGCTCGACCCCCGGGCCCAGTATCCGCTGCTGGCAGCGAGCCGGGTGTACGCCGCCGTTCCGGTGGAGGCGAAGCAGCGGCGGATGCTCGACTTCGTATACCGGCAGTTCACGGCCGATCCCAATCGCCGCTGGCGTTGGCTCGCCCATGCCGCCCTCGTCGCCCGGCACCGTCTGGACGATCCGGCCCTGGCGCTCAAGTACGCGCGGGCCATCACCGAGCGTGCGACCGCACCCGAGGTGCCGTTCTGGGCCCGTGACCTGACGGTCCTGATCCTTGAGGACATGGGAGAGCTGGAGGCGGCCCGGGTGCTGGTCGGGGGGCTGCTGGAAAGCGGGATGATCCGGGACCCGAGCGAGCTGCGCTTTCTGAAGCGCAAGCTGGCCGAGCTGGAGGCACGGGGCGACGAAAATTCGACACGACGTCGATCCAGCGACAGCCGCTCCTCCCGAGACGGAGCCGGTGGCGGTCGTATCTGGGAAGGGGGTTCGTAGCGTGCATGGGGCGAGCCTCCGAAGGGGTGCGATGCGGCGGATGCGGGTTGGACCCGTCGCTTTGGCACGGGGGTTGCAACGCAGTTGCAACGGCAATGGTCGGGCGAACCGCCCGCGCACGGGCCGGGCATCCCGCTCGGCCCGATCTACGCAGCAGGGAGTCGTTCTCATGAGCAAGAGACAGTCAGGCTTCACCCTGGTCGAGATCGCCATCGTGCTGGTGATCATCGGTCTGCTGCTCGGCGGCATTCTCAAGGGCCAGGAGCTCATCAACAGCGCGCGCGTACGCAACATGGCGGATACCGCATCGGGCATACAGTCCGCGTACTTCGGCTTCATCGACCGCTACCGGCGGGTGCCGGGCGACTGGAACGCCACGGCCGCCAGTCAGGCCATCGGCGTCACCGTCAACGGGGGCGGGGACGACAACGGCCAGCTGACGACGCCCCCGGGAGACTTCGCCAACGTGTGGGCGGAGCCCAACGCCCTGTGGGAGCAGCTCTCCAAGGCGGGCTTCATCCAGGGCGACTACGACGGCACCAACGCGGAGCCCACCACGGACAACAATCTGGCGCCGTTGAACGTGTTCAACCGTGTCATCGCCCTGGGCCGCACCGCCGACTACGAGGACGCGGGCGGGGCGCCGCCGGAGCGTCTCAACCTGGTGATGGGACGCGGCGTGCCGGTGAACATCATGCTGGAGCTCGACACCAAGCTGGATGACGGCCGTCCCTTCACGGGCGTCGTGCGGGCCACCGTCGACGACGCCAACGTACAGTATTTCGGATCGGCGACCGGCACCATCTGGGGCGGACGCGACTCGGCTTGCGTCGACAGCACGGCCACCCCGGCCATCTGGGACGTGAACGGGGACTCCCAGGACTGCAACGCGGTGTTCCTGTACTGAGGGCGGGTGCACGCCTGACTGTGACGGACGGGCGCGGGGGCGCGCGGCGCGCCCCCCGCCCCCCCTCCCCCCACGCATGGACGCGCGCCGCCCC
>CAZPFD010000004.1:18988-20905 GCA_964585725.1 uncultured Ectothiorhodospiraceae bacterium | reverse complement strand
CCTGTACCTCGTCGAAGCGCGACTCGAACTCCTCGGCGTGCCTCGCGTTGTTCCTGTAGTGTGGGGGGGTGCCCGGGTGAGTGTGCCGCTGGGGGGCGGGGGCGGGCGCCCCGCCCCCGTCCGCGCTTCCCCATAGGCATGGACGCGCTCGCCGCACCATCCCCGGCCGCATCCTTCCCGGCCGTGCACTTCGACGCCGTGGCCAAGCGCTACGGTCGCCAGGCGGTGCTGCGCTCCCTCACCCTCAGGGTCGAGCCGGGCGAGTTCTTCGGTCTGGTGGGCGTCAACGGCGCCGGCAAGACCACCTGCATCAAGGGCATGCTGGATTTCTGCGACATCGACGCGGGCCGGATCCGGCTCTTCGGACGCCCGCACACCGATACCCGCGCCAGGGCTCGGCTGGCCTATCTGCCGGAGCGATTCCTGCCCCCGTACTACCTGACCGGGCGCGACTTCCTGGCCTACATGGCGCGGCTGCACGGCGTCCCCGTGGCCGCTGCCGAGATCCAGGCCATGATGGAGCGGCTCGACCTGGAGGCCGCGGCCCTGGACAAGCCCGTCCGCCACTACTCCAAGGGCATGGCCCAGAAGCTGGGGCTGGCGGCCTGCTTTCTGAGCCGCAAGGACCTCTACGTGCTGGACGAGCCCATGAGCGGGCTCGATCCCAAGGCGCGGACGCTGGTGAAACGCTACCTGCTCGAGCTCAAGGAGCGCGCCGCCACGGTCTTTTTCAGCACCCACATGCTCGCAGACGTCCAGGAGCTCTGCGATCGCATGGGCATCCTGCACGAGGGGGTCCTGCGCTATGTGGGCACGCCGAAGGGCTGCTGCGAGGCCTACGGCGCCCCCAGCCTGGAGCAGGCCTACGTGGCGTGCATCTCCGAATCGAGCCCGGCCCGGGAGTGCGAGCCCGCGGGCTGAGGGGCGGGCGTGCTTTGCGAGCGGGGCGCGACGCCCCCGCCCATGGCTCCGCGGGCGGGGCGATGGAGCCTTCTCCCGGCCCCCCCTTCCGGGTCTGCGCCGACACACGCCCCCCTGCGCGGCATCGATGCCGGGGCCGGGTGCGCCGGGCGGGGCCGGGGGGCTGTCAAGCAGCCGTGCTTTCAGCCGATACATGTTGTCGGACACAGTTCGACACGGGTGGGCGGCTCGCTTACACTCTCATGCGCAATACGGCGTTCCATACTCGCTCCCCGCGACACACCCGGAAGGGACCCCCGGAGCCGCCCGCATGATGAGAGCACCCGTGCTGGAAAGGCGCGACCACGCATTGCAGCGTTTCCTGGAGCACTGCCACCGCCGTACCTATCCGGCGAAGGCGACCATCATCAACGCAGGAGATCATTCGGACGAGCTCTACTTCCTGGTCAAGGGCTCGGTGTCGGTCCTGATCGAGGACGATGACGGGCACGAGATCGTGCTCGCCTACCTCAACCAGGGCGACTTCTTCGGCGAGATAGGGATGTTCGACGAAAAGCATCGACGCAGCGCCTGGGTGCGTGCCCGCACCGAGTGCGAGGTCGCCCAGATCAGCTACGACCGCCTGCGCAGCCTGTCCTCCGAGTTCACCGAGGTCCTGTTCGCGCTGCTCTCGCAGATGGCCATCCGCCTGCGCGACACCAGCCGCAAGGTGGGAGACCTGGCCTTCACCGACGTGGCGGGACGCGTGGCGCGCGCGCTTCTGGACCTGTGCCAGCAGCCCGATGCGATGACCCACCCGGACGGGATGCAGATCCGCATCACCCGCCAGGAGCTGGGGCGCATCGCGGGCTGCTCCCGGGAGATGGTGGGACGGGTCCTGAAGACCCTCGAGGAGCAGCACCTGATCTCGGTCGCGGGCAAGACCATCGTCGTCTTCGGCGCCCGCTGATCCCGATGGGGTCACCCGATGGGGCCACCCGATGGGGTCAGGTCTTG
>CAZPFD010000004.1:0-18978 GCA_964585725.1 uncultured Ectothiorhodospiraceae bacterium | reverse complement strand
TGGATTGCAAGACCTGACCCCATCGGGAATCTTACAAATCCCGAAAGAGCTCGCGCAGCCGCTCACCGGGATCGGGCGCCTGCATGAGAGCCTCGCCCACGAGAAAGGCGTGCACGCCGTGCGCGCGCATAAGGGCGATATCCGCCGCGGTGTGAATGCCGCTCTCGGTGACCACCACGCGGTCGGCGGGGATGCGCTCGCGCAGCGCGAGCGTCACCTCCAGCGCCGTCTCGAAAGTCCGGAGATCCCGGTTGTTGATGCCGATGAGAGGCGCGTCCAACGCCAGCGCGCGCTCCAGCTCCTCCTCGTCGTGCACCTCCACCAGCACGTCCATGCCGAGGTGATGGGCGAGAGCGCTCAGCTTTGTGAGCTGGGCGTCCCCGAGCGCCGCCACGATGAGCAGCACGCAGTCCGCGCCGAGCGCGCGCGATTCGTAGACCTGGTAATCGTCGACGATGAACTCCTTGCGCAGCACGGGCAGCGAGCACGCCTCGCGCGCCTGCACGAGGAACGCATCGGAGCCCTGGAAGAAGATCTCGTCGGTGAGCACCGAGAGCGCGGCGGCACCCGCGCGCGCGTAACTCTCCGCTAGCGCAGCGGGGTCGAAGGCGGCGCGTAGCACGCCCTTGCTCGGCGAAGCCTTCTTGAGCTCGGCGATGACTGCAACCTGCCCCTGCGCCAGCTTGTCGCTGAGGGCGGCCGCGAAGGGGCGCACCGCCGGCGCGTGCTCGGCGCGCCGGCCCAGCTCGCGCAGGGGCAAGCGGCGGCTGCGCTCCGCCACCTCCTCCGCCTTGCGGCGCAGGATGCGCTTCAGAATGTCGGGCGTCTCACCGGCCATCACTCACCCACGGCGCCTCGGCGCTGGACAGGCTGCTTTCCGACACGAAGAGCACGAAGGAGGCACGAAGAACACGAAGGAAAACGAAGCGAATTGAAAAGATCTGTCTTCGTGACCTTCGTGCGATCTTCGTGTCCTTCGTGTTATCAATCGGCGCTGGGGGCATCGCCTCGGGGTCAGTCTTCCTTGCGCAGGGAGCGGGTCAGGCGCACCAGGGCATCCAGGCGTTCCTGGGCGGCGCCGCTGGCCAGCACCTCGCCGGCGCGGGTGACGCCCGCATGCAGCGTATCCGCGAGCCCGGCCACGTAGATCGCCGCGCCCGCATTCAGCGCCACCACGTCGCGGCACGGCCCCGGCTCGTTGCGAAACACCGCGCGCACGGTGGCCAGGCTCTCCTCCACGGAGGAGACCACCAGCGCGGACAGCTCCCCGCGCTCCATCCCGAAGTCCCCGGGCGTGATCTGGTAGGTGCGGACCGCCCCCTCTTTCAGCTCGGCCACCTTCGTGGGCGCGCCGATGCTGATCTCGTCCAGGCCGTCCTCGGCGTGCACCACCAGCACGTGGCGGCTGCCCAGGCGGGCCAGCACCTGCGCGACGGGCTCGACCCACTCGCCGCTGAAGACGCCGATGACCTGGTTGGGGGCGCTCGCCGGATTGGTGAGCGGACCCAGCAGGTTGAACACCGTTCGCACCCCCATCTCCCGGCGGGGCCCGACCGCGTGTCGCATGGCCCCGTGGTGCTGCGGAGCGAACATGAACCCGACGCCCACCTCGCGGATGCACAGCGCTACCTCCTCGGGGCTCAGGTCCAGGCGCACCCCCGCAGCCTCGAGCAGGTCCGCGCTGCCCGATCGGCTCGAAACCGAACGGTTTCCGTGCTTGGCCACGCGCCCGCCGGCGCCCGCCACCACGAAGGCGCTGGCCGTCGAGATATTGAAGGTGCCGGCGGCGTCGCCGCCGGTGCCGCAGGTGTCGACCAGATGCAAGGTGGAGACCGCGACCGGCGTGGCCAGATCGCGCATGACCTTGGCCGCCGCGGCGATCTCGTCGACGGTCTCTCCCTTCATGCGCAGTGCGATGAGGAAGCCGCCGATCTGCGAGGGCGTGGCTTCGCCGGTCATGACCGTGCGCATGACCTGCTCCATCTCCGTCACCGATAGATGTTGCCCCTCGGTGAGCGCGCGAATGGCTGACTGCATGTCCATGGAAAGACCCCTTTGGTGGCTCCTTCGCCGCGAGCGCTTTGCCGGCCCCTGCTCAGTCCCGGCCGTTGCCGGTCAGGAAGTTACGCAGCAGATGGTGCCCGTGCTCGGTGAGTATGGACTCCGGGTGAAACTGCACACCGGCCACGGGCAGCTCGCGGTGTCGGATAGCCATGATCTCGTCGACTTCGCCGGCGGCGGTCGCCGTCCACGCGGTCACCTCGAGGCAATCCGGCAGGGGCTGCTTGTCGATGACCAGCGAGTGGTAGCGTGTCGCCTCGAAGGGTCCCTTCAAACCGTGGAACAGGCCGCGCCCCTGGTGCTGGATGGCGGAGACCTTGCCGTGCATCACCGCGTGCGCCCGTACGACGCGCCCGCCGAAGGCCTGGCCGATACACTGGTGTCCCAGGCAGACCCCCAGAATGGGGATTTTGCCTGAAAAATGCTCGATCAGGCGAACCGAGATGCCGGCTTCGTTGGGGGTGCACGGACCGGGTGAGATGACGATGCGCTCCGGCGCAAGGGCCTCGATCTCGTGCAGGGACACGCAGTCGTTGCGCACCACGCGCACCTCGGCGCCCAGCTCGCCCAGGTACTGCACCAGGTTATAGGTGAAGGAATCGTAGTTGTCGATCATCAGCACCATGGGGTTCACCGCCCTTTCAGCCGGCGTCGGCCCGATAGAGCCCGCCCTCCGCCAGCGCCACCGCACGGAACAGCGCCCGCGCCTTGTTCATGGTCTCCTCCCATTCGCGCGCCGGGTCCGAGTCGGCGACGATGCCGGCGCCGGCCTGCACGTGCACGCTGCCGCCGTGGACCACGGCCGTGCGGATGGCGATGGCGGTATCCATGTTCCCGCCCCAGCCCAGGTATCCCACCGCGCCGGCGTAGACGCCCCGCTTCACGGGCTCGAGCTCGTCGATGATCTCCATGGCCCGAATCTTGGGCGCGCCGGTCACGGTCCCGGCCGGAAAGGCGGCCCTCAGGGCGTCCACGGCGCCGAGTTCGGGCCGCAGGCGGCCGGTCACGTTGGAGACGATGTGCATGACGTGCGAGTAGCGCTCCACGAGCATCTGCTCGGAGACGCGCACGCTGCACGTGGCGGCGACGCGTCCCACATCGTTGCGCCCGAGGTCGATGAGCATCAGGTGCTCGGCGCGCTCCTTCGGATCGGTGAGAAGCTCGGTCTCCAGGGCGCGATCCTCCTCTTCGGTAGCCCCGCGCGGGCGCGTGCCGGCGATGGGGCGCACCGTCATCGTTCCGTCCTCGAGGTGCACCAGGATCTCGGGCGAGGATCCGACGACGTGGAAATCTTCCAGATCCAGATAGAACATGTAGGGGGAGGGATTCAGGCTGCGCAGCGCGCGGTACAGATCGAGCGGCGTGGCCCGGTAGGGCATGGACAGGCGCTGCGAGAGGATCGCCTGCATGATGTCCCCGTTCACGATGTATTCCTTGATCCGGGCTACCGCCTTCTCGTAGTCGCTGCGTGCGAATCCCGAGACGAAGTCCCCTTCTTCCACCGGGTGCGAGGGGTGCTCGCCGGCATACTGCGGAACGCCGGTGCGCAGCTGTCGGGCGAGCTCGTCCAGGCGTCGGCGGGCCTGCTCGTACGCATTTGCTCGCGAGGGATCGGCGTGCACGACCAGGTAGAGCTTGCCCCTGAGGTTGTCGAAGACGACGATCTCCTCGGAGAGCATCAGCAGGATATCGGGCACGCCCAGGGGGTCCGGGTTGGGGCAGGGGCCCAGCCGCGGCTCGATGTAGCGCACGGTGTCGTAGCCGAAGTAGCCTACGAGACCCCCGGTGAAGCGCGGGAGATCGGGCACGCCCGCGGCCCGGTAGCGCTGCTGGAAAGCCGCAATCCACGCGAGAGGATCGGGTTCGTCGGCTTGCTCGATGACCTCGCCGTCCTGCTCCAGGCGGATACGGGTTCCGTAAACGCGAAGCAGCGTGCGGCTCGGCAATCCGATGATCGAGTAGCGCCCCCATTTTTCCCCGCCGTGGACGGACTCGAGGAGGTATGAGAAGGGCGCGCCCGCCAGCTTCAGATACGTGCTGAGGGGCGTATCGAGATCGGCGAGGATCTCGCGCGTCAGGGGTATGCGGTTGTAGCCGCGATCAGCGAGTTCGGCGAATCGGTCCGGGGTCATGTTGCTCACTACAGGGCTCAGGCACCACGCGCGCGGGAAATCTCCTTGCGCATGGCCGCGATGGTCGCCGCGTAGTCCTCGGAGTGGAAGATGGCCGAGCCGGCCACGAAGGTGTCGGCGCCGGCCGCGGCCACGCTGCGGATGTTGTCGACCTTGATGCCCCCGTCCACCTCCAGGCGGATGTCCCTGCCGCTGCTCTCGATGCGCTTGCGCACCGCCCGCAGCTTGTCCAGCGCCGTGGGAATGAAGCTCTGCCCGGCGAAACCCGGATTGACCGACATGATCAGCACCATGTCCAGCTTGTCCATCACGTGGTCGAGGTAGCTCAGGGGCGTGGCCGGGTTGAACACCAGCCCGCAGCGGCAACCCTGCTCGCGCACCAGGGCCAGCGAGCGATCGATGTGCTCGGTGGCCTCCGGGTGAAAGGTGATGTAGGTGGCCCCCGCGCGCGCGAAATCGGGAATGATGCGATCCACGGGCTTCACCATCAGGTGCACGTCGATGGGCGCGCTGATCCCGTAGCGGCGCAGCGCCTCGCACACGAGGGGGCCCACCGTCAGGTTGGGGACGTAATGGTTGTCCATGACGTCGAAATGCACCAGATCCGCGCCGGCTTCCAGCACCGCAGCGACGTCCTCGCCCAGGCGCGCGAAATCCGCAGAGAGTATGGAGGCGGCGATCCAGGGTTGCGCCATTGACTCGGGTTCTCCGTAGCCTGAATACGCGATTGAATCGCGGACTGGAGTCCGCTTGTATGTTGAGCCCCACCCGCGGCGGGCTCCGGCCGCGCTCGGGCACCCGCTTGCAAGGCGACGACGAACTGTACCTGAATCGGGCCCGGGTTTCAGGCCGCGCGTCTACCCGGTCTCCACGGCCCGGGCTGCCACTGCGGCCGCACCGAGCAGGGGTGCGGATACGTTCAGTATGACGTGGACCGGGATGGACTCGAGCAGCGGGCGCATGCGGCCCTTGTTGCGGAAGGCCGCCATGAAGGTGCCGTCGGCCAGCTTGTCGGCGATCTTGGGGGCGATCCCGCCGGCGACGTAGACCCCGCCGGTGGCGAGGGTGATCAGGGCCAGATTGCCGGCCTGGGCGCCGTAGATGCGCACGAACAGGTCGAGGGCGCGGGCGGCGATGGGATCCTCGCCGGCCATGGCGGCGCGGCTGATGGCTGCTGCGGCCTCCTCGGAGCCGGTCTCCTCCGGGGGAGAGGCCCCGGCCTGGCGCCGCAGAAAGGCGTCGATGAGCACCAGACCCGGCCCCGAGAGCACTCGCTCGTAGCTGACCGTCCCGAAGCGCTCCAGGAGATGGCGCAGCAAAGCCAGCTGTAGCTCGTCGGTGGGGGCGAAGTCCGCGTGCCCTCCCTCCGAGGGCAGGACCTCGTAGCGCTCGCCGCGGGGGGCCAGCAATGCCGTGCCCAGCCCGGTGCCCGCGCCCAGGAGCACCCGGGGGCCGCCGCGCGCCAGCTGCCCCGGCTGCAGGGTGAGCAGGTCCGCCGGGGTCAGCATCTCGATGCCGTGCCCGATGGCCTGAAAGTCGTTGATGAGGCCTACGTGCGGGATGGAGAAAATCCGCGCGATCTCGCCGGCGTCGATGGACCAGGGGAGATTGGTGGTCCTTGCACGGGGCCCCTGCACCGGGCCCGGGACGCCGAAGCAGGCGCTTTGCGCCACGGAGCCGGGGGCGCCGCCCGCACTGGTGAGAAAATCCGCCAGCAGTGCCGCAAACTCGTCGAAGCGCCGGCTCGCATAGGTGCGCTCGTAGAGCACGGCTTGATCGCCGTGCGTACCGATCTCGGCGATGCGCAGGACGGTCTTGGTGCCTCCGAGATCCCCTGCGATGACCCTCATGAATGCTCCCCCTCGCGGGTCGGCTCATCACTCGGAGTATAGGGTCCGCGCCGCGCCGGCGGCGCCGCTGGTCCCGGGGGGGCGTGGCTTATGCACATCGCGGGCAGCCCGCGGCCGTCCGGCCTGCGCAGGCGGAGCGGGCGCGATCCGCGTCGGGGGAAACTCTATAACAAGATGAAATTATTGAAGAATATGGGTTGCTCGCTTTTTGGCTAGTTTGAGCTTGGCACAGGAATCTCGGGCGTCTCGGGGAATTCCTGACAGACGCTCCACAGAGTTGTCCACAGAATCTGTGCATAAGCGCGCGGGGGCTTCCGTGAGCCCGGTCTTGCAGGGGACAGTTGCAGTGATCCCTCAGGTGCGCGCAGCGAGGAGCTCGCGCGCGCGCTGCGCGTCGGCGCAGGGGCGCCCCAGAGCTTCGGCTGCGGAACGGATCTGGGCGACGAGCTCGGCGTTGCCGGGCGCCTGCGCACCGTCCTTGAGCTGGAGGTTGTTCTCGAACCCCACGCGCACGTGCCCCCCCAGGGCGGCGGCGGCGACGCCGCAGGCGTGCTCTCGCGCACCGAAGGCGCAGACGGCCCAGGGAGACTGCTCCTCATGGGCTTCGAGGAACGGGAGCAGATCGCGCGGCTGCGAGCGCTGACCGGTGCGGTATCGGCCGAGGACGAAGAGCACGAAATGCGCGCCCGGGGGGACGACGCCGCGGGCGCGCAAATCGTGGTAGCGACGGACGTCCTCGGCCGAGTACAGGATGAACTGCGCGATGATGCCGCGGGCGATCACCCAGTGGAGGAACTCCGCGGCTTCGGGCTCCGCTTTCGGGTCGGGGACGATCTCGCGCACGGCCAGCGACACCGACTCCGGCTCGAGCTCGCGCACGACCCGCATCTGCTCCGCGGGCGCGTACGCGCCCGCGGCCTCGCTGGTCACCTGGATGATCAGACGTTCGCCGACGGCGTCGCGGATGGCGTCGATGGCCTCACGGTAGGCGGCCGGCTCCAGGGTATGCCGGCCCCCGGCGTCGCGCACGTGCAGGTGGATCATGGCGGCGCCCGCCCGCTCGCACTGGGCCGCCGTGTGCGCGAGCTCGGACGGGCTCAGCGGGAGGGCGGGATGGTCCGCCTTGGACTTGTACGCGCCGTTGGGGGCGACCATCACGATGAGCGGGCTCCACGCGTCGTCCACGGGTGCTCACCCTGTGACTTCCGCGATGGCGCCGTCCACCGCCGCACCCAGCTTGTCCACCATCTCGTCGACGTGCCGTTCCTCGATGATGAAGGGCGGGGCCAGGAGGATGTGGTTTCCCCGAAGCCCGTCGATGGTGCCGCCCATGGGGTAGCACATGAGCCCCTCGTCCATGGCGCGGCGCTTGATGCGTGCGTGCAGGGCGAGCTCCGGCTCGAAGGGCTCCTTGCTGTCGCGGTCGGACACGAGCTCGAGGCCGCGGAACAGACCGCGACCGCGGATGTCGCCCACGTGGGGATGCTGTCCGAAGCGCTGGTGCAGGCGGTCCGCCAGCACCTCCCCCATGGCGCGCACCCGGGTCAGCAGGTCCTCCTCGCGAAGCACGCGCTGCACCGCGAGGGCGGCCGCGCACGCGGTGGGATGACCCATGTAGGTGTGGCCGTGCTGGAAGAAGCCCGAGCCCTCGCGTACGGCGCGGTGGATGCGCTCCGAGACGAGCAGCGCGCCAATGGGCTGGTAGCCGGCGCCGAGCCCTTTGGCGATGGCGATCATGTCGGGCGCCACGCCGTCCTGCTCGCACGCGAAGAGGGTGCCGGTGCGCCCCATGCCGCACATCACCTCGTCCAGGATGAGCAACACGCCGTAGCGATCGCAGATTTCGCGGATGCGGCGGAAGTAGCCGGGGACGGGAGGCACGGCCCCGGCTGTAGCGCCCACCACGGGTTCGGCGATGAAGGCGATGGCGCTCTCGGCCCCGAGCTCCCGGATCTTGGTCTCCAGCTCGTCCGCCACGCGCCGGCCGTAGTCTTCCTCGCTCTCATCGGGTCCGCGGTCGCGGTAGGCATAGCAGGGCGAGATATGGTGGGTCTCGATGAGCAGCGGCTCGAACTGCCGGCGTCGCCACTGATTGCCCCCTACCGCCAGTGCGCCCAGCGTGTTGCCGTGATAGCTCTGGCGGCGTGCGACGAAGTGCGCGCGTTGCGGCTCGCCGACCTCCAGAAAATACTGCCGGGCGAGCTTCAGCGCGGCTTCGATGGCTTCGGAGCCACCGGATACGAAGTAGACCCACTCGATGCCCTCGGGCGCCGATTCGACCAGCGTGTCGGCGAGATCCTCCATGGGCGCGTTGGTGAAGAAGGCGGTGTGGGCGTAGGGGATGCGATCGAGCTGATCCTTGATCGCGGCGATGACGGCGCGGTGGCTGTGCCCCAGGCAGGAGACTGCGGCGCCGCCGGAGGCGTCGAGATAGCGTTTCCCTTCGCGGTCGATGACGTAGGGGCCATCGCCGGCGGCGGCCACCGGCATGCTGGTCCGGGTATGGCGGTGGAAGACGTGGCTCATGAATTCAATCCCGCACCACCAGCACCGACTGCTCGGCGTGGCGTACCACACGCGCCGCGTTGGGACCGAGCAGGTAGTCCTTCAGGTCCGGCCGGTAGGCGGCGAGGATGATGAGGTCCGCGCCCTTTTTCCGCGCGGCCTCCAGGATGCGCTGGTAGATGGTGCCCCCGGAGAGCACCTCGTGGGTCGGGGAGAGCTCGCTGGGCACGTGACGGGCGACGAGATCCTGCAGCTGCTTCTCGGTCTCTGCGCGCGCCTTGTCCTCGAAATCCTTGGGGAAGTAGCTGGCCACCAGGGGCATCTTGAGATCCGGCATCACCGTGACGATGTGGAGAGCCGCCCCGAAGGCCTTGCAGCACGCCACGGCCGCGGGCAGCGCCTTGCGCCAGGAGCTGTCTTCGCCAAGATCGATGGGCAGGAGGATTTGCGTGTACATGAGCGGTGGACCTCATTGAGCCGCGGTCGCGGCGGCCGGCTCGCGGCGGCGGCGTCCGACCTGGAGGAACGCCACCAGCGCGAGGACCAGCACGGCCGGGATGTACATCAGCTCCCTGGGCGGGCGCTCCGCCGGGCGCAGCACGTGCAGGATCCGCCAGTCGAAATCGAGACCCGCCTTCTCGGCCGGGCTGCCGAACACGAGGCTGTCCACGAGGACCTTTCCGTCCTCGGTGCGCAGCTCCAAACCGGCGGCGGCCAGACGCTCGGCCCCGGGTGCAGGCTCGCCCAGCTCGAGCACCACCGTGCGCTGCTGGAGCTCGCCCTCGAGGGTCTCGCCCTCCGCGGCCATCACCAGCCGGCCCCCGGTCGGGAGCTCCCCCGCGATCTCCTCGATCTGGGTGGCGGGCACCTCCTGCACGGGCGGGTAGATGCGGTCCCACCAGAAACCCGGGCGAAACAGCGTGAACGCCACCAGCAGCAGCGCCAGCGACTCCCAGATCCGGCTCTTGACGAGCCAGAAGCCCTGCGTCGCGGCCGCGAACAGCAGCATGGCGGCGACCGCGCTCACGATGGTGAGGAGCAGGTCCCCGACGTGCTCGATGCCGATGAGCAGGAGCTGGGTGTTGAAGATGAACATGAACGGCAGGATGGCCGTACGGATGTCGTAGGTGAAGCCCTGAATGCCGGTGCGAATGGGATCGGCGCGCGAGATGGCGGCGGCGGCGAAGGCGGCGAGGCCCACGGGCGGCGTATCGTCGGCCAGGATCCCGAAGTAGAACACGAACAGATGCACCGCGATGAGCGGCACGATGAGTCCGTGCTGCGCCCCGAGGGCGACGATCACCGGCGCCATCAAGGTGGATACCACGATGTAGTTCGCGGTGGTCGGCAGGCCCATGCCGAGGACGAGGCAGATGAGCGCCGTGAACAGCAGCATCAGCAGCAGGTTGCCCCCGGAGACGAACTCCACGAACTCGGTCATCACCAGGCCGATGCCGGTGAGCGTCACCGTGCCCACCACGATCCCCGCGGCGGCGGTGGCGACGCCGATGCCGATCATGTTGCGCGCTCCGGCGACGAGGCCGTCGAACAGATCATTCACCCCGCGGCGCAGGGCCGTATGGACGTCCTGGCGCGCCTGGAAAAGCGCCAGGATGGGGCGGTGGGTCACGACGATGATCATCATGAAGGCGGTGGCCCAGAACGCCGAGAGCCCGGGCGAGAAGCGCTCCACCGTCAGACACCAGATGAGCAGAATGACCGGCAGGATGTAGTACAGCCCGGACTTCACCGTGGGCCCCACCTCGGGCAGCTCGATCAGCTCGGCGTCGAGGTCCAGCTCGGGAGGCGGGTAGCGCGAGGCGTATCCCACCAGCGCCAGGTAGGCGAGCGTGGTGAGCCCCGCTACGACCCACACCGCCGCGTCTCCGAACAGACTCTTCGTCCAGCCGATGCCGTAGTAGACGATGGCGGTGAGCACCAGCAGGCCGATGAAGGTGCCGAAAAAGCCGAGCAGCGCGGTGGTCAGCGTGGGTTTGTGCCGGCGGGGCAGGCCCTGCATGTTCGCCTTCACGGCCTCCAAATGCACGATGTAGACGAGGCCGATGTAGCCGAGCAGCGCCGGCAGCAGCGCGTGCTTGATGACCTCCACGTAGGAGATGCCGACGTACTCCACCATCAGGAACGCCGCCGCCCCCATGACCGGCGGGGTCAATTGTCCGTTGGTGGAGGCGGCGACCTCCACTGCGCCCGCCTTGGTGCCCGGGAAACCCACCTTCTTCATGAGCGGGATGGTGAAGGTGCCGGTGGTCACGACGTTGGCGATGGACGAGCCCGAGATGATGCCGGTCAGTCCGGAGGCGACCACCGCGGCTTTGGCCGGGCCGCCGCGCATGTGGCCAAGCAGCGAGAACGCGACTTTGATGAAATAGCCGCCGGCGCCCGCCTTCTCGAGCAGGGCCCCGAAGAGCACGAACAGGAACACGAAGCTCGTCGACACCCCCAGTGCCACGCCGAACACGCCCTCGGTGGACAGCCACTGGTGCCACATGGCCTTGTCCAGGCTGGCGCCCTTGTGGGCGATGACGTCGGGCATGTAGGCGCCGCCGAAGGTGTAGGTGAGAAACAGCAGCGCCACCACCATGAGCGGCGGGCCGAGGGCGCGCCGGGTTGCCTCCAGGAGCAGGATCATGCCCGCGACGCTCACCGTCAGGTCGAGGGTGGTGGGCAAGCCGGAGCGGTGGGCGAGATCTGCGTAGAACAGGAACAGGTACCCGGCGCAGAATGCGCCGACGAAGGCGAAGATCCAGTCCTGGATGGGGATGCGATCCCGCGGCGAGCGCTTGAGCGCCGGATACGCGGTATATGTCAGAAAAATGGCGAAGGCGAGATGAATGGAGCGCGCCTCGGTGTCGTTCAGGATGCCCCACTCGAGGATGAAGGGCAGGGGGGACGCATACCAGAGCTGGAACAGCGACCAGGCGAGCGGCACCAGCAGCAACACCTTGGCGGAGACGCCCTTCGGTGCCCGGGCGCCGGTGTCGGCTTCCGCCACGAGCTCCTGGAGCTTCTCGTCGCTGTCGAGCGGACTGGCCTTGTCGTCAGTCATGGTCGCGGTTCTCTGAGCTGCGGCTCACATCCAGCCTCGGGAACGGTAGTAGCGCAACGCGCCTTCGTGCAGGGGAGCGGTGAGGCCCTCGCGGATCATCTGCTCGGACTCAAGCGGCGCGAGCACCGGGTGAATGCTGCGTAGCCGGTCCAGGTTCTCGAATACGGCGGTGACGATCTTCTCCACCAGCTCCGCCGGCACATCCGAGGAGCTGACCAAGGTCGCGCGCAGGCCGAAAGTGGGCACCGCGCCCGGGCTCTCCTCGTAGAGCTCGCCGGGAATGGTCACCGGGACCAGGTAGGGAGCCTGTGCGAGCGCCTTGTCGATCTCGGGGCGCCGGACGGCGAGGAGCCGCGCCTCGCACAACGCCAGGGCCTGGGCAACCGATTCGCTCGGGTGGGCCACCAGGTAGGGGATGGCCTGGACGCGGTTGTGACACAGACCCAGCGACTGCTGCGCGGCGGGCAGCTCGTCGACGAGCTGAAAATCGGCCTTGTCCCAGCCCATGGCGGCTATCGCGAAGTCCATCAGCACGCGCTGACGGGACCCGGGGTCGCCGATGTTGACGCGCCGTCCCTCGAGCTGGGCGAAGTCTTCAATGCCGGCATCGCGTCGCGCCACCACCGTGAAAGCCTCCGCCTGCAGGGAGAACAGCGAGCGCAGGGTGTCGTAGGGGATGTCGGTGAAGGCAAACGGCCCGCTGCCGTTCACGGCGTGGTAATGCAGGTCGGCGGGCACGATGGCGAGCTCGAGGGCGCCGCCGCTGACGTTGCCCAGGTTGAATTCGGCGCTCTGGGTGCGAATCGCCCGGCAGCGGACGCTCGGTGCCTGGCGGGTGACGAGCCGGCACACCGCCCTGCCTGCTTCGTGGTAGACGCGTTCGGCCCCGGTGGCGAGAAGGATGTCCTGGGTCTCGGCGCGGACAGGCGGCGGAGAGAAGCTCTGCAGCAGCGCCGCGCACAGGAGGGCGGCGCCGGCGACGGGTCTGTTCATCAGGACGTCCCTCCTCTCCCGGCGAGCGCGCCTGCTCGTGCGCCGCGGCCGCACGCCGTCCTGCGGCAGCCTTGGGCGGGGGCGCCGAGCCCTTGCAACGGGGGGGTAAGTCGGGGGCGGAGCGACCGCATCGGCCGCCCCGCCCGCTTTCGCGCTACAGCAGCCCGGCCTCCTGGTAGTAGCGCCTGGCGCCGTCGTGCAGCGGCGCGCTCAGCGACTGTTTCGCCATTTCTTCTTTCTTGAGGACCTGGAACGCAGGGTGCAGCTTCTTGAAGTCGTCGAAGTTCTCGAACACCGCCTTGACCAGGTTGTAGACCACGTCATCGGGGAGCGTGCTCGAGGTCACGAAGGTGGCACGAACGCCGAAGGTCCGGGTGTCGTCATCCGTGCCGCGATACATCCCGCCGGGGATGACCGCGTGGCTGTAGTAAGGATTGTCGCTCACCAGCTTGTCGATCGCCGGGCCGGTCACGTCCACGAGCACGGTGTCGCAGGTGCTGGTGGCTTCCTGGATGGAGCCGGAGGGATGGCCCACGGTGAACACGAACGCGTCGATCTTGTTGTCGCACAGGGCCTGGGCCTGCTCCGCGGACTTGAGCTCCGAGGCGAGCGCGAAATCGCTCATGCTCCAGCCCTTGGTCTCCATGATCACCTCCATGGTCCCGCGCTGGCCGGAGCCGGGGTTGCCGACGTTGACCCGCTTGCCCTTCAGATCGTCGAAGTGCCGGATTCCCGAACCGGCGCGCGCGACGACCGTGAACGGCTCGGGGTGCACGGAGAACACCGCGCGCAGGCCCTCGAACGGGCCCTGGTCCGCGAAGCGGCTGCTGCCGTGGTAGGCGTGGTACTGCCAGTCGGATTGCACCACGCCGAAGTCGAGCTCGCCGGCGCGGATGGTGTTGAGGTTGTAGACCGAGCCGGCCGTCGACTCGACCGAGCAGCGGATGCCGTGCTCCTTGCGGCCCTTGTTCACGAGCCGGCAGATGGAGCCGCCGGTGGGATAGTACACCCCCGTGACACCGCCGGTGCCGATGGTGATGAAGGTCTGCTGGGCCCAGGTGAGGCTCGGCATTCCCAAAGCGAGGCCGAGCACCAACCCGACGGCGACTTTAACGAGGTTTCGCATGGTCATCTCCTCCTTCTTGGACCTTGTTATCGGACAGGGACGGGCTTCGAAATGCGGGCTCCGGGCGGGTCAGCTCCCCCCTGCAAGGACCGCCCCGTGGATGCGACGGCCCGAGCCCCGTGTGTCCCCCTTTCACGAGCTCGGAGCTTCTCGTGTCAAACAAATAGCGCAAATTCAACGACTTTACAATCGCTTTTGGCAATAGCAGCGGCCTGGAATTAAGCTATCGGGTAAACGAGATGGCTCGATCCAGGGGGAAGAGACTATGTTCCCAGCACGTGACCCCGAGACGCAAGAGATCATCGAGCAGGTTGTCGGGGTCGTCCGGGAGCGAGTGCCGGAAGAGGAGCGGGGACAGGTCGAGCCTTTCGTTCGCCTGTATTTCGCCGGCACCGCGGTCGAGGATCTGGCCGGCAGCGACCCCCTGAACCTCTACGGACTGGCCCTGTCGCACTGGAACTTCGCCCGCCAGCGGGATCCGGGCAAGCCCAAGCTGCGGGTGTACAACCCCCAGTTCGACCAGCACGGCTGGCAGAGCACCCACACCATCGTAGAGCTGGTCAACGACGACATGCCGTTTCTGGTGGATTCGGTGCGCATGGCGCTCAACCGCCGGCGCCTCACCACCCATCTCATCATTCATCCGGTGATGCGGGTGCGGCGCGACGGCCGAGGGCGCCTGGTCGACGTCCTCGGCGGCGAGCGTGAGGAGGGGGAGGGCGTCCTCACCGAGGCCGTGATGCATTTCGAGGTGGATCGCCAGACCGAGCGCGACGTGCTGGAGGAGCTCGAGCGGGATATCGACAGCGTGCTGGCGGATGTGCGGGTCTCGGTGGAGGACTGGAGCTCCATGCGCGCCAAGCTCGGGGAGATCATCGAGGAGCTGAAGAAGAGCCCGCCGCCGCTGGAACCCGAGGAGCTCGACGAGGGACGGGCGTTTCTGGAGTGGATCGACGACAACCATTTCACGTTCCTCGGATACCGTGAGTACGAGCTGCGTGAGCGCAATGACGACTATCTCCTGCGCTCGGTGCCGGATTCAGGGTTGGGCATTCTTCGCAATCCGGGCCCCGGCAAGACCTCGGAGCGCTTTTCGAGTCTGCCGCCCGAGGTCCGCAGGCTTGCCGCGAAGCCTGAGCTGCTGGTGGTGACCAAGGCCAACTCCCGCGCTACGGTGCACCGGCCCGGCTATCTCGACTACATCGGGATCAAGCGTTTCGACCAGGAGGGTCAGGTCGTCGGCGAGCGCCGCTTTCTCGGGCTGTACACCTCCGCCGCCTACAATCGGGTACCGCGCGACATTCCGCTGCTCCGCCGCAAGGCGGCCAAGATCATCGAGCGCGCGGGCTTTCCGCCGAAGAGCCACGCAACCAAGACCCTCGAGCACATCCTGGATACGTTTCCCCGCGACGAGCTGTTCCAGATCCCCATCGAGGAGCTGTTCGAGACCGCGATGGGGATCCTGCACTTGCAGGAACGCCAGCGCATCAAGCTGTTCGTGCACCGCGACGTCTACGCCCGCTTCTTCTCCTGCATCGTTTATGTACCCCGCGATCGTTTCAACACCCAGGTGCGCGAACGTATTCAGAGCATCATGGAAGAGTGCTTCCAGGGGCAGAGCACGGATTTCACGGTTCAGCTCTCGGAGTCGGTTCTGGCCCGGCTGTATTTCGTCATTCGCGTGCCCACCGGGGCCCAGCCCGACTACGATCCGCGTGAGATTGAACGGCGCCTCGTGGAGGTCACGCGCTCCTGGACCGACGACCTCTATGATGCGCTGTTGGATCGCTGCGGCGAGGAGCGGGGGACGCGGCTGTTCCGCCGCTACGGGGACGGATTCGCTGCCGGCTACCGCGAGCACTACACGGCGCGGACGGCGGTTTTCGACATCCAGAAGATGGAGACCCTGCGCGAGGACGACGACCTCGCCATGACGCTCTATCGGCCTCTGGAGGCGCCGCCCAACATCGTGAATTTCAAGCTGTTTCGCGCGGGGCGCCCGATATCCCTCTCGGACGCCCTGCCCATGCTGGAGAACATGGGTCTGAAGGCGGTGTGGGAGCATCCCAGCGAGATAGAGCCGAGCGGGCGCGAGCCGATATGGGTTCACGACTTCGGGCTGCTTCACGGGGAAGAGGTCGAGACCGACCTGGACGAGATCCGCGACCTGTTTCAGGACGCGTTCGCCCGGGTCTGGCACGGGGATGTCGAAAGCGACGGGTTCAACCGGCTGGTGCTGCGGGCCAACCTGAGCTGGCGCGAGATCGTCATTCTGCGCGCGTATTGCAAGTATCTGCGCCAGGCGAGATTCACCTTCAGCCTCGAGTACATGGAGCGCGCGCTGGCTGCGAACCCGCACATCGCGCGGCTGCTGGTGGAGCTGTTCCACGCCCGCCTCGATCCGGCGGCGCAGGTCCGTGCCGGCACGGAGGTCGAGCGGCTCACCGCGGAGTTGGAGGCGGCGCTGGACGCCGTGGCGAGCCTCGACGAGGACCGCATCCTGCGCAGCATCCTGACTCTCATTCAGGCCACGTTGCGTACCAACTACTATCAAGGTGCCGCGGAAGGCGCGCCCAAGACCTACGTCTCGTTCAAGTTCAACCCGAAATCGGTGGCGCTGCTGCCTGAGCCTCGTCCCGCCTTCGAGATTTTCGTGTACTCGCCGCGCATAGAGGGCGTTCATCTGCGCGCAGGCAAGGTGGCGCGTGGCGGATTGCGCTGGTCCGACCGATTGGAGGACTTCCGCACCGAGATCCTCGGATTGGTCAAGGCGCAGATCGTCAAGAACGCGGTCATCGTGCCGGTCGGCGCGAAGGGCGGTTTCGTGGCCAAGCGCCTTCCCGCGGGCGGCGACCGCGAGGCCGTGCAGAAGGAAGGCATCGCCTGCTATCAGACCTTCGTCAGGGGGTTGCTCGATATCACCGACAACCTGGTCGACGGGAAAGTACAGCCGCCCAAGGAGGTCGTGCGTCACGACGAGGACGATCCGTACCTCGTGGTGGCTGCCGACAAGGGGACCGCGACCTTCTCCGACATCGCCAACGGCATCGCCGAGGAGTACGGGTTCTGGCTGGGTGACGCCTTCGCCTCCGGCGGCTCGAAGGGATACGACCACAAGAAGATGGGCATCACCGCGCGCGGGGCGTGGGAGTCGGTCAAGCGGCACTTCCGGGAGCTCGAGCTGAACACGCAGACCGAGGATTTCACGGCCGTCGGGATCGGCGATATGGCGGGAGACGTCTTCGGTAACGGAATGCTGCTCTCGCGCCACATAAGGCTGATCGGCGCATTCAACCACATGCACATCTTTCTCGATCCCGACCCCGACCCGCAGGCCAGCTACAAGGAACGCGAGCGCTTGTTCGCGCTCCCGCGCTCTACCTGGGACGATTACGACAAGAAGCTGATCTCCGAAGGCGGAGGGGTCTTCCCGCGATCGGCAAAATCCATTCCGCTGTCCCCGCAAGTACGCCGCGCCTTGGACGTAGACGCCGCGGCGCTTACGCCCAACGAGCTCATCCGGGCGCTGCTGAAGGCGCCTGCCGATCTGTTGTGGAACGGCGGCATAGGAACCTATGTCAAGGCCCATACCGAGAGCAACGCCGACGTCGGCGATCGCGCGAACGACGCCGTGCGCGTGAACGCCACCGAGCTGCGATGCCGGGTCGTGGGAGAGGGCGGCAACCTGGGTCTGACCCAGCTCGGTCGCATCGAGTTCGCAGCGCACGGCGGCCATATCTACACCGACGCTATCGACAACTCGGGCGGGGTGGATTGCTCGGACCACGAGGTGAACATCAAGATCCTGCTGAACGCCGTGGTCAACGCCGGGGACATGACCGAGAAGCAGCGCAATCGGCTGCTGTCCGAGATGACGGAAGAGGTCGCGGGTCTCGTGCTGCGGAACAACTACCTGCAAACGCAGGCCCTGAGCCTGGCGTTCTCGCAGGCGCCCGCCATGCTGGACGTCCACTCGCGTTTGATCCGTTTTCTGGAACGCCATGCGGACCTGGACCGCGAGCTGGAGGGGCTGCCGAACAACGACGAGATTCTGGAACGCCTGTCGGCCGGGCGGGGCCTCGTGTCGCCGGAGCTGGCCGTGATCATGGCGCACTGCAAGATCGACCTCTTCCAGCGCTTCCTCGAGTCGGATCTCCCCTCCGACCCCTACCTCGTGAGCGAGCTGACGGCCTACTTCCCGACCCCGCTGCGCGAGCGCTTCGAGGACCAGATGATGCAGCATCGTCTGTGGCGCGAGATCATAAGCACCGAGATCGCCAACAGCATGGTCAATCGCGGCGGGACCACCTTCGCCTTTCGCCTGGCGGAGGAGACCGGCGCCGAGGCCGCCGACATCGCGCGCGCCTATCTGGTGGCTCGCGAGGTGTTCGGCATGAAAGGCCTATGGTCGGAGATCGAAGCGCTGGACAACAAGACGCCGGCGCAGGTACAGGCCCGAATGTTGCTGGAGGGGCGCAAGCTCGAGGAGCGGGCGTCGCGCTGGCTGCTGCGCAATCGCGCACGCCCATTGGACATCTCCGCCGCCATCGACTACTTCGGGCCGGGGGTGGCTACGCTCTCCGAGAACCTGCCCGACTTGGTCGCCGACGTGAGCCGGGAGGCGCTGCGGCGAACGGCTGGCAGCCTCATCGAAGCGGGCGCGCCCGAGGCCTTGGCGGAGCGCGTCGCCGCATTCGGCGAGCTGTTCTCGGCGCTCGACATCGTCGAGGTGGCCAAGCAGGCCGACAAGGGGGTCGAGGAGGTGGCCAGGGTCTATTTCACACTGGGCGAGAAGCTCGATCTGCACTGGCTGCGCGAGCAGATTCTCGTGCTGCCGAGGGAGAATCGGTGGCAGGCGCTCGCGCGCGCGGCGCTGCGCGACGATCTTTACCACCAGGAGCGGGAGCTCGCAGCGGACGTGCTGACCATGGCACCGGACGAGATCGAAGCCGGAAAGCGCATCGACGCCTGGATGAAGGGCAACGATATGGCCATCGCGCGTTGCCGTCAGATTCTCGAGGATCTGAAGGCCGGTGGCCCTCCGGATTTCGCCATGCTCTCGGTGGCCATGCGCGAGATTCGCGGGTTGCGCCGTCCGGAAACAGCGGCCGCACCGCGCGCCCGCGCCTCTGGCAAAGCGCCCGAAGCGCGGCGCAAGAAGCGGGCCAGCAAGGTGGACGAGACCGCCGACGCTAAGTGACTTCGTTCAACTCAGATCTCTAACACGAAGGACACGAAGATCAC
>CAZPFD010000003.1:44584-47808 GCA_964585725.1 uncultured Ectothiorhodospiraceae bacterium | reverse complement strand
CCGCGCTCCGCCAGTCACCCTTCGCAAGGGCTCGCCGCCCCGCTCCAACGGCTGAACGCCGCGTAGGGCGGGATGAAATCCCGCCGAACACGGGCGTTGATGCGACCCCGGACGTCGGACGTGGGGTTGAGCAAAGTCATTCAGGCGCGACGGGCAGCGTGAAGCGGAAGGTCGTGCCCGCTCCGACGCGGCTGTCGACCTCGATGCGGCTTTCGTGCAGCTCCAGTATGCGCTTGGCGATGGCAAGCCCGAGCCCCGCGTGCTCGTTGCCGCGGTGCTTGTTGTGCGCCTGGTAGAAGCGGTCGAAGATCCGCGGCAGCTCCTCCGGCGGAATGCCGCTGCCGGTGTCCGCCACCTGCGTCACCACGCGCCCTTCGGTGCGTTGAATGCCGATGGCGATGCGGCCGCCGGCCGGCGTGTGCTCGAGCGCGTTCTCCACCAGATTCTCCAGCACGCGCTCCACCAGCGCGACGTCGGCATACGCGACGCACAGGTCGTCGCCGGCGTCGAGGGCGAGCACCACGTCCTGGGTGCGCGCTTTGAGCTGCCATTTCTGCACCACGTCCTGCGCCAGCTCGGTCATGGAGAACGGCTCGCGCTGCGGCGCCGTGTCCCGGGCGTCGAGCTTGGCCAGCTCGAACAGCGCTTCCACCAGACGCCGCAGGCGCTCACTGTGGCGCAGCGCGACGCTCACGTACTCGGCGCGCTGCTCGGGCGTGAGGTCGCCGTCCTTGATCTGCAGCGTCTCCAGATAGCCGTGCAGCGTCGCCAGCGGCGTACGCAGATCATGGGAGACGTGCGCCACCAGCTCGCGACGCAGCATGTCCTTCTGCTTCAGCGCCTCGAGCTGCGCGACGATGTGCTCCGCCATTTGATCGAAGGTTGTTCCCAGACGGTCCACTTCGTCGCCCTTCGCGCCCGCCGTCTGCAGCGCGTAGGGAACGTGTGCGGTGAAATCGCTGCGCCGGAAATCGTCCATGATCGCAGCGAGGCGGTGCACGCGGCGGGTGAGGAGCCGGAACACGGCCAGCCCCGCGAGCAGGCCGAAGGCGAGGCTGCCGGCGATGGTCCATCCGCTGAGGCGCAGGAAGTAGCCGCCCTGCAAGGTGCGCTCCAGAAGGTCGAACTCCTCGCCGCGCAGGATCACGTACAGATATCCTTCGGGTGAGCTCGCGGTCGGCACCGGGGTGACCGAGAACTCCTTGCGGCGCTCGCTGTCCCGGGGGTCGTCGCCGAGAAGGGGGTACTCCGCATCCGCGCCGAGGAACGCGCGGATGGGCGCCATGGACACCCGCTCGCGTTCGACCTTGGCCGGATCGGCGGAGTAGGAGAGTATCGTGCCGTCCAGGGCGAGCAGATAGATCTCGATGCTCGGGTTCACCACCATGTAGTGATGGAAGGCTTCCTCCAGGGCTGCGTGATTGATTTGCCCGTTCTGCACCAGGTTGCGCTCCGCAACCAGATTTCGCGCGAGGTCGCGATTGAACTCCTGGTTGAGCTTGCGCAGATGGTGTTGTGTCGCGAGGAGGCTGAGCAGGGCGTATACCACGCCGATGCCGATCAGCAGCAGAATCAGTCCTACGGCGAGCCTGGCGTAGAGCGTGCGCAGCACGGGCTATTCGATCTCGGCGAACTTGTAGCCCACGCCCCACACGGTCAGGATGTGCCGGGGCTTCGAGGGGCTGTCCTCTATCTTCGAGCGCAGGCGGTTGATGTGCGTGTTCACCGTGTGCTCGTACCCGTCGTGCCCGTATCCCCAGACCTCGTCGAGGAGCTGTGTGCGGGTGTAGACCCGTCCGGGATGGCGCGCGAAGTGCAACAGCAGATCGAACTCCTTCGCCGTGAGGCTCACCTCGCGTCCGTCCACGCGCACGCGCCGCGTGCCCGCGTCGATGGACAGCGCGCCGCGCGTGATCTGCTCCGCAGCGTCCGCCGCGGGGGCGTGCCCGCCGAGGGCGTCGACGCGGCGAAAGAGCGCTTTCACGCGCGCGATCAGCTCGCGGATGCTGAAGGGCTTGGTCAGGTAGTCGTCCGCGCCCATCTCCAGCCCCAGCACGCGATCCAGCTCGCTCGAGCGGGCGGTGAGCATCAGGATGGGCACGTAGCCGCCCTCGGCGCGCAGCTGCCGGCACACCGCCAGGCCGTCGGTCTGCGGCAGCATGAGATCGAGCACCACGAGGTCGTAGGCACCGGCGCGGTACTGTCGCAGGCCCTCCGCCCCGTCGGAGGCGATGTCAGCCGCGCACCCGATGTCGCGCAGGTGCAGCTGCACGAGCCGGGCGATGTCCGGGTTGTCCTCGATGATCAGGACCTTTCGCGTCAACTGCGCGTTCCTCTCTGGGTTCGGGAAACCGACGTCCTGATTACCCGAAAGCCTCAGCCTCCCGGGGGGGCTCCCCACCCCCGCAAGAGCACAGGCGGAGCTCGTCGGTCATCAGGAAATACATTGAAGCAGATGGCGTTTTCGGCTGCATCACGAAAGGTTCAACTTTCGATCACGGGCATGCGGCGAACACCTGAGCGGCGGGCGCGGCGCCCACGCGAGCCCGGTTCACCTCGACGAGTCCGCGGTGCGGATGCCGGGCCGAGATGCGCTGCGGGCGGGCGGCGCCGCGGCGCCGGGCAGCACCCGGCTCTCGCCGTTGCCGAGGATCCAGACGTGTTCCTCGGGTACGCCCTGGCGGTGCATGGCGCGGCGTAGATCGCGCACCGGCTCCTCCTGACCGTCGTCGCCCACCGGAAACGTACCGAAGTGCACCGGCAGCAGGTAGCGCGCGTCGAGCCGGCGCCGGGCCTCGACGGCCTCCGCCGGGCTGGTGTGCACGGGCTGCATGAACCAGCGCGGCTTGTAGGCCCCGATGGGCAGCATGGCCACGTCGGGGCCGCCCAGACGCCGGCGGATGGCCTGAAAATGGTCCCCCATGCCGGTGTCCCCGGCGAAGTACGCCGAGCCCGCGGGCGCCGTCAGATAGAAGCCCGCCCACAGGGCCTTGTTGGTGTCGAAGAGGCCGCGCTTGGACCAGTGTCGCGCCGGGACGGCGTGCACGGCGACCGCGGCGGACAGCTCGTGGCGCTGCCACCAGTCGAGCTCGAGGACGCGGCTGATGCCCGCCGAGGCCAGCGTGCGACGGTTGCCGAGAGGGACGATGAACAAGGGCTCGCGGGCGGCCGCCAGGCGGCGCAAGGTGGGCAGATCCATGTGGTCGTAGTGGTTGTGGCTGATC
>CAZPFD010000003.1:0-44574 GCA_964585725.1 uncultured Ectothiorhodospiraceae bacterium | reverse complement strand
ATCAGCACCGCGTGGATCGGAGGCAAGTCGTCGAAGCGCACCCCGGGCGGACGATGACGCCGGGGGCCGATCCAGGCGAGGGGGCTCGCCCGCTCCGACCAGTGGGGGTCCGTGAGCACGTTGAGCCCCGCCGTCTGCACGAGCACCGTGGCGTGGTTGATCAGGGTCACGCGCACCTGCTCCGAGGGCACCGTCCGCGGCGGAGGCGGTGCCGGCGCCGCCTCCAGCTGCAGCTCCCACTCGCCGGGGTCGCGGGTCATCTGCCAGCGCAGGAAATCGAAGAACCCGCGTTCGATCGGATCCGGATTGTGAAAGCGCGTGCCGTCGTAGTGATCGCTCATGGGACCATCATAGCGCGGCGCCAGCGCGCACCCGGCGAGCAGGACGAGCGCCGCGCCCGCGAGGACGGGGCGCGCAAGCGCGCTTCGGTCGCTCATGGATGGGCGCACGGTAGGCCGCCTGTGTGAGAATGTGGTTCTCGAGCCCTGCGCGCGGCGACCGCCCATGACACCAGCGAGCACCATCTTCGCCCCCGAGTTCAAGCCCGGCCCGTACTGGTGGGAGGCGGCGGCCCCGGTCGCGGAGGGAACCGATCCCGTGCCCGAGGACACCGACGTCGCCGTGGTGGGCAGCGGGTACGCCGGGCTCTGCGCGGCGCTCGAGCTCGCGCGCAGCGGCATCCGCGTCAGCGTGCTCGAAGCGGACGCTTTGGGGTTCGGCGCCAGCACGCGCAACGGCGGCATGGTATCGGGGGGCATCAATGTGGCCAAGGGCACGGATCTGGTCGCGCGCTACGGCGCGGACAAGGCGCGTGCGCTGCTCGAGGACGGCCTGGCCTCGTACCAGTTCCTCGAAGAGATCATCGCCCGCGAGAGCATCGACTGCGACTACGGCCGTGTGGGCCGCTTCGTCGGCGCCCACAGCCCCCGGGCGTACGAGGCGCTGGCGCGGCGTGCCGAGCGTCTCGGCCGCGTCCTCGATCTCGGCATGGAGATGGTGCCCCGCGCGCGCCAGCACGAGGACATCGCGAGCGACTATTACTACGGCGGCATGCGCGTGGCGCGGGCCGGCGGCCTGCATCCGGCCCGCTACCACCGTGGGCTCCTGGACGCGTGCCGGCGCTATGGCGCCGGGCTTCATGCCCACGCGCCGGTGCGCCGGATCGAGAGTCGGGGCGAGGGCGTGGCCGTGGTCACGCCCAAGGGTGTGGTGAGCGCGCGCGAGGCGATCATCGCCACCAACGGCTATACCGGCAAGGTTACGCCCTGGCACCGGCGGCGTGTGGTGCCGGCCGCGAGCTACATCGTGGCCACCGAGCCCATCGGCGAGGCGCGCGTGCGTGCGCTCTTCCCCGCCCTGCGCATGATCGCCGACACCAAGCGCATGCTCTACTATTTCCGGCCCTCGCCCGACGGCACGCGCGTGCTGTTCGGCGGGCGCCCGCACTTCGCGCACCGTGACCTGCGCCGGGGCGCCAGCGACGTCTGCGACTATCTGTGCGCGGTCTTTCCACAGCTTCGCGGCGTGCGGATCACCCATGCGTGGTGCGGGAACGTGGCCATGACCTTCGACGGGCTGCCGCACATGGGGCGCGAGGGGCCGATCCACTACTGCCTCGGCTGCAATGGCAGCGGTGTCGCCATGATGGGTTACCTGGGCCACCAGACCGCGCTCAAGATCCTCGGGCGCAGCAACCGAGCCTGTGCCTTCGACGGCATGTCCTTCCGGACACGGTTCCTCTACACGGGGCATCCCTGGTTCGTGCCTTTGGTAGGCGCTTACTATCAGACACGCGATGGCCTGGACAGGTCCCTGGCCCGATGGGCGGCGGATGTCTGAGCGAGTTGCCGAGGAGGTGATTTGAGGGCGGCGACCGAAGCGCTCGGGATAGGCCGAGCGCGCGCACGCGCCGCGGGGTGGCTACCGCCAGCCGGCGACGGCGCGTTGGGCGGCGGCGTTGGCGGGGCGTGCGACCAGGCCCGACTGCGTCACGCGCACCTGGTAGCGGGCGCCGTCGGCCATGGGCAGGTAGGTGGCGCTGCCGTAGCTCGCGTCCACCCAGGGCAGCCATCGCTCGTAGCGGCGCGCCGCGGACCACAGGTCCAGTCCCGGCTGCGGGGCCAGGGCGAAGACCGAGCGCCGCTCCGTGCGCTCCCGGGCGACGTCGCGGTAACGACCGCTCAAACGCTCGACGCGATAGAGGGTGTCCAGGCCCAGCAGGTTCGCGGTGCCGCGCCATTTGATGATGCGGGCGTCGAGCTGCCACTCGTCGCCGTGCAGCGCATAACGCTGGGTCGGGCGCTTGTCCGCGTACTCGACGGTGACCTGGAAATGCTCGGGTCCGCGCTCGCGAAAGGCGAGCGTGGCCACGTCCTGCTCGTGGGTCAGGCGCTGGTAGGTATGCAGGTTGAGCGCCACCGCCGCTGCGAGCCCACCCAGGGCGAGCAGGCACAGGCCGCTCAGCCCGCTGCCCGACGCGGCCAGCATGCGCCGCCGGCGCACCCTGCTCGCGGAGTGCATCAGCAACAGCAGGCCGGCGGCGCCGAACAGCGCTACCGGCGCCAAAAGCTGTGTCATTTCCATCGGCAGGTGGCTCGCACGGGAGTGTTCATCATCGGCCGCTGCACTCTACATCGGCTGGCAAAGGTGATCCCGTAGCACCCCGGCGGTGCAAGCGAGGGAGCACGCTCTGCGCCGCCGCCGGCGAGGTCAATAGCGGATCACGGAGCGAACGCTCTTGCCCTCGTGCATCAGATCGAAAGCCTGATTGATGTCCTCCAGCGGCATCGTGTGGGTGATCATCTCGTCGACCTTGATGGCGCCGTCGAGGTACTGCTCCACGTAGCCGGGAAGCTGGGAGCGGCCCTTGACTCCGCCGAAGGCGGTGCCGCGCCAGACGCGGCCGGTGATGAGCTGAAACGGGCGCGTGCGGATCTCTTCACCGGCCCCGGCCACGCCGATGATCACCGACTCCCCCCAGCCCTTGTGGCAACATTCCAGCGCGGCGCGCATGGTGTTGACGTTGCCAATGCATTCGAACGAGTAGTCCACTCCGCCGTCGGTGAGATCGACTACCGCTTCCTGGATGGGCCGGTCGTAATCGTTGGGATTGATGCAATCGGTCGCACCGAGCTGGCGGGCCATCTCGAACTTCGCCGGATTGACGTCGATGCCGAGAATGCGCTGCGCCTTGGCCATCACCGCACCCTGGATGACGCTCAGGCCGATGCCGCCGAGGCCGAACACGGCCACGCTCGCGCCCGGGCGGACCTTGGCGGTGTTGAGCACGGCGCCGATGCCGGTGGTGATGCCGCAACCGAGCAGGCACACTTTGTCGAGCGGCGCCGCCGGATTGATCTTCGCGAGCGAGACCTCCGGCAGCACCGTGTACTCGGAGAACGTGGACGTGCCCATGTAGTGCAGCAGGCGTTTGCCGTTCTTGGAGAAGCGCGACGTGCCGTCCGGCATCAGGCCCTGGCCCTGTGTGGCGCGGATCGCCTGGCAGAGGTTTGTTCTGCCCGAGGTGCAGAACGCGCAGCGCCCGCACTCGGGCACGTACAGGGGAATGACGTGATCGCCCGGCGCTACGCCGGTGACGCCCGGGCCCACCTCCTCGACGACCGCCCCGCCCTCGTGGCCGAGCACACTGGGGAACAGGCCCTCGGGGTCGGCACCGGACAGGGTGTAGGCATCGGTGTGGCACACGCCGGTGGCAACCACGCGTAGCAGCGCCTCTCCCTCCTTGGGACCCTCCACCTCGATCTCCTCGATGGCCAGGGGTCGGCCCGCCTCCCAGGCGACAGCAGCACGCGACTTCATAGAACCCTCCTTCCGCCAGACAATCTGACAGTCGTTGAGAATCTGTCCCTCTCGCGCGGACCCGATCAGCCCGACGAGGCCGAAGGATAGACCGGAACCGGCGGGGTTCGATAGAGCCCGCCGCCGCTCCGCCGAGCAGCCGCGGCCGTGTCGCCGCGGTGAAAACCCCTATCGCAGGTCGCGCTCTCGGAGCTACGATGGGCATGACCTGGCGCGCCCGAGCCCGCGGGTCGAGTGCGGCCTCGGTTTCCTTGGCTCGGGTGCCGCGGGACAACCCCGTGCTTTGCGGACGCCCGCGTGGCGCGCCGCATGTGGTCGCGGGCGCCCGCGACGCGAGACACTCGCTCGCCCGAGCCGCGCTCATGGTTGGAGGTGGAGATGTCCGAAACTGCTACTTCGAGCGGCAACGAATACGTGGATTTCTGGAACGAGGTCCTGGTCCCCAAGTTCGTGCGATTCCGACACATCCTGGTCGACGGGCTGACCCACCACAGCGAGAAGGTGTTCCCTTCGCTGCAGGTGAAGGAAGGCGACCGCGTCGTCGATGTGGGATGCGGCTTCGGCGACACGGCCATGGAGCTGGCCCGGCGAGTCGGACCCAGGGGCTCGGTGCTGGGCATCGATTGCTGCGACGCTTTCCTCGCGTACGGGCGCGCCGATGCGGCAGCCGAAGGGCTGGAGAACGTGCGCTTCCTGGAAGCCGACGTACAGACCTATCCCTTCGAGCCGGAGCACGACTTCTGTTTCTCGCGCTTCGGCACACAGTTCTTCGAGAACCCGGTCGCCGCACTGAGGAACATGCGCACCGCGCTCAAGCCCGGAGGCGTGATGACCATGATCGTATGGCGCACGATCGACGACAATCCCTGGCTGGGGCTGCCCAAGGAGATCGTCCTGCAGTACCTGCCGCCGCCGGGCGAGGACGCCCGGAGCTGCGGGCCCGGCCCGTTCTCGATGGCCGACCCGGACGTCGTCAGGAAGCAGCTGGAGATCGCGGGCTACGCCGACATCGACTTCGAGCGCATCGACGCGCCTTTGCTCGTCGGCAGAACGCCGGAAGACGCGGTCGACTTCCAGCTCGCGCTCGGACCCGCCGGCGAGGTGTACCGGGAGGCAGGCGAAACGGCCGAGCAGCGACACGAGGAGATCGCCGGCGCCCTGCGAGCGGAGCTCGCGCGCTACGAGACCCCGGAAGGGATCGTCATGAGCTCGAGCTCGTGGAAGATCAGCGCCCGCAATCCACAGTGAATGCGATCGCAATAGCCCGCTCCGGGGTTCAGGCGAGCGCTGCGTGCGGGAACGGTCTGGGTCAACAACTACGACGAGAGCGACATCACCGTGCCCTTCGGCGGCTACAAGCAGTCGGGGTTCGGCCGCGACGAGTCGCTGCATGCGCTGGAGAAATACACGCAGCTCAAGACCACGTGGATCAGGACGGGGTGAGCAGCGAGACGTAGGCTTCGAACGCGAAACCGGCGGCCCCCGAGCCGAGCACGGCGAGGGCCAGATACCACACGAACACCGGCACGCGCACGAAGGCGTACACGGCCATGGCCGCGGGCAGGCTGGTGACGCCGCCCGCGATCAGGAAGGCCATGGCGGCGCCCGGCGTCATTCCCAGCTCGAGCAGACCCGCGGTCAGGGGCAAGGCGGCGTAGCCGTTCACGTAGGCCGGCGCGCCCACCAGCACCGCGAGCGGGATGGCCCACGCGTCATGGCCCAGCCACTGGGCGATACGCGCCGCCGGCACCCACGCGAGCATCAGGCTCTCCACGGCGAACGCCAGAGCCATCCATCGGAGCATCAGCAGCGCCGTTGCGCTCGCGGTGCGCAGGAAGGTGCGGCGGCGCCCCGGATGGCGCCAGATCCGCGCGTCCATGGCGGCCGGGGCATCGTCATTGCATGCGGGGCCGAGGCCGGAGAACCGGGCCTGCGCGCGCAGGGGCGAGGCGAAGATCCCGCGGTCCTGAAGCGCGCGGGTGAGAAGCCCTCCGGCCAGCCCGAGCGCCGCCGCAGCCAGGGTCTTGGCGACGGCGAAGTCGATCCCCAGCGCAGCCGCGGTGACCACCAGCATCGCCGGGTCGGTCACCGGCGAAGCCAGCCAGAACGCGATCACGGGCGGCAGCGGAACACCCATGGTGAGCAGGGCCGAGACCAGGGGAATCACCTCGATCCCGCACAGGGGGGAGAAGGTCCCCACCACCGAGGCCAGACCGATGGTGGTCCCCGGGCGCCCGATGAAGACGCGGGCCACACGAGCGTCGGCACCGCTCGCCCGCAGCCAGGCCACCAGGGCCGCGGCCATCGCCAGAATGGGGCCCAGCGCGAGGAGGCTCCCGGCGGTGAAGCGAGCGCTGTCCAGTGCCTGCCCCGGTGCCACCAGCGCCAGGGTCGCGAACAGCAGGCCCAGGGCCGCCCACACCGGATCCACGCGAGCGGCAGGGCTGCGGCGCACCGTGGTCCGGGCAGGTGTGGCCATCTGCGTGTCCTTGCTTCGTTCTCGACCGGCGAATATGGGGCGGGATTGATCATCAGTCCAACGAATCTTTATGATGAACGACATCAAATAATATGATTGTCGGCCATGTTGGATACCGATCTGCTCAGGACCTTCGTCGCGGTGGTGGATACGGGCGGATTCACCGCGGCGGCGCGCACCGTGCACCGCACGCAGTCCGCGGTGAGCATGCAGATCAGGCGCCTGGAGGCGACCGTGGGGCGGCGCCTGTTCCGGCGGGGAGGAAGGAGCGTCGCTCTGACCCCCGCCGGCGAGACCCTGCTGGGCTACAGCCGTCGCATCCTCCACCTCCAGGACGAGGCGCTGTGGGCGCTGCGCGAGCCGGGATTGTTCGGGGTCGTCCGCCTGGGGATCCCCGACGACTACGTCATGTGCTTCGTCCCGAGCCTGCTCGGTCGCTTCGCGGAAACCTACCCCCGGGTGCAGGTCGAGGTGCGCTGTGAGGACAGCCGTGCCCTGGTCTCCGCGCTGCACGGGGGCGAGCTGGACCTGGCCCTGGTCACCTGCGACCCCGGGGAGGAGAGCGGCGAGATCCTGCGCCAGGAGCCCACGGTGTGGGCCGCCTCGGAGCGCCACCGGGTGCACGAGTCCGATCCGGTACCCCTCGCGCTGTTCCAGCCCGGCTGCTGGTTCCGCGACTGGGCGCTGCGCACCCTGGATCACGCCGGGCGCCGCTACCGCATCGCCTACACGAGCCCGAGCGTGGGTGCCATCCAGGCCGCGCTGGCCGCGGGTCTCGCCGTCGGGGTGTTGGGGCGCGGCACGCTGCCGCCGGGCGTGCGTGTGCTGCGGGCGGATGAGGGTTTCCCACCGCTGCCGGCGGCCACCATTGCCCTGCACCGCGGCACCGGCCACGAGTCGGCCGTGGACTTTCTGGCCGAGCACATGCGCAGGGTCTTCGGGCAGGCGGACGCCGGAGCGGGGTTGCTCGGTGCCTGAGCGGGCGCCTCGTGCCGCCGCGGGCGGCTTCGGCGCCGGCACGAGGGTCGTGCGCCCGGTACCGTGCGCCGCCGCCCGAGCATCCGCCGGGCTGGTGGTGGTGGTGTCGTGGTTCCTTGCGCTGACGAGCTGCGCTGCGACACCGGTCCCCGGCGAGCCACCGCAATCATCGTGGTGGCCTGGCTGGCAGGATCTGGGCGCCGCAGCGGTTCAGGCGGCGCGCTCGCCGGCCACCTGGGGTCCGCTTCTCGGCGCGGGTCTGTTGCAGATCGGGGACGCGGACGAGGAGCTATCGGACTGGGCAGCGGACGAGACGCCGCTGTTCGGGTCCAACGAGGCTGCCGACACCGCCAGCGACGTCCTGCGCTGGACCGCGGTGGGCGGTTACGGCATGAGCGTTCTCACGGGCTCGGATGCCCCGGACCGGGACGAGCGTCCCGGGCGCGTGCGGACGCTGGCGGTGGGCGCCGCGTCCGCGGCCGTGAATGTCGGTATCACGCAGGGGCTCAAGCGAGCCACCGGGCGCGAACGCCCCGACGCGAGCGACCACCGCAGCTTCCCATCGCAGCATGCTTCGGACTCGGCCCTGTTCGCCACCCTCGGCATCCGCGAGATCGAGGCGCTGATGCCTGCAAGTCGCCGGCGCGAGGTGCTGCGATGGGGCTTCGGGGGAATGGCGGCGGCGGCCGCCTGGGCCCGGGTCGAGGCTCGGAAGCACTTCCCCTCCGACGCGCTGGCGGGCGCGGCCCTCGGGCACTTCGTCGGCGCGTTGTTTCACTCGGCGTTTCTCGAGGGGCGCGAGCATTGGTCCGTGATGCCGCAGATCACCCTATCCAGGCGCGAATGGCGCGTCGGCTTTCGAGGGGTGTTCTGAAGCGTACGCGGGCGACACGGGTGCGGGCGGGCGGCCGCCACCGCGGCATACCCGCGGCAGTCTCCGGGCGGGAAATGCGGTCCGAGCCCCGGGCCGCGTCCCCCGCGAACCCCCCGGCGCCGGCCAGTTGTCGAGCAGCGGCTTTTGAGCTAGGGTAGCCTTGATGCCTCTGTTCGGGGCAGCCTTTCGCAGGGTCTTCGTGTGGGGACGCCAACACTCAGGCGAGGTTTCCATGTTCGAGTACGACCAGAGTATCGTGCAGGAGCTCTTGAGGAGCGACCGGCAATTTCAGGAGCTGTACAAGCGGCACACCGAGCTCAAAGAGAAGGTGCGAGACGCTGAACATGGTGTTTCGCCCTGCGACGATTACACTCTAGGTACCTTGAAGAAACAGAAGCTGCTGGCGAAGGACAAGATGGCGGCCATGATCGCTCAGTACCGCCGCCAGCAGGCGACCGAAGCCACCTGATCCGGGCCTCGCCCGCCTTTCGTTCGCCGCCTCACGGGCGAACGCCGCATTCAGTCAGAACGAGCGCCGCTGCGGCGGAGAGCATCTCTCGTCTCCAACGCCGAGCGGGGCGCATCCCGACTCCTCCCGAGTATTCTGATCGCGGCGAGCGCATACGAGTTGCTGATTACCCGCGACCCCCTCCTGCGAGCGTTGAGACATGGATGTTGCGTTTCGTCTCCGATCGGGTCCAGGTTTATCATTGAAAGCTCGTCGGCATCCGCTAGGTCCTGAAGGAAGAATGAATCCGTCCCCCGCGAGAGGTGAAGCATGACCGAGGAGGTGTTTCGGAAGGACGCCTATGCGCGCACGTGCGAGGCGCATATCACTGCCGTCGATGAGACCGGGGTGCAGCTCGACCGTACGGTGTTCTACCCGCTCGGGGGCGGACAGCCGGGGGACACGGGGCGGCTGCGTCTGTCGGACGGCGGAGAGGTGGCCATCGTCGACACCCGCAAGGGCTCGAAGCCGGGCGAGATCCTTCATGTTCCCGCTCAGCCGGTGTCGCAGGAGCTCGTCGGGCGGGCAGTCGTGGCCGAGATAGACTGGGAGCGCCGCTATCGGCTGATGCGCATGCACACCCTGCTGCACGTGCTGTGCGGGGTGGTGCCGGGCGGGGTGACCGGGGGCTCGGTGCGCGACGGCAGCGGTCGCATCGACTTCGATCTGCCGGACCGGCTTCTGGACAAGGAGCAGGTGGAGAGCGAGCTGAACCGCATCGTGCGCGAGGGCCACGCCGTGCGTTCGCGCTGGATCACGGACCAGGAGCTGGAAGCGAACCCGGGGCTCGTGCGCACCATGTCGGTACGCCCGCCGAGCGGCCAGGGACAGGTCCGCATCATGGAGATCGAGGGTGTGGATCTGCAACCGTGCGGCGGCACGCACGTAGCCTCCACCGCGGAGATCGGCCCCGTGGTGGTGAGCAAGATCGAGAAGAAGGGCCGGCACAACCGTCGCGTCACCGTCGCCTTCGCCCCCTGACCAAGCGCCGAAAGATCAACCACAGAGTACACAGAGGATCGCACAGAGGTACACAGAGAAGAGAATATAGAGAGTGATTGAGCAGATTAGCTGGAGTGCTTCTTCGGAGTTTTCGTTTTTTCTTTCCCTCTGTGTTCTCTGTGAGCCCCTCTGTGTACTCTGTGGTTGATCTTTCAAAATAATCAGGTGCCGAGGAGCAGATCCTTGGCCTGATTGATCTTGGCGGCGAGATAGTTGGAGCCGCCGCGGTCCGGATGCAGCTTCTGCATGAGCGTGCGGTGGGCTTTGAGCACCTCGTCGCGGCCGGCGTCGGGCCCGAGCCCCAGGATCTCGCAGGCTTCCGCACGCGTCATCGGCCCCTGCGCGGCCTCTTCGCCGGCCGTCTCCCGCTCGGCTTCCTCCGCGCGCTCGCGCCATTCGTCGCCGAAGGTGCGATCCAGATAGGTCGCGAGCACCGTCGCCGACTGTGCGTCCTCGAGGCGGCACTGCGCCAGCAGCTCGAGAAGCTGCTCCAGCTCCAGGGCGTCCAGCGCGCGTCCCTGGAACCGTCCCTCGCGGACCTCGCCGGACAGGGCGCCCGTGTCGTGGTGCAGGCACATGCGCAGGAAACGGGTCTCGATCTCAGAGGTCTGCCCGGCACTCGGTCCTTGCGCCGCTTTGTGCCTGGATTTCAGATTCTTGAACAGCTGCGCGGTTTGCAGCACCTGAAACAGCCGCAGCGCCATCGGCACTGCCGCACCGACGGCGGCGAAGATCCAGTGCAGCCGGCCGGTCACCGTGAGCAGCACCAGCAGCGCCAGCCCCCCGCCCAGAAGCAGGCGCTTCAGCGCGCGCTCGCGCTGTTGCGGGGGCGCCCGCTTGATCCAGCTGATGAGGATCAGAGCGCCGATCAGCAGACCGAGAAGGATCACCAGATGCAAGAGCTCACCCTTTCTTCATCTGGTGGGTGAGCTGTCCCGCGACACCGCCTCTACGGTGCCCGAAGTCCTCGAGCGCGCGGCGGCCGCCGGCGGCGTATACCGCCACCGCGCTCAGCAGGTCCTTGAGCTGCTGCGGGCTCGATGCGTCGAAGCGGCAATAAGCGCCTCGCGTGAGCTGTGCGATCTGCCGAAACGCGCGCTCCGCGATGGGGTCATGACCCTCCTGAAACACGAAAGCTGGAACCCCGCGCAAGCCGAGCTCACCTGCCAGACGGCACAGCTCGTCGATGTCCTCCTCCATGCAATCACCCACGAACACCAGCGCATTGACGCGGCGGCGTTCGGTTTCGGCGACGACGTGTCCGAGCACCCGCGCGATCTGCGTCATCCCCGCCACGCAGCCGACGCCGCGCATGTAGTCGTGCAGCTCCGGCGCGCGAGCGAACCAGCCGCTCGCATCGAACTCGCGAAATCCCCGGTAGTAGCAGAGCTGGATGTCGAGCCCGCCGAGGGCCGCGGTCTGCTCGAACATCTCGGCCTGGATGTGGCTCGCGCGGTCCCAGGTGGGCTCTCGGCTGGCCGTGGCGTCCATGGCGAAGACGAGGCGCCCCCGGCGCCCGGCGGGTCGGGTTGCCGGGGTCGCTGCCACCTTGCGCAGGAAAGCCTCCACTTCGCCGCTGGACGACGTCCGCGGCAGCTTGTCGCGGCGCTTGCTCATGTGCGTGACGGTATTGCGCCCATCGGCCAGCGAAGCACGGCCCGAAACCCTCCGCATCGAACGCCCGATGGTGGTCTCCGCACCCCGAGCAGCATCCACTGCCGTGGCGGGGCGTTGAGACCCGCCGGCAACCCCGTTGCGATTTTACCCGATTGCGCATGGGCTCGAAGGGGGCTCCGGCGCGCGATCGGGCGGCCGGACATCTCGCAGCGGCGCGGCTGCGATGGGGGCTGTGTGTGGTGCGAGCCCGCGAACGGCGAGCGGGGGGAGCGCGCGGCACGCGACTATGAGACTCCCGGGCGGGGTTTCTCACCCGCAGCAGCGGCGCGGGTGTGGACGTCGCCTCGATAGGCGTGCATGATCGGCAAACCTCCCGCTTTGCAAGGTGTGTTCTGCACCTCGCAGCCCGAAGGAAGCAACCACCGGACCGACCATCGCGGATGACGATTCATGTCCAACGAATTCGAGGAGAGCGCCCTTCAGTACCACCGCCTGCCGCTCCCCGGCAAGCTCGCCGTCGTGGCCACCAAGCCCCTCACCACTCAACGCGATCTCTCCCTCGCTTACTCGCCCGGGGTCGCTGCCGCGTGCAACGCCATCGTGCGCGATCCGCAGGAGATCGCCACCCTCACCGCGCGCAGCAACCTGGTGGCGGTGGTCACCAACGGCTCGGCCGTCCTCGGGCTCGGCAACATCGGTCCGTTCGCCGCCAAGCCCGTGATGGAGGGCAAGGCGGTTCTGTTCAAGAAGTTCTCCGGTATCGACGTGTTCGACATCGAAGTGAACGAGCCCGATCCGGGACGCTTCATCGACGTGGTCGCGAGCCTGGAGCCGACCTTCGGCGGTATCAACCTCGAGGATATCAAAGCGCCCGAGTGCTTCGAGATCGAGCGTGCGCTCCGCGAGCGCATGAACATTCCGGTCTTTCACGATGACCAGCACGGCACCGCGATCATCGTGGCTGCCGCCGTGGTCAACGGGCTGCGCGTGGTCGGCAAGGACATCAAGGATGTCAAGCTGGTGACCGCGGGCGCGGGGGCGGCGGCCATCGCCTGCCTCGACCAGCTCGTCACCATCGGGCTCCCGCGCGAGAACATCATCGCCACCGATCTCGCGGGGGTGGTCTATGAGGGGCGCGAGGAGCTCATGGATCCGTGGAAGGCGCGCTACGCGCAGGATACCGCCGCGCGCACGCTGGGGGAGGTCATCGAGGGGGCGGACATCTTCCTCGGGCTGTCCGCGCCCGGGGTGTTGAAGGCCGGGATGGTCAAGCGCATGGCGGCGAAGCCGCTCATCCTGGCCCTCGCCAATCCGATCCCCGAGATACTCCCCGAGGAGGCGCAGGCGGTGCGCCCGGATGCGGTCATCGCCACGGGCCGCTCGGACTATCCGAACCAGGTCAACAACGTCCTGTGCTTCCCGTTCATCTTCCGGGGTGCGCTGGATGTGGGAGCCACCGACATCAACGAGGAGATGAAGGCGGCGTGCTCTCTGGCCCTGGCCGACCTGGCCCAGGCCGAGCCCTCTGAGCTCGTCACCAAGGCTTACGGCGGCAAGCGCACCCGCTTCGGCCCCGAGTACCTGATTCCCAAACCTTTCGACCCGCGGCTCATCACGCAGCTGGCGCCGGCGGTCGCCCGGGCGGCGATGGACAGCGGCGTGGCCACTCGGCCCATCGAAGACATGGAGGCGTATCGCCAGCGCCTGAACCAGTTCGTGTGGCGCTCGGGGCTGGTGATGAAGCCGATCTTCGAGCGCTCGCGCGAGGCCACGGCCAAGCGGCTGGTGTACGCGGAAGGGGAGGAACGGCGGGTGCTGCAGGCGGCGCAGCAGGTGGTGGACGAGGGGCTCGCCTACCCCATCCTCGTGGGCCGCCCTGCGGTGATCAAGGACCGTATCCGCACTCTGGGGCTGCGCATGAGGCCGGACCGGGACTTCGAGCTGGTCAACATTCTCGACGATCCGCGCTTCCGGGACTACTGGAGCGAGTACCACGGCATCATGGGCCGCAAGGGGATCTCGCCGGAGGTCGCCAAGGCGGTGGTGCGCTCGGACAGCACCGCGGTGGCGGCGCTGATGCTGCACCGCCGGGAGGCCGACGCGATGCTGTGCGGCACGGTGGGCCGCTTTCGCAGCCATCTGCATCACATCATGGATGTCGTGGGCAAGCGCGAGGGCATCCGCGACGTCTCCGCGCTCACCTGTCTCATCCTCCCCGAGGGAACCTATTTCATCTGCGACACTCACGTGTCCCCCGAGCCCGGCGCCGAGGAGGTGGCGGAGATGGCGCTGCTCGCCGCCGACGAGGTGCGCCGTTTCGGCATCACCCCGAAGCTGGCGCTGCTGTCGCATTCCAACTTCGGCACCCACGACACCGCGTCCGCCCGCAAGATGCGCGCGGCGGTGCGGCTCCTGCAGGAGCGCGCGCCCGAGCTCGAGATCGACGGGGAGATGCACGCGGACGCGGCGTTGTCCGAGGAGCTGCGCGAGGCCGCCTATCCCGGGTCGCGCCTGAGAGGGGCGGCCAATCTGCTGGTGATGCCCAACGTGGACGCGGCCCACATCGCCTACAACCTGCTCAAGATGCTGGGCGGCGGCGTCTCCATCGGACCCATCCTCGTGGGTGTGGCGCGGCCGGCGCACGTGGTGACCCAGTCCATCAGCGTACGGGGGCTGTTCAACATGAGCGCCGTCGCCGTGGTGCAGGCGCAGATTCAGTCCGCGGGAGAGAGCGTGGGTCGCCGAAACTAGTCGCACCAGCGCCGGACCGCTTCGCGCCACTGCTCGGTGACGTCCCGGCGCTCCTCCTCGCTCAGCACGAGGCGTTGTTCGCCCTCGCCCTCGTAGAGATAGCGCGCGCTCTGTATCTCGTGCAGATTGTCGCGAGCCGTGGCGCAACGCTGGGCGCGCGCTTCCTGCTCGAGCGCCCGCCGGCGAGCGCGTTCCCTGCGTTCACGCCGCTCCTTCTCGAACGCGCGCAACAGCCTCTCGCGGGGGATGGGATGCGCCTCGGCGCCGGAGCTCTCGGATGTCGGCTCGTGAGCCGCGTCGAGCTCCACCGGCGTGCCCTCCCCCTGGGGCGGCCGGTCGCCGTAGTGCACCCGGCCGCTCTCGTCGGTCCAGCGATACACGCCGTCTCCGACTGCCGCCGGTGCGAATGCGGCCAGGATTCCCAGAGCGGCTGCGCGCCAGCACGACACCTTACGGTCACCCCTTGTTCCCATCCGGCGCCGGGCTCCGCGAGTCTGGGTCGCTACGGCGCGCGGCTGTTATCGGCCAGCGGCCTGCGCCTCTGAATCAGCGCGGCGTGGGCCCGCCGCCGGGGGCCGTCTAAAGCTCGCCTAGCAGGTTCCGATACAACGGCTTACAGCCCCGGGCTCCCCGCGCCCCCGCGGGACACGAACAATCTGGTCATCCGGCAATGAAAAGCGAGCGTCTTGGCCTGATGATGGTCGCGTCGTCACTGCTCGTGATCGCGCTCATCATCGGTGTCTCGTTCGAGTCCCACCGTTCCTCTCGGCTCTCTCAGATTCGCGTTCAGGGGGTGAGCCTGGCGCGCCTGCTCTCCAGCATGTCCCTGGCGCAGCTCATCCCGGATGAGGGCGAGCAAGGCCCGCTGGCGCTGGTCAAGTCCACTCAGGGAAACCCCGACTTCGCCTACGCCGTGGTGTCGCGCCCCGACGGCGAGGACCTGCTCGAGGTTACGGCGCCGGGTGTGATCGTTCCCGCGCTGGCGTTGCCGGGCGAACCCTCGTCCTGGTTCGGAGAACGCGAGATCGCCGACGTCCGCGGTGGGCGCGAGTTCCGCGAGTTTCACGCCCCCGTGCTCGACGGCGGCGAGCTGCAGGGATACGTACGCGTGGGGTACGTCGAGCCCGGCTGGGCCCTCGTGAGCCAGGAACTGCCGTACTTCGCATGGCTGGCCCTGCCGGTATTCCTGCTCGCGCCCCTCTATTACTACCTGGTCAAGCGCGAGGTGCAGCCCCTGCGCGAGGCGAGCGATCGCATTCAGTCGATCGTCGACGACAACGTGGTGCGCACGGTGGAGCTGGAGGCCTCGGGCGAGATCGGGGAGTTCATCCGGCATTTCAACCGCATCGTGAAAGCGGCGGAGGCCCGCATCTGCGCGCTCGAGTCCGAGCACTCCGAGAAGGTGGCTTCGGCCAAGGTCCTTTCGTACCAGAAGGCGCGCATCGAGTCCGTGCTCCAGTCCCTGCCCGAGGGGGTGGTGGTAATGGACGAGTCGGGCGCCGTCACTTTCGCGAACCGCAAGCTGAGCGCGCTGATCGGCATCGAGGCCGACACTATCGCCGGACTCAAACCGAACGAGTGGTGCAAGTCACCCGAGCTTCTCGCCTTTGTCTCGAACTTCATGCGCAGCACCGCGCGCCGCAACGAGATGGGGAGCATTCGGATGATCCCGGAGCATGCGCCCGACAGGGAGATCGCGGTGAGCGCCTATCCGCTGTTCTCGCCGAGCGGCGGTTCCCGAATCTACGGCACCATGATCGTGTTCCACGACGTCACCGCGGAGTCGCTGGCCAAGAAGGCGCGCAAGGAGTTTGTGGCCCGCCTGGCCCACGAGCTGAAGACGCCGCTGCACGTCATCGGCATGTACGGCGAGATGCTGCTCGATGGGGACAAGGACTCGGATGCCGTGCGCGTGGAGGCTGGCAACGTCATCAAGGACGAAGTGGAGCTGGTCGGCATGTTGATCAACAACATGCTCAATATCGCGGAGATCGAGATGGGCAGCGTCTCTCTGGAGCGCCAGCGCATCAGGTTGGGGGATCTGCTCAAGGACGCGTTCGACAACGTCGCGCGCAGCGCCGCCGATCGGGGGCTCGATATGAAGCTCGACGTGCCCAATCAGCTGAGCGCCGTGCACGTCGACAAGAGACTGCTTCGGATTGCAATCAACAATCTGCTGACCAACGCGGTCAAATACAACCGGCCCAACGGCCAGGTCTTGCTGTCCGCCACCGAAACGGAGGATCACATCCTCATTTCCGTGCGCGACACGGGGATCGGGATCGCTCCCGAGGATCAGGCAAGCATATTCAGCAAGTTCTTCCGCTCCGATCGCGAAGACGTGCGTGAGAGGACGGGCCACGGCCTGGGTCTCGCGCTCGCCAAGGAGATCGTCGAGCTGCATCAGGGGCGGATCAGGCTGGAAAGCGCGCCGGGTCAGGGGAGTGAGTTCACGATCGAGCTCAAGAAAACGCCCATCCTGCTGAGAGAAGCCGTTTGACCAGCCGGCGGATACTTCTCGTGGACGATCAACCTCACGTCGTGCGGGTGATACGGCTCGGGCTCGAAGGCAAGGGTTACACGGTGGAGACGGCCTCCAACGGCGAGCAGGCGTTGCGCAAGCTGAGGGAGGAGAGCTTTCATGTCGTCATCACTGACATCGAGATGCCGCGCCTGGACGGTCGCGCTCTTTGCGAGGCGATGCACCGCGAGTTTCCCGGCGCTCAGCCGCTCACGCTGGTCATCACCGCGCGTCCCGAGCTCGCGGCGCGCGAGTGGGTGCGTTTTCTCCCCAATACCGAGCTGCTCGAGAAGCCGTTGAGCTTGCGCCGGCTGCACGCCCGCCTCGACGAGCACTTCGCGGGCCCACCCGCCGAAGGAGCTCCCTGCGCGTGATGGATCGTCCGCTCGGCGCGCTGGACCCGGACAAGTATCGACGCCTCTGCGAGCTGCTCATCGATCCCGCCTTGGGGAAAGTGATCGGGTTCGCCGTCTGCGACCGGACGGGACGGCCCGTGTGGGTGGCGGATACCCCTTGTAGGTCCGAGCTCGAGGCGGCTCTGTGCGTTTCGCAAGCGATGGAGAGGGGCACCGCGCTCGCGCGCGACATCGGGTCGGGCAAGCGGCTCCTGGTGAAAGCGCTGGAGGCCGAGCCGGAGGAGCAGGTCGCGGCCATCGCGGTGCTCGTGGACTCCGGCGCGCAGCCCGCGGGGCCGCCCGCAGAGCAGGGGCTGGAATGCGCCCTCGCCGGCATCGGGTCGTGCCTGCTTCAGGAGTACCGGTTGAATCTGGAGCTGGACAGCATGGCGGCCGAGCTCACGGCGCGCTGCGAGGAGCTCAATCTCGTCTACACGACGGAGGAGCAGGTTCACAAGTACGAGCCCGAGCACGGACGCCAGGTGCTGACCCGGCTGGTGGAGGACTGCATCGCCTACCTCGGCGTGGACGGCGCCGTTCTCGCGGTTCCGGGGGACAAGCTGGAGATCAAGCGCCAGCGCGACGAAGGCGAGTCCGACTCCGCCTGGCTGTGGGAGGTATGGCCTGCGCTGCGTCACCCGCTGTATCGCCGCGTGAAGGACGCGCGGGCCAGCATCGTCGCCAACGATGCGGCGGACTCGCCCTGGCAGCACGCCTCTTCGCCCTTCCCCGTGAAGCTGCTGGTCTCGCCCATTCTGGCGACACGATCCGATGTACTCGGGCTCATCGCCATCGTGAACCTCCCGGGGCGGGCGGACTTCAGCAACGGTGACAGGAAGCTGCTGGAGGTTCTCGCCGAGCAGGCCGCGACCGTCTTGCAGGCGAGCCGCGACGCGCTCACGGGTCTGCTGAATCGACGCGGCTTCGAGCAGCGCCTGACCGAGAGCGTGCTCCTCGCTCGCAGTGCGGATGCAGAGCACGCCCTGCTGTTTCTCGATCTCGACGGCTTCAAGATCGTGAACGACACCTGCGGATCCGCCGCCGGAGACGAGCTGCTGCGGCAGGTGGCATCGCTCCTGGAGGCGCGAATGCGCAGCGACGACGTGCTGGCGCGCCTGGGGGACGACGAGTACGCCGTCCTGCTGAAAGACTGTCCGGCCAAACGGGCTGTCCTCATTGCACGGAAGCTCATCAGGGCCATCAACCAGCACCGTTTCCATTGGGATGGCAAACCCTTCGACATCAGCGCAGGCGTGGGTGTCGCAACCGTCACCGCCGACTCCGGTCCGGTGTCGGAGATCCTCAGCACTGCGGATACCGCGTGCCGCATCGCCAAGCAGCAGGGATACAACCGCGCCTACCTGCACCGTCGCGACGACGCCACGTACGCCGCGTTCCACCAGGAGATGCAATGGGTGCCCCGAATCCAGCGCGCACTGGAGGAGGATCGTCTTCAGCTCTATGCGCAGCCGATAAAGCCTTTGTCCGAGGGCGCCCCTGCGGTGCCGCATTGCGAGGTCTTGGTGCGCATGCTGGACGAAGCCGGCCGAATCACCGCCCCCACTCGATTCATCCCGGCCGCCGAGCGCTACCGGTCCATGCCGGCGGTGGATCGTTGGGTCATCCGCAACACCCTCGAGGCGCTGGCCGCCACCGGTTTCGAGCTGCAATGCGCCATCAACATCTCCCGCCAATCGTTCTCGGAGGAAGAATTTCTCAAGTTCGCCATGCGCGCCCTCGAGGATTCGGGGGTCGCACCCGAGCGCATATGCTTCGAGATCACCGAAACGGCCGCCATCTCCAACCTGGGTGCCGCGGTTCGCTTCATGCAGGTTCTCGGTGAGCGCGGTTGCCGTTTCTCTTTGGATGACTTCGGCGAGGGCGTCAGCTCCTTCTCGAGTCTCAAGCAGCTTCCGATGGACTATCTGAAGATCGACGGCTCGCTGATCCGCGGGATCGAGGATCCCATCAATTACGTGATGGTCGACGCCATCAACCGCATCGGACACGTGATGCGTCTTCAAACGATCGCCGAGTTCGTGGAAGAAACGTGGATGCTGGGTCGCCTGCGCGACGTCGGCGTCGACTTCGTGCAGGGGTTCGCCATAGGAAGGCCGCGCCCTCTGGCGGAGTATCTATTCGGCGTCGGCGACGCCAACCCGGCAGCGCCACCCGGTCAACTCCCGGCGGAAGCTGCCGAGTTGAGAGAGCGTGTGGAAGGCGGCGAGCGCGAGGGCCCGCGGCGATGAGCGAGCATCCGACCGGAAATGCGGGGAGGGCCCGTGTCTGAGGTCGTCCATTCCCGCATCGGGCTTGTCACCTACCTGGCCCCTCCGGGATCACTCACCGATCGCAGTGATCTCGCCAATCTGACCGAGACCATGGACGCCTGCATCAAGGCCGGCGACATCCATCTGGTTCTGGATTTCGTGAACGTGACGCTGGTCAACAGCGCGGCGCTGGAGGTGCTGCTGGATACCCAGGATCGCGTAACCCGCATCGGCGGTGACTTGAAGATCGCACACGCAAACGCCACCGTCCGTGATGTCTTCAGGCTCACGGGACTGCAGCATTACATCACGCTCTCCGACCAAAAGGAGCTCGGCTCCGGAACCGACGCCGGCATGCAGCCGCTCGGCCCGGAGCAGCCTTGGAAGCTCGGGGAGCGGCTGATAGAGCGCGGCCTCCTCAACGAGGAGGCCGTCAACGACGCTCTGGACGTTCAGCGCACCACCGGCAAGCGGCTCGGAAACATTCTGCTCGAGCGGGGATTGCTCAAGGAGGCGGAGCTGCTGACCGTGCTGAGCGAGCAGTTCATGCTCCCCTTTGTTCGCCTTCGCCCCGGGCTGTTCGATCCGGAGGTGGTCGAGCTGCTCAGCCCCGACATCGCCAAGCGACTTCGGCTCGCGCCTCTGTTCAAGGTGCGCGGCGCGCTTTATCTCGCGTGCGCCGACCCCCACGCCATCCCCAGCTTCGACACGGTGGAGGAGCTCACCGGCTGCAAGACCCGCCCCGTTCTCGCGTGCACGGAGGACATCCTCGACGTCATAGGCGCGCCCGCCAAGGACGACTACAACCTCTCCGAATACATCGGCCAGCTCGACTCGGAAACGGACTTCGAGCTGGTCGATGGCCGGATACCGGGGGACTTCTCCGCCATCGACGAGATGGCTTCCGGAAGCCCGGTCATCAACCTGGTCAATGGCCTGGTGCAAAGAGCGATTCGAGACGGCGCCAGCGATATCCACGTCGAGCCGTCTCGCTCTCGCTGTCGCATCCGATTCCGTATCGACGGCGTGCTTTATCAGACGATGGAGCTGCCCATCGAGATCCACCCATCGCTGGTATCGCGCCTCAAGGTCATGGCCAATCTCGACATCGCCGAGCGCCGCATGCCCCAGGACGGGCGAATGCAGGTCTACACCCAGGGGCGCACCATCGATCTGCGCTTCAGCTCGCTTCCGGGCATCTTCGGCGAGAAGGTCGTCCTGCGAGTGCTGGACAAGGCACGCTCGGTGATGGACATCGACCGGCTCGGGCTGAGCGAACAGAACCTGGCGACGTTCAGACGCCTCCTCGCCTACACGCACGGACTCATACTCGTCACCGGCCCGACCGGCAGCGGCAAGACGACGACGCTCTATGCGGGCCTCAGCTATCTGAACAGCATCGAGAAGAGCATCGTCACCATCGAGGATCCAGTGGAGTACCAGCTCGATCTCGTGAACCAGAACCAGATCAAGGACGATATCGGGCTCGGTTTCGCCAAGATGCTCAAGCACGTGCTTCGCCAGGATCCGGACGTCGTCATGGTCGGAGAGATACGCGAGCGGGAGACCGCTCAGATCGCCGTGCAGGCCGCCCTCACCGGTCACCTCGTGCTGTCCACGCTGCACACCAACGACGCGGCCGGGGTCATCACACGGTTGCTCGACATGGGGGTAGAGCCTTTCCTGCTTTCGTCCGCGCTCATAGGCGTGATGTCCCAGCGGTTGGTGCGAACCGTCTGTTCGGAGTGCAAGACCTCCTACGTGGCATCGCCCGAGTCACTGGCTCAGCGCGGCCTCGAAGTATCGGAGAAGATGCGCCTCGTCCGCGGGCGCGGCTGTCCGTCGTGCTACGACTCCGGGTACAAGGGCCGCATCGCCATCCACGAGATTTTCGAGTGCGACGCCGAAACTCAGCGGCTCATGGTCTCGAGCCCGTCGCGGGATGCGCTGGCGCGGCACATAGCAAAGCGCGGCATCAAATCCCTGTACTCCGACGGCATCGGCAAGGCTTTCGATGGCAAGACCACCATCGACGAGGTCACGCGCGTGATCCACAGCTGACCGCCATGGCGATCGAGTTCAAAACCGCCCAGCGCCAAGACGAGGCCAGGCAGGTCCGGCCTGCGTTTCGCGAGCTGCGCATCGGGCCGCGGCGCGTCTCCGCCCGGGATCGAATGTTCTTCCTCGAGCGGCTCACCCTGATGCTCGAGACGGGCACGTCCCTTCACTCGGGTCTCGACTCCCTCGCGCAGCAGACCGACAACGTCCGTTTGCGCGAAGTCGTGCAAACGCTCCGAGAGGACATCGCATCCGGTCTCTCCTTCTCGCAAGCCATAGGGCGCCATCCGCGGATCTTTTCACGCAGTTACGTGAATCTCATCGAGGCGGGGGAGCGCAGCGGCATCCTGATTGCCGTCCTGCAGCGGCTGACGGAGATGGAGGAGAAGAACATGCAGCTTCGCGCTTCCCTCCTCAGCACCTTCTACTACCCGGCCTTTCTGGCGGTGTTCTCGGTGGCTGTCGTGCTCTTCGTTCTGGTGGTCGTGTTCCCCAAGTTTGCCGACCTTTTTTCAGACATCGCCGATCAGCTTCCGTTCACGACGATCTTCTTGATGGCCGCGAGCGAGTTTCTGCGAGAATACTGGGCGTTCGTTCTGAGCGGCGTCATAGCCGCAGCCATCCTCGCATATCGATGGATCAGCCGGCCGGAAGGAGCCGCCGCGATCGACCGCTTGAAGCTGCGCGTCCCGGTACTGAGAGACGTATTCGCACAAATATACTTGTCGCAGTTTCTGCGTGTGATGGGTCTGTCCATCGCCAACGGCGTCAGCGTCCCGGACGCATTGCGCGCCTGCCACGAGATTGTGAACAACGCCGAGTTTCGCCGGTTCCTGGAACGCGTGCAGCGCCAGGTGCACGAAGGAAAGGGTATTTCCGGGGCGTTCCAGGATACGGTCTTCGTGCCACCGTTGGTCCGACAGATGATCGCAACGGGCGATGAGTCCGGAAACCTGTCGGTGGTCATGACGCGAATCGCCACCTTCTACGAGAGGGAGCTCATGCGCAAGCTGGCCAACCTCTCGAGGATGGTCGAACCGGTCATGCTCCTGGTGATGGGAGTCGTCGTGGGCCTGGTGGTCGCCTCTCTTATACTGCCTATCTTCAAGCTCTCACGCGCGGTGGGGTGAGGCGCGCAGGCGAGGAAAGCCTCAAGTTTCAGCGGCGTGGTCCGTCTCTAACTCAGGCGCCGTTCCAACGCATGGGGAACGGCGTTCGTCAGGAAATGGGTAGAGAGCGTTGATCGGAGCGATCGGGATGCATGAGGCGTTGATTCCCATCGTGGGATTACTCGCCGCATCGTGGGGGGCCTTGTTCCTGCTGGCTCCCGATGCGGTGTCTCGCATCGAGGAGATCATGAATGCGCCGTTCAGCCCGGGGTATCTGTTCGCCCTGCGCTTGGGCTGGCGCTGCGAACACCTCATCGAGGACGCCCTCAACCGGCCGGTGCTGGAGCACACCTTCCACTGGGACGGATTCATACGGCGCAACCCCCGCTCGTTCGGGGCGGCGCTGTTGACGGGCGGCCTGGCGCTGCTTCTGGTTGGGGTGCTATGAGGAATTCCAAGGGGCCCTTGGCTAAAGTTTGGTACCGGTGTTCCGATATGCCCGCAGGAATGCATAGTCTCGTTCCCATGCCAACTCAGCGGATGTTAAGGACCATGAGCCACAGAATGCGGGTCAAGCACCGAGGATTCACGCTCGTCGAGCTGCTGATCGTCGTGATCATTCTGGCGATTCTGGCGGCTATCGTCGTGCCGCAGTTCGGTGCCTCCACCGAGGACGCCAAGGTTGCGACCGTGAAGACGGATCTGGCGCAGCTGCGGGATGCCGTCGAACTTTATTACCACCAGCACAACGCCAACTACCCGGGGGCTATTAAAGAGGACGGGTCGGGTCCCGTCGGCTCGGCAGCGGAGGCAGCCGCCGCCTTCGTCAAGCAGCTCACGCAGTACACCGACAAATCGGGCGCGGTGAGCGCGGTGAAGGATGCGACGCATCGCTTCGGGCCCTATATCAAGACCAGCGCCCTGCCGCCGAACCCGTTCACGATGGATGAAACCCTGGACCAGGACGTGACCGTCGACATCGCCGAGGACGATATCACGGTAGCGGCCGCCGATGGGACGCCCAACGACAATACGGGTTGGAAGTTCTACCTCAAGACCGGCCGGTTCATCGCCAACGACGGTCAGACGCTGAGCGACGGGACCCTGACCGAGGATCTGTAGGGGTCGCTCGCCCGGCGGCGGATGCCGGTCATCGTCGATGCGCACGCGGTGCAGGGGATTCACCCTCGCCGAGCTGCTGCTGGTCGCGCTGATTCTGAGCGTCGTGGCCCTGGTCGCCCTGCCGGGGCTTTCGACGTCGAAGGGCAACAAATTGACGCTCGCGTCGAGCGAGGTCGTCGAGGCCCTGCGTTTTGCACGCAGCGAGGCGCGCCGCACCGGGATACACCATGGCGTGCGCGTGACGGCGAACAAGCGACGCGTGCGGGTGTTCTGGCTGGATACGGGAACCGTACCTCCGACCGAACATTTTGAAGTTCGCCACCCGATGAGCAAGAGAATCTACGATATCGACGTAACGGAGGGGTTCTTCACCGGCGGCGTGGAGGTCGTGGCGTCGTTCCTGTATCAGGGCGGCGGCAGCGAGGAGTGGGCCGTAGCCTTCGACGAACGCGGCGAGCCGGTCGCCCCGAGCGATCTCGACCCGCTGGTCAGCGGGACTGTCACTGTAAACGACGATGGAGCCGCCCACACGATCACGGTGACGCCGGTCGTGGGACGCATCACGGTGCAATGACGCCCCATCCGAGCCGCCGGAGCATGCTTCGCCAAACCGGTCTCTCCTACGTGGAGGTGCTGGTGGCGACGGTGCTGGTTGCGATCAGCATTGCCCCGGCACTGACGGCGCTGAACGGGGGCCTTACTGCGAGCGGCGTGCACGAGTCGCACATCGCTGATCACTACCATCTGATGGCCAAGGTCGAGGACGTGCTGGCGGAGCCCGTGGCCGACCTGAGCACTGCCGCCAGCGCCGCCGGCAATCCGTCGACACCTACCTCCTACTCCGACTCCGCCGGCGCGGACCGGCGCCGGCTCGTGTTTCTCTCCCGCTATGACGGGGATAACGCCGATGGCGACGACGACCCGTTCACCGGCGTCGACGATGATCTGCTGTGGCTGCGGGTCGAGATCGAAGGCACCGCGCACGCGTTCGAAACCCTCACCAGCCGTTGACGCTCCTCCACGCGCCGCGAGCCGCCGCTTGCGCCAAGGCTGCGCGCGCCGGTGAAAATGCGGGCTAGCGGTTTCACTTTGATGGAGCTGCTGGTCGCCGTGGCCATCGCGGCCATCCTGGCGCTGTCGTTGGGCGCCATCGTGGGCCGCGCCCTGGAAGCGCGGGCCGAGGCGCAGGCGCGGAACGCGCTCAACCGCGAGGCCCAGTTCGCCCTGCAGCGCATGCTCGATGCCGTGAGGGCCGGCCGGCTCCATCTGCCGTTCCCGGAGAACCCAGCCACGCCCTACAGCGAGTCGGTGCGCGATGTGCTCGCGGTGACTCTCGATCCGACGCTCGACCGCGACGGCGACGGCTTCGCCGACGCCAACAACGACAAGGACTTCTTCGACGACAACGACAACGGCATCAAGGATCCCGGCGAGCGCGAGCGCATCGACGAGGACCCGGGCCGCGACAACAACAACGACTTCTGCCCCGGGATCTGTGGAGTCGACGACAACGGAAACGGCTTCGTCGACGACGCCAACTGGAAGGACAACGATGAGGACGGCGCTCAGAACGAGGATCCCCGCAACGGGATCGACGACGACGGCGACGGGGCGGTGGACGAGGACATGGACCGCGACGCCAACGCCGACGGACAGCCGGGCATCGCCGGGGTCGACGACGACGAGGACGGACAGACCGACGAAGGCAGCAGCGACGACGACGACGAGGACGGGCTGGTCAGCGAGGATTGGCTCGACTACGTCGTCTACCGGCTGGACGGCGACGTGCTGCTGGAGCGAATGCCCAATGTCGGCGCCGGCGACGGCAGCGACTATACCGAGCGGGCCCTCGCCGAGGGTGTGGCCTTGTTTCGAGTCGAACGCTTGCCGCGCGCGCCCGGTGAACGTGCGACGCTGGTCGACATCACGCTGGAGCTCACCGACGATGGGCGGGTGGTGAGCTTGCACGCGCGCGTACGCAGCGGAGGCGGGCCGTGAGCGGGCGACAGGGCGGGTTCCTGCTGCTCCCGGTGGTGCTGGGCCTCGCGCTCATCGCGAGCGTCGCATTTCTGCTGAGCCGGGAGGGCGCGATGCACGTGCGCCGCGCGGCGACCGAGACCGGGATCGACCAGGCCCGCTATGTGGCGGAGGCGGGCCTGCAACACCAGCGCTGGCTCGCGAATCAGAGCGCATGCACGGGCTACCCGAGCCTGGGCGCGACCGACTTCGGCCCGCATGCCTACAGCGCGGCCATCACCCCCGCCGACGGCTCCCCGGTGGAGATCACGGCGAGCGGGCAGCTCGCGGACGGGACGCAGCGCACCGTGCGCAAGGAGAACGTTGCCGTTTTCGACGCACCGCGCACCATCACCTTGCAGCCCGGACGGACGACGGGAAGGGACACGTACCTGAGCTCCGAGCAGTCGGACGCCAACTACGGAGCTGACGCAGACCTCCGCATCGACCCGGAGGGCCCTCCGGGCGGCGACCGGCGCAGTCTACTGCGCTTCGACCTGTCCGGTCTTGCACCCGGTGCAAGCGTGGAGTCGGCGCAGCTCGAGCTGTACCTTCATCAGAACACCGGTGATCCGGCTACGGTGGAGGTGCACCGAATGGTGCGCGACTGGGTGGAAGGTACGGGAACCGCAAACAGCGGGGCGACCTGGCAGGAATACGACGGTCTCAACAACTGGACGACCCCAGGGGGCGACTACGCGGCGACGGCTCTCGACTCGTACTCGGCCTCGAGCGTCGGCTGGAAGAGCCTGGACGTCCTCGCCGCGGTTCAGGGCTGGGTGGACGGCGCTTACCCCAATCAAGGCTTGATCCTGCGCGCGCAGCCCGACCCCGGCAACAAAGAGAAGCGCCACTACAGCGGCGACAGCGCCCAATGCGCTCTCAGACCCAAGCTCACGCTCACTTACCGGTGCGAATGCGGAACCTGCGACTTTCCGCAGCCGCCGGCCCCCGTGTGCAGCGCCGACTTCGTCCCCGACCAGGAGAGCGGCTCGTTCTCCACGTCCGCTCTCGGGGCCGGCGACGTCTGGGGAGTCGCGTTTCTGGCGGACTGCGTCGCCTTCAACGGGACGAGCGCACCGCTGGATGGTGCGTGGCTGCTGGTCGACACTGGTGACAAGAAGCTTCGCATGGTCGACAGGTCGGGGACGGCTCTGAGCACGCTCGATACCCCCACCGATCACGTCCGCGACGCCGCGTACATCCAAGCCGGTGCCTGGCGCGATCACCTCGCGGTCACGGAGGAGAACGAGAGGCGCGTGTACTTCCTGGACCTCGCGGGCGCAGTCCAGAGCTTCTTCTCCACCAGCGCCTTCACCCAACGTCCCGTCGGCATCACCTACATCGGCCGTACGGCGAGCGGCGTCTACGAGAATCATCTGGCGATCAGCGGCGACAAGGACGGCCTCGGCGCGAGCAACGCCGGCGTCCATATCGTCGACCAGGATGGGAACCTTCAGCAGTCGATCGACGTCTCAGGCTTGGCTCCGGAGCCCTGGGGCGTCACGCATCTGGCAGGTACCGACAAGCTGATGGTTGCGGACAAACAAGGCATCGTCTTTTTTTTGGACTTCGAAGGCAATCTGCTCGGTCAGTACGACGCTGAAGCGTCCTTTGGTGCCTCGCAGATCCAGGGAATCGCCGTGAACCCGATGACGTGCGAGCACGTCATCAGCGACCATGACACGCAGCAGGTTCTCTATCTGGAAGACAACTGACGGGTGGGACCCGGCCCGTCCGGCGCGGCTTCTATCTTCTGCCGAGGAGCAGATACGTCTTCATCCGGCCCTTCCCCTTGACGTTCACCGTGCCTCTCTTGCGGAAAGCAAACTCGTCCCGAAGACGTACGTACGTGCTCTCAGAGACCTGTATCCGTCCCGCGATGCCGTGCGACTCCATGCGGCTCGCGACGTTGACGGTGTCCCCCCACAGATCGTAGGTGAACTTGGTGCGACCGATTACCCCCGCCACCACCGGTCCGGTGTGAATCCCGACACGGGCCTGTATCGGCTCTCCATGGGTCCGGTTCAGGCGCTCGACGACCCCCATCATCGCGAGCGCGACGTCCGCGACCGCCGCCGCATGATCGGCCCTCGGCACCGGCAGCCCACCCACCAGCATGTACGAATCCCCGATAGTCTTGACCTTCTCAAGGCCGTTGGCCTCCACCAGATCGTCGAAAGTGTGGAATACCTCGTTCAGCCGATCGACCACCGTGCTCGCCTCGTGTCTGGAGCCGAAGCCCGTGAAATCGACCAGATCGCAGAAGAGCACCGTCACCTCCGCGAACTGGTCGGCTATCCTCGACTCGCCCTGCTTCAGGCGCTGCGCGATGGGCTCGGGAAGGATATTCAGCAGAAGCTTCTCCGACTTCTCCTGCTCGGCCCGAATGGTACGCAGAAACACTCGTTCCCGATCGCGAAGACGCTTCTTCTCCAGGCAGGCGGCCACGCGCGCTCTCAGCAGCACGGGATTGAAGAGCTTGGGCAGATACTCGTCCGCGCCGAGCTCTATGCAGCGGGCGATGCTCTCCAGATCGTCGTAGGCGGAGATCATGATCACCGGGATGTGCGACAGATTCTCGTCGCTCTTGATGAGCGCCAGCGCCTCGTAGCCGTTCATGTGCGGCATGATCACGTCGAGCAGCACCACGTCGTAGGGGTGCTCCTGAAGCATGTGCACGGCCTGTTGGCCGTCTTGCGCCGTTTCCACCCGGTAGCCGTGGCGCATCAGGTGGCGCGAGATGAGATCGCGGTTGCTGTCGTTGTCGTCGACGATCAGCACCCGCGCCCCGCGTGCCTGCTGATCCTGGTGAGCCGTCAGGCTGCGCAGGCTCCTGACCGCGTCGTAGGCCAGCGCAGCGGCCGAGGACAGCTGGCGGGACTGGCCGGGGGCCGCGTCGCCGGCGATCACAAACCCCAGCTCATCGATGGTGCGACGAAGCTGGCCTGCCGCCGTGAGAATGTTGTGCAGATCCTCGGACAAGCGATCGAGCTCGGCGTCGTCCGCTTCCTCGAGCAGCATCTCCGTGTAGCCGACAATGACGTTCAGCGGATCCTTGAGGTCGTGTTGGACACGGTGCGCGAATGCAGGCGATCGGACGTCGAATTGAGGGTCTCGAAGGTTGTCCCAGTCGAGCACTTCGTCCACTAGATTGAGAAGGCGCTTGCCTGCGGAATGTATGCGTTGCAGATCCCGAACGCGGCGTGCGTACGAGGAGCCGTCTTCGAGCAGAAGACGACTGTAGCCGATGATGGCGTTGATGGGTGTGCGCAACCCATGCTGGAGCTGGACCAGCAGGGACTCACGGTTCGGCTCCGGCTGGCGCTTGCCCGCGGCGGAGGGCACCCTCTACTCCGGAAGGTCCAGGATGGCGCCGATCTTGGCGATGAGGCGTTTGAAAGAAACGGGCTTGCTCTCGAACTCCGTACAGCCCGCCTGGAGCGCCTGTTCGCGGTCACCGATACGGTCGTAACCCGTGAGCGCGACTATCGGAATGTCCTTTGTGCTGCCGCGACTCTTGAGCTCGCGCACGGTATCCCAGCCGTCCTTCACCGGCAAACTCATGTCCATAACGATGAGGTCGGGGCGGGACTCGCGAGCCAGCTCGAGAGCGCGTGCACCGTCTCCAGCAGTTACAACTTCGAATCCTCTGCTTCTGAGGCGGCGCGCCAGAAGATCCCGGCTCATGATGTCGTCCTCTACAAGAAGGATCTTCCTCATCTTGCGGATCGGCGTGTGTGAGGTCCGGCGAGTCCCTCGCCGGGCACCGGGCTGATACTCGTTATTTTCCTGCGTGCCGATCTCGTCCGCAATCGGACGTGCGTTCGCATCGGGCCGTACCCGCGAAACTTATCGTCAGACGAGAGTTTCAACTTTAGGTCGCCTCCCACCGCATCCACAGAGACTGGAGCAAACCGCACACGTCAAGATTTCAAGGTGTGCGCCGATATGCTGGGAACGATCGGCACCTCCCGGGCCCGGCCAGAACAAGATGTACCGTAAGTTCGTAGAGAGCCTCCATCACGTCTGGTCAACGACTCGCTTCGGCGCGCAGGAGCTGAGCAGCTATGCGCACTACATGATGATCGAAGAGACCCGCAAGGGTCTCGCGGCCATGAGCGCGGTGGCACTGCTCCTTCTATGCGGGCAATCGGTGCTCTACGCAGGCCTCGGATTCGGATACACCTATCTCTATACCTCCATGCTGCTGGCGCTGCTGGCCGCCCATGTCTTCGTCTCGGCCCGCCTGTTGAAGGATCTGAACTCGCTCTATCTGCTCGGCATGAGCCTGCTGGTCGTATGCGGAACCGCATTCGTGCTCCTGGCGCACAAGACCGGTACGTTCAGTCTCTCGTTGTTTGCAGGGGTCGCCTTGCTGTTCATGGTCATTCCGATGGTTCCGTGGGGGCTGCGTGAAGCATTTGCAGTAACGATGCTCATCTATGCCGTGTTCACCTTCTCCACTGCGGGGAACGCCGCACGCTTCGACAGGGAGGCTTTGTGGGCGTTGCAGCTCGTCATGGCGGGTGCAGGCATCATCAGTCTGGCGCTCGTAACCCGAAACGCGAGCGTCCGCAAGAGCGATATCGTCGCTCGCTATGAGTTGGAGAATGCCCACAAGCGGATGACCATGCTCTCCAACAAGGATCCCCTCACCGGCGCGTGGAATCGGCGATACCTGATGAGCAACTTCGCATCCACCGTCGACCGGTGGCGTGCGGACAACCGCGCTTATCACTACGCCCTGCTCGACGTCGACGACTTCAAACCGCTGAACGACACCTATGGTCATGAGTACGGAGACAAGATCCTGAAGGCGGTGGTCACCGCCTTCCAGGAACCGCTGGGTGACCAGGGATATCTGGTGCGGATGGGTGGAGACGAGTTCGCCCTGCTGTTCACGGCAACGGACCCGGAGACTGTCGTCGGCAGCGGATTCGCCAAGCTGCGCCAGCATCTCGGATGTCCGCCCGAGCCGGGCGTTGGTGCGCAAGGCCCGGAGATCAGCGTGAGCGTGGGATTGGTGACCGTGGCCCCCAGCGTCCCGGCGTCGGAGGACGTCCTTTACAGAGCGGCCGATCAGGTGCTGTACGAAGCCAAGGCCAGAAAGTCGAACCACCGGGGCGAAGTCCATTTCGTTTCCTGCAAGCTGGCCGATCCCGACGCGGCCATGCGAACCGCAGCTGGATGACGGGGATGGTGTCTCGTGCATCATGCACTCGTGAGCCAGTTCTCGTACCCGGCGGCCAAGAGTGTGGTGCGCGTGCGCAGTGAGCGCGGCTCCGTCGCTCCTGCGCCTCTGCGCCCCACATATCCGATAGAGAGAGGGTCCAGCGCGGGGGAGAGCGCCGCGCCGCGGCGCGTGCATGCGCCCCGGCCGGACGGCGGGGGCGTTGGCCGATGAGCACCGCGGCGCAGGCTCTGGGGCGTGTATACGGTCCATTCGTTCGGCTCGCCGCGCGCGGAAATGCGGCGCGACACCGCTGCGGTCCGATAGGGCTGGAGCTCGGTCACGAGCGGCTGCATATGCTACAGCTCGAGTCCAGCGACGAGCGGCTGCGCGTGCGGGCCGCCGCATCCCTCCACTATCGCACCGCACGCGATGAGGTGACATCCAATCCTCGGGCCTTCAGCGCGCTGGTGAAGGAAGCTCTGGCCAGGCACCCTTTTGCAGGACGGGACGTCGTCACCTGTATGCCGCCCGAGCAGCTCAAGCTCAGCCTACTCAACTACAAGCCCCAGTCGAATCTCGGGGAGTCGGAGGCCATCATGAGGCAGGCGATGGATCGCGTCGAGGGTCCCGTGGACGAATGGCTGATGGACTACGTGCCCGTTTCCACGCGCAGTGAGATCGACGGAGAAAGGGGAGCACTGCTCGCACTGGTGCGCCGAGCCGACGTTCTCGCCTACCTGCACCTGATGGAGAGCGCCGGCCTCAATGTGAGCGCCCTCGAGATAGGGCCGGTGGCTATACACCGGCTGGTTGCGTACATGCATTCCCGTGAGACGTTCGATACGGTTCTGGTCATCAACTTCGGCCGAGAGAAGACTTATCTCACGGTCATCTCCGGGCGCCGCTTGATACTGGACCGCGAGGTGAACTTCGGCGAGGCGATCATCACCACGAGCATCGGAGACACGCTGGAGCTGAGCCCGGCGTCGGTGCGTGATCTCGTATATCAGTACGGGTTGTCATCGGAACGCGCGTCAGACGGCGACGAGGATGTGGTGACGCCGACCGAGATCGCCCGCACGATGACCGAGATCGTCAAGCCAATGCTGCTCGAGCTGGCCGAGGAGGTCACCAAGGTCTTGATGTACACGGCGTCGCAGACACGCGGAGGATCGGTGGATACGGTGTACCTGCTCGGCAGCATCGCCCGATGGCCGGGCGTAGAGGCGCTGATCAACGGTATGCTGTCCTTGCCGGTTCGGATCCTGAACCCGTTGGCTGCGTTCGGTCCGGCCAGCGAACACACGGAGCTTCCTGAAAGCGAGCCGGTCACCGGATTCGCCATAGCCGCAGGTTGCGCCCTTCGGGGACGGGCGGAGAATGGCTGAGATTGATCTGGTCCCACTCAGCTATCGGCGCTTGCGGCGCACCAAACGGTGGCTCAAGCTCTTCGCCGGGATGTACGGCGCCGTTCTCGTCTGTTTGATCGTCGCCAAGGCGCTTCTCGCTTTCGGCGTCACGGTGCGCACGGCGGAGCTCGAGGAGCTGGATGCCGACCGGGCGCTCGTAGCGGAGCGAAAGGCGACGCTCGAGGAGCTTCGAGCGACCAGGGAAGTGCTGGAGCAGAAGGCGCGAGCGCTCGAGGCGCTGCGCAGCGGCGCCGAGCCGCGCGCCATCTTCGTGGCGGTGGACAGGGCGCTCGATAACCAGGTGTGGTTCTTGAATTGGACGTTCCGGCGCGCGGGCGAGTTCGTAGCCGCCGATCCGCGGACCGTCAACACCGGCTACTTCATCACCGTGCCCGCCGGAGAGCGCACCTCGGAGACCAGGACGTGGCAGATGGCCACGCACATGGAGATCAGGGCACAGGCGAGCGACCACTCGGCGCTTGCCGAGTTCGTCCAGCGTCTGAACGCGCAGCCAGTGATCGAGGAGGTGAAGGTTCTCAACACGCGGATGCACGCGTACGAATCGCTGCAGGTCGTCGACTTCACTCTGGCGGTGGTGATCGGGAGCTGAGATGGCCCGGAACGCCGATCGAATCCTCGAAGGTCTCGAGCCGCGGATGCTCCTGCTGATGCTCGTCTCCGTGGTGGGGGTCACGGTGACGGCGGCGTACTTCTACCTGCTCGAGGCACCGCTCAAGGAATACGTGCGGCTGCACCGTCTCGCCGACGACTCCGCCATGGAGATTCGCTCCCAGCGGCGCGTGGTTAATGACGCACACGTGCGTCAACTCGAGCGGGAAGTGGAACAGTTGAGGCAGACCCTGTACGGACAGACGCCGCAGCTCCAGTCGAGTGAAATGGTCTCCTACATCATCGGTCAGCTCGACCGGCTGGCTACGAAGCACGGAGTGCAGCTCGTCGGAGTCAAACCCGGACCGATCGGTCGGGTGCTGATGTTCGAAGAGATCCCGTTCGACGTCGAGGTCACCGGCTCGTACATGCAGCTCTTCGGCTGGCTTCAGCAGGCGGAGGACGCCTTGCACCCGATGGTAGTGAAGGAGTTTCACATCGCGGAGGGGGCAGCGCGCCCACAGCTCAACATGAATCTGCGGGTGGTGTCCTATCGCCCGCACGAGGGCGAGGAGGAATGACGGCGCAGTTGAGGGTAGCGCTTGCGTTGTTGCTCGGCGCCACGGCGGCCGGCGCAGAGGAGCAGCCGGTGGTGCTGGAGCACGATCCCTTCGCTCGGCCCGCCGCCTTGGCGGATGCGGGTTCCGGCGGCGGGGCGCGTGCGCCCGCCGCGTCCGTGGGATCGACGCAGCTGCGCGCCACCGTGGTCGACGGGAGCGAGTCCATGGCCAATGTGGGCGGGGTGATCGTGAAGATGGGGGAGGAGCTCAACGGATATCGCCTGATCGAGGTGGGGGAGCGCCAAGCGGTCTTCGAGCGCGAGGGTACGCGCCGGGTCCTGCACATGGATTAGAGCGCTACGCCTCGGGCACGGGCTCGCGCGTCGCCTGAAGCCAGGTACTCGCAGGGGACCAGGGTTCCGAGCGACGAGATGTCGGTGAGCCGCACGAGGGACTCGCCCACGGTTTCTATGAGCAGGTGCTTGCGCGAGACGTTCTTGAAGTCCTGCTCGATGACCACGTCGCACTGGCGGTCGCGGCCGACGATGTTCTTCCCGGCGCGCAGCGCACGGCGCCGGCCGGTGGTATCGAGCAGAGCCAGACCGCCGTCCATGACCAGGTGGCACTTGTGGTCGGCGAGGACCACGGGGAGCGCCTCGTTCGGTCTGAGCGAGACGGCCACCGGTTCGCCCTTGGGCAACCGGCCGAAACCGTCTTCGTTGAAATCAAACGAGGCAGCCGTAGGGCCAGTGGTCATCGAGTCCGTGATCCCTGTCGCAGCGCTTCCGGGCTGGAGAAACAACGTAGATTCCCATGGACGGAATCCGTGAATCTGTGAAGCATTTCACATTTCTCGGCACGCGATCGCCCCGCTTTAGACCACCGTGGGCTTTCCGTGATGCGGACGGGCAGGGGCGCGGCGATACGCTACGGCGCGAGCCGATGCGAGATGCGGGCTAGATCACGCGCTCGTTGCCGCCGTCCACGGGCAGCTGCGCCCCCGTCGTGCGCGAGAACAACGGACCGCACATCTCCGCGGCGAGCTCCGCCACGTGGCGGCTGGTCACCTCCACGCCCAGGACGTTCTTGCGCCGGTACTCCTCCGCGGTGAGCCCGTACTGCGCCGCGCGCGAAGCCAGCACCTCTTCGGTCCAGATGGCGGTGTCGAAGACGGCGTTCGGGTGCACGACGTTGACGCGGATGCGGTCGCGGCCCCACTCGAGAGCGGCGATTCGGGCGAGCTGGTTGAGGGCGGCCTTGGAGGCGGAGTAGGCCGCCGCTCCGGGGCCGGGGGCGGGAACGTTCTTGGAGCCGATGATCACCACGCGCCCGCCGCGCGGGCTCAGCTTGAGCAGTGGGTGGGTCGCCTGCATGAGCAGCAGGTTGGCCTCGGCGTTGACCGCCATGGCGGCGCGCCACTCCTCCACGGGCATCGAGGCGATGGCGTGAGTGGCGGGAAACACGCCGGCGTTGAGGATCACCATGTCCAGGCCCCCGAAGGCGCGCACGGTCCGCTCCAGCGCGTCGTGCATCTGCTCCGGCCGGGTCACGTCGCAGGTGAGGCCCAGGAAGCCGGGATCCTCACGGAGCGCGCACACGCTCGCGCTCAGGTCGCATCCGGCTACGGCCGCTCCGCGCGCCAGCAGGGCCTCGGTGCACGCCTTCCCGATGCCCGAGGCCGCGCCCGTGACCAGCGCCACCTCGCCCGCGAACGGCGGCGGCTCGCCGCCGCGGCGCAGCTTGGCCTGCTCGAGATCCCAGTACTCGACGTCGAAGATGTCCTCAGCGGACAGCGCCTGATAGCGCTCGAGGCGCTCGGCGCGCTCGATCACGTCCATGGTGTGGCGGTAGATGTCCGCTACGACCCTTGCGTCCCTGGCCGTGCGCCCCGCCGTGCATACGCCAAGCTCGGGGTCGAGCACCACCCGCGGCCCCGGGTCGAGCATGGCCAGGCCGCGGTCCGCACGCCGGCTCTGCTCGTGAAAGTAGGCCTCGTAGTCTGCGGCGTAGGCGCGCACATCGCGGCCCAGAAGCGGCAGGCGCTTGGTGCGGATGACGTGATCGGGCGTGACGGGGCCTTGCCGGGCGATGCGATCCAGATCCCCGCGCTGCACGAAGCCCATGCTGCGCGCCTCGCCGTGCACCGAGAGGATCATGGGCGCGCCCGCGGTGTCGGAGATCGCGCGGCGCAGCGCGGCGATCTCCCGCCCCTGCGCTTGCGGCTTCGGTTCGGGTCTCGGCTCGGGCAGGTTCCAGGCGTCGCGGGCCGCGAGGTAGCTTTCGGCGCGGGTCACGAGCTCGATCATGCGCTCGTAGGACTCTCGCGCGGTGTCGCCGAAAGAGAAGATCCCGTGGTTCATGAGGACGATGCCGAGAGTGCGCTCGTGCATGTCCTCGGGGATGCGCTGCGCGCACAGGCGTGCGAGCTCGAAGCCCGGCATCGTGTAGGGGATGACGACCACGTCGTCGCCGTACACCTCCCGCGCGTGCTCCGGCCCGCTCGGTGTATTGGTCAGGGTGAGCACCGCGTCGGCGTGCGTGTGGTCCACGTAGCGATGCGGCAGCAATGCGTGCAGGAGCGCCTCCACCGAGGGCGTCGGGGCCGAGGCGCGGGTCATGTGCGTGCGCAGCTGATTCACCATCTCGGAGTCCGACAGCGACCGCAGGTGCAGCAGCCTGCGCAGATGCTCCAGGCGCACGGGCGAGAAACCGGCCGCCTCGATGGTCTCCAGATCCCAGCCGCTGCCCTTGACGTAGAGGATGGTCTCCTCCTCGCCGAGCAGATTCGTCTCCCGGATCTTCACGGAGGTGTTGCCGCCGCCGTGCAGGACCAGCGACGGCTCGCGACCGAGCAGCCGCGAGGTGTACACGCGCAAGCCGATCTCGCCCTCGAAGCGGGCGGCCTCGGCGTCGTTCCACAGACTCTCCATCGTTGCCCTCTACGCCGTCCGGCGGCGCCGGTCACACCGCCTCGAAGATGCCCGCCGCGCCCATGCCCGTTCCCACGCACATGGTGACCATGCCGTAGCGCCCGCCGCTGCGGCGCAGCCCGTGCACCAGGGTCGCCGTGCGGATGGCGCCGGTGGCGCCCAGCGGATGGCCGAGGGCGATGGCGCCGCCCTGGGGGTTCACGCGCTCGGGATCCAGCCCCAGATCGCGGATCACCGCGAGGCTCTGGGCGGCGAAGGCCTCGTTCAGCTCGACCCAGTCCAGATCCTGCTGGCGGACCCCGGTTCGGGCGAGGGCCCGGGGCACGGCTTCCTTCGGCCCGATGCCCATGATCTCGGGGGGCACGCCGATCACCGCATAGCCGCGAAAGCGCGCCAGCGGCGTGAGCCCATGGGTCTTCAGCGCACTCTCGCCGGCGAGAACCACGGCTGCGGCCCCGTCGCTCATCTGCGAGCTGTTGCCGGCGGTGACGCTGCCCTTGCGCGCGAACACCGGCGAGAGCTTGGCCAGCGCCTCCAGGGACGTATCCGAGCGCGGCCCCTCGTCCTGCGCCACCTCGCGGGTCGTGGTGCTCACCTCGCCGCGCGCGGCATCGGGGCGGGCGGCGACCACCGGGTAGGGAAGGATCTCGTCGGCGAAGCGTGCGTCGCGCGTGGCCTCCACGGCGCGGCGGTGGCTCTCCAGCGCGAACCGATCCTGGTCCTCGCGGCTGACCTGCCAGCGCTCGGCGACCTTCTCCGCCGTGATCCCCATTCCGTAGGCGATGGCCACGTTCTCGTCGCGGAACACCCGCGGATTGACGGCCATGCGATGCCCCCCCATGGGGATGAGGCTCATGCTCTCGGTGCCGGCGGCGATGACGACGTCCGCTTCGCCGAGCCGGATGCGGTTGGCCGCCTGCGCAACCGCCTCCAGCCCGGAGGCGCAGAAGCGGTTCACCGTGACCCCGGGCACCGAGTCCGGCAGGCCCGCGAGCAGCAGCGCGACGCGCGCCACGTTCAGCCCCTGCTCGGCCTCCGGCATGGCGCAGCCGGCGATGACATCGTCGACGGCGCGGGGTTCGAGCCCGGGGCAGCGCGCCAGCGCGCCGCGGATGACGTGGGCCAGCAGGTCGTCCGGGCGGGTGGCGCGGAACACGCCGCGCGGGGCCTTGCCCACCGGCGTGCGCACGGCGGCGACCACGTATGCGTCTTGGATCTGTCTAGCCATCGTCATTGAGCTGCTGATTCGCCAGTGACAATCTGATCATCGTCCAACGGTTAGTTTGTCTCGTCTCCCGCGGCGGCGGCCCTTGCTTAGGGCTCCGAGGCTCCGCGTCTTTCGGCGCGCCAGGGGTCAGGTCTTGCAATGCCACATCGCCAATGTGGCATTGCAAGACCTGACCCCTGGCGCCCGTGACGGCCGGTGGTTCCGTCAGTTTCTGAGCGGCTTGCCCGTCTTCAGCGTGTGCGCGATGCGCTCGCGGGTCTTCGCCGTGCGCAGCAGGGCGACGAACGCCTTGCGCTCCAGGGCGAGCAGCCACTCCTCCTCCACCGGGGTTCCCGCGGGCACGTCCCCGCCGCACAGGACGTGTGCGATCCAGCCGCCGATCTCGAAATCGTGCTCGGAGATGAAGCCACCCTCGCGCATGTTCACCAGTGCCGACTGCAGTGTGGCGATCCCGCTCGCGCCGGCCACCGGCGTCTCCCGCGGCGGTGTCGGCGGTCTGTACGCAGTTTCGGCGAGCGCCAGCGCCTGCCATTTGGCGACGTGCAGGATCTCGTGCGCATTGAACACCACCGGGTCGCTCTCCCGCAGGTAGCCGTACTCCTTGGCCTGCTCGGCGCTGCGCGCCACCTCCGCCATGCCCACGCGCTTGAAGTAGCCCTGGATGAAGGGGAACGGGTCGCCCCCCCTGGCCTCGTGGGCCGCGCGCACCGCCAGCGCCTTGCAGCCGCCGCCGGCCGGCACCAGACCGACCCCGGCTTCCACCAGACCGACGTAGCTTTCGAGCGCCGCCACCACCCGGTCGCAGTGCAGCAGCAGCTCGCAGCCACCCCCGAGCGCGAGCCCGCGCGCGGCGGCGACCACGGGCACCATGGCGTCGCGCAGGGCGAGCGAGGTGGCCTGGAATTTCGCGACCGCGGCATCGATCCGCTCGAAGTCGCCCGCCTCCACCACGGGGGCGAATTCCTTCAGGTTGGCGCCGGCACTGAACGGCTCCTGCGGGTGCCACAGCACGAGGGCGCGGAAGTCGGCTTCGGCCGCGGTAACGGCCTCGCGAATGCCCTCCAGCACGGCATCGCCGATGGTGTGCATCTTGGTCTTGAAGCTCAGCACCGCCACGCCGTCGGCGGTGTGCCACAGCCGCACCGCATCGGTTTCGAACACGGTCTCTCCCAGTTCCGTGGGCTCGCCCGGGACCGGATCCGGCATGATCTGGCGGCGATAGACCTCGAGCCGTGAGCGCGGGCGGTAGGCGCGCGCCCGCGGGGCGAACGCCCCTTCCGGGCCGTAGGGGCCCTCGTCGCCGACCTCGTCCACCCAGCCCGGCAAGGGCGCGCCGGCCAGGGCTCGGCCCGCGTCGATGTCCTCGCGCAGCCAGCCGCACACGCGCCGCCAGCCGGCGAGCTGCCACAGCTCGAAGGGACCGCGCTGCCATCCGAAGCCCCAGCGCAGGGCGAGGTCCACGTCGCGCACGCTCTCGGCGATGTCCGTGAGGTGCACCGCGCCGTAGTGGAACAAGTCGCGAAAGCACGACCACAGGAACCGGGCCTGGGGGTGCTCGTTCTCGCGCAGCCCGGCGAGCTGTGCGCCGGGACCGCCCGCCTCCAGAAGCGCCTGCACCGCGGGGTCCGCCTGCGGCTGCACGGGGCGGTATTCGCCGCGCTGCGGATCCAGCACCTGGATCCCCTCGGGCGTTTTGCGGTAGACGCCGCGGCCGGACTTCCGCCCGAGTGCGCCCTGGGCGACGAGCTCCTCGAGCCACGCCGGGAGCCCGTAGCGCGGATGCCAGGGATCGTCGCGTAGCTGCTGCGACATGGTGCTGACCACGTAGCTGAGCGTATCCAGCCCCACCAGATCCGCCGTCCGAAAGGTGGCCGTCTTCGGCCGTCCGATGGCGGGGCCGGTGAGCGCATCCACCACGTCCGGGGCGATCCCGAGCTGCTCGGCGTGGTGCAGCGCCGCGAGCATGGCGAACACGCCCACGCGGTTGGCGATGAAGTTGGGCGTGTCCTTGGCGCGGATAACCCCCTTGCCGAGCGTCGACACCAGGAAGCGCTCGAGCTGCCCGAGCACCTCGGGGCGGGTGGCCGATGCGGGCACGAGCTCCACCAGATGCATGTAGCGCGGCGGGTTGAAGAAATGCACGCCGCAGAAGCGCTCGCGGATCTCGGGCGGCAGGGCCTCCGAGAGCCGGTTGATGCTGAGCCCCGACGTGTTGCTCGCCAGCAGCGCCCGCGGTCCGAGATGGGGGGCCACGCGCTGATACAGATCCGTCTTCAAATCCAGCCGCTCGGCGATGGCCTCGATGATCAGATCGCAGCCGGCCAGGAGCGGCAGATCCTCGGCGTAGTTTGCGGCTCGGATGTGGCGCGCGCGGTCGGCCGTCGCCAGGGGGCTCGGCTCGAGCCTGGACAATGCCGCAATGGCGCGTTTCGCGTGTGCGCTCGTCTCGCCCTCTTCGGCGGGGAGCTCGAAGAGCGCCACGTCCACGCGGGCGTTGGCCAGGTGGGCGGCGATCTGAGCGCCCATGACACCAGCGCCGAGGACCGCCGCCCGGCGGATGTGCGTGCGAGCTTCAGGCGTGTGCATCGGGTGGCGTGTGCTCGTCGTGATTGAGACGTCCAGAGTTTAAGGTTTCGAGCGCTGGCGAGCTTAATGGCGGGCGGCGCGCAGGGGCGGCGCCGCCGGGGATCCTGCCTCGCGTCCGAAGGATGCGGGTGCGAACGCATCGACTCGTATCGCTTCGTCGCGGGCCTTCTCGGCGGCACGCAGCTGGTCGGCTTCCTGCGGGGAGAGGATCCCTGCGCCCAGGGCCTCGTCGATGCGCGCGTAAGGCTCTTCGCTTTGCACCGTTCCGTCCTTCAGCCCTGCTCTCAGCTTGCGGGCGGCGGGCTCGACCGCCACCGTCTCCAGGAGCGCTTTCTCTACAGCGCCGCTCGGGTCGCTGCTGTCCGGGACGAACAGCCCCGCGGTCAGGCGATCGCGCGCCTCGCCCGGGGTCTGCAGCAGGCGTGCGAGGCGCGCACCCAGGCGGTCGGCGGGCGGTGTGTAAGGCCGGCCGAGCGGAAACACCAGCGCGCGCAGCAGCGCCGCCACGGGACGCTGGGGAAAGTTGCGCAGAAAGCCGTCCAGGGCCTCTTGTGCGCGTACCAGCGCGTCCTGGCATGCCCAGTGCAAGAGCGGCTCGTCCTCGCGGGGGCGGCCCTGGTCCTCGAAGCGCTTGAGGGCGGCCGACGCCAGGTAGAGCTGACTCAGCACGTCGCCCAGGCGCGCCGAGAGCCCCTCCATGCGCTTGAGCTTGCCGCCGAGGAGCAACAGGCTCACGTCGGTCAGCAGCGCCAGCGTGGCGCTCAGGCGGGTGAGCTGGCGGTAGTAGCGGGCACCGGGGCCGCCCACCGGTGCCGCGGCGAGGCGTGCGCCGCTGAGCGCGAGCAGCGGCGTGCGCATCAGGTTCGCGAGGGCGTGGCGGGTGTGGGCGCACAACGCCGCGTCGAGCTCGCGCACCGCGCGGCGTTCGTCGGCGTCGGCGGCGGCAGTCATCTCCCGGAGCACGTACGGGTGGGAGCGGATGGCTCCCTGGCCGAAGATGATCATGCTGCGGCTCAGGATATTCGCGCCCTCGACGGTGATCGCCACGGGCAACCCCAGATAGCCGCGGGCGAGGTAGTTGCGCGGACCCTGGCAGATGGTCTTGCCGCCGTGCACGTCCATGGCGCCGTTGATGATGTCGCGCATGCGCTCGGTCAGGTGATACTTGACGACGGCGGAGAGCACTGCCGGCTTCTCGCCTCGATCCACGGCGCCGGCGGTGAGGCTGCGGGCGGCATCCATCAGGTAGGTCTGTCCGGCGATCGGGGCGAGCACCTCCTGCACGCCCTCGAACTCGCCGATGGGCACGCCGAACTGGTGCCGCACCCGGGCGTAGGCGCCGGTCATGCGCGCCGCCATCTTGGCGGAGGCCGTGCTGAGCGCGGGCAGCGAGATCGACCGTCCGGCGGCCAGCGCGTTCATGAGCATGGTCCATCCCTTCCCCGCCATGGCGGGTCCCCCGATGATCCCATCGAGGGGGATGAACACGTCCTTGCCCGTCGTGGGCCCGTTGTAGAAGGCCATGCCCAGGGGACGATGGCGCTCGCCGATGCCGACTCCGGGCGCATCCGTGGGCACCAGCGCCACGGTGATGCCCAGCGCTTCCCGATCACCCAGGAGGTGCTCCGGGTCGTAGAGCTTGAACGCCAGGCCGAGCAGGCTCGCCACCGGGGCCAGCGTGATGTAGCGCTTGTCCCAGTTCAGGCGGATGCCGAGGACATCCTTCTCGCCGCCGAACGTGCCGCGGCACACCACGCCGGTGTCGGTCATGGCGCCGGCGTCGCTGCCCGCGCGCGGTCCGGTGAGGGCGAAGCACGGTATCTCCTCGCCCCGGGCGAGGCGCGGCAGGTAGTAGTCCTTCTGCGCCTGCGTGCCGTACTCGAGCAGCAGCTCCGCAGGGCCGAGCGAGTTGGGGACCATGACGATCACGCCGGCAGTGGGACTGCGGCTGCACACCTTCATCACCACGGCGGAGTGGGCCAGGGCCGAGAACTCGAGGCCCCCGTACGCCTTGGGGATGATCATGCCGAAGAAGCGGTGGCGCCTGAGGAAGGCCCACAGATCGTCGGGGATGCCCTCGAGCTCGTGGGTGATGCTCCAGTCGTCGATCATCCGGCAGAGCTCCTCGACCGGGCCGTCGAGAAACGCCTGCTCGTCGGAGGTCAGAGCGGCCGGGGGCACGGAGAGAAGGCGCCGCCAGTCGGGGTCGCCGCTGAACAGCTCGCCGTCCCACCACACGGTGCCCGCGTCGATGGCCTCGCGCTCGGTGTCGGAGAGCGGGGGCAGCACCCGGCGCAGCAGCCGCAGCGCGGGCCGAACCACCACCGCCCGCCGGCACGGCGCCACGTTGAGCCCCAGCGCCACCAGCGCGAACAACCCCCAAACCAGGCCCAGGGCGCCCGGCCCCGGCTGCACCGCCAGCGTCCACAGGACGAGCCACGCTCCCGCGGCGGCGGTCCACAGGCGCAGCGGCGCGCGCAGCGCGCCCAGTGCTGCGGCCAGAACGATCGTTCCTATCAACCACACGAGCCAGTGCATCGGCGTTGCTCCGTTGCTGCTGCCGCGCGGTGGCGCCCTGTCTCATAGGACCGGCGCGGGGAGCGCCTGTTCGCACGGCTCGCTCCCCGCACAGCCCGGCTCGCGGCGGCGGGCATCCGTGGCCGCGCCGCCGGCGGGAGAGACGGCCGTGCCGCCCCTGCGAGGCAGGGAGGTGGAGGCCGGGGGCGGCGGCTTTATGGCATTCTAGCAGCGCTGGAGGCGCTTATAGCGGCCGGCAAGGAAGGAAGTTTCGCGCCAGACGCGGTAGCATGACGGGGTGCCGCTTCGAACGCGTCGCGGCCCGCAAGGCGAGCGCGGTCTCGACGGCGGAGCCGGGCGCGCCGACGTCACCGTGACATTGCAGCCGCCAACCCAGTCGAGAGCCTTTGGCCGTGAGTGAGCCCAGAATCATCAAGAAGTACCCGAATCGCCGCCTGTACGACACCACGCTCAGCCGCTACATCACCCTGGAGGATGTTCGTCATCTGGTGCTCGACCATAACGAGTTCAAGGTCGTCGATTCAAAGACCGATGAGGACATCACCCGGACCATTCTGCTCCAGATCATCATCGAGCAGGAGGAAGACGGGCAGCCGATGTTCACCACGGAAGCGCTCGAGCAGATCATTCGCTTCTACGGTGATACCCTCCAGGGGATGATCACGAGCTATCTGGAGAAGAGCCTCAAACTCTTCGTCGAGCAGCAGCATCGGTTGCGCGATCGCATGCAGAACGCGATGGTGAGCGATCCGTTCACCGTCATGCGCGACATCACGGAGCGCAACCTGGCCCTCTGGAAGGAGATGCAGGACAGCTTCTTCCACGCGGCCCCCTCGCGGCGAGACAAAGAGGCGGAGCCGCCGGACACACCGCAGTCGACCCCGAAGCCGAAGCGCAGGGACGAGCGTTCCGGACGCGGCTCCTGAGCGCGCCGACCCGCCCGGGCGTCGTCGCGCCGGCGGCTGTCGCGGAGGTTCGCTTGCCCGCGGGCCGACGCCGTCGCGCGTCCGTGTGCGCACGGTCGCGGGCTTGCGCCCACCCGATTAAAATCCCGCCAAAGCGCCCGCGCCGAGCACCGTCGCAGCCGCGGGCCCGACAACAAGGGACGTCCCGCACATCCCACCGCGGGAGAGGAGGAAGCCATGACACAGAGACTGGCGTTGGTTACCGGGGGAACGGGCGGCATCGGCAGCGCCATCTGCCGGCGTCTCGCGGACCACGGACATCGAGTGGTTTCACCCTATCGCGCGTCGCGCAAGGACAAGGCCACCCAGTGGCAGGAGCAGGCGCGCGCGGACGGCTACGAGTTCACGCTGGTGGAAGGTGACGTCGCCGACTTCGAAGCCTGCCAGAAGATGGCGCACGAGCTCTCCCAGGAGCTCGGCCCCGTGCACATCCTGGTCAACTGCGCCGGGATCACCCGCGACGCCACGTTTCGGAAGATGGAGAAGGAGCAGTGGGACGCGGTGATGAGCACGAACCTGGACAGCGTTTTCAACGTGACCCGCGTGATCATCAACGGCATGCTCGAAGGCGGGTTCGGACGCATCATCAACATCTCGTCGGTGAACGGCCAGAAGGGCCAGTTCGGGCAGACGAACTACTCGGCCGCCAAGGCGGGCATGCACGGCTTCACCATGGCGCTGGCTCAGGAGGTGGCGAAGAAAGGGATCACCGTGAATACCATCTCACCGGGCTACATCGCCACGGAGATGGTGGCCAGCGTCGCCGAGGAGGTGCTGAACAAGATCGTGGCCCAGGTGCCGGTGGGCAGGCTCGGCGAGCCGGAGGAGGTCGCGGACCTGGTCGCCTTCCTGGCGCGCGAGGAGTCCGGCTACATCACCGGCGCCAACCTGGCCATCAACGGCGGGCTGCACATGCATTGATCCGCCGCGGCACGCCCCCGGACTCCGAGAGGGGCGGGGAGCGTCGGGATTCTTCGCGGATTTCCGGGAAATGGGGGGTCGTCGGGCCGAGGCTGGGTCCCGGGGTATGCGCCTCCTCGTCGCAAGCCCCGAA
>CAZPFD010000002.1:35612-48187 GCA_964585725.1 uncultured Ectothiorhodospiraceae bacterium | reverse complement strand
GTTTTTCCTCCGCCGGCTCACGCGCCGGTCAGCGTGCCGTCGCGGTAGTCGCGCAGAGCCTGCTCGATCTCCTGCGTCGTGTTCATCACGAACGGTCCGTACTGCGCGACCGGCTCGTTGATGGGCTTTCCCGCGAGCAGGATGAAACGCGCGCCCTCCTCGCCAGCAGCCACCTCGACCCGAGCGCCCCTGGAGAGGATTCCGGCGTGCTGGCGCTCGAGCGCACGCGGCTCATCCTCGGGCGCGACTCGCAGCTCGCCTTCGTACGGGTAGAGAAGGGCGTTGTGGTCCTCGGGCAAATCGTGCCCGAAGCGCCCGCCGGCAGGCAGCTCCACGTCGAAGAACACCGGCTCGGTGGAGAGCCCCGTGATCGCGCCCGCGATGGTCTCGCCCTGCTGCTCGAAGCGCCCGGCGATGACCTTGACGCGGCCGCCGTGCGCGAGCGTCACCACCGGGATCTCCTGCGCGGGGATGTCGCGGTAGGAGGCCGGCTTCATCTTTTCCTTCGCGGGCAGGTTGATCCAGAGCTGGAAGCCGCGCATGCGGCCTTGCTCCTGCTGCGGCATCTCGGAGTGCACGATGCCGCGTCCCGCGGTCATCCACTGCACGCCGCCGGACTTCAGCTCACCCACGTAGCCGAGATGATCCTCGAGGCGCATGTGGCCGTCGAGCATGTAGGTGACCGTCTCGAAGCCGCGGTGCGGGTGCGGTGGAAAGCCCGCGATGTAGTCCTCCGGGCGATCGGTGCCGAACTCGTCCAACATCAGGAACGGATCCAGGCGCAGGCTCTGCGACGTCCCCAGGCTGCGGCGCAGCTTGACGCCCGCGCCGTCGGAGGTGGCGACGGAGGGGATGACGCGTGCAAGCGTTCGAGTGCTCATGGTCGGTCTCCTTTCCGGGTGCTCACGCCGCTGCGTCGAGCGCGGCGGCGAGGTTCGCGATCTCGCTGTGCGCCGCGGCCAGTGCCGCGCGCCTCGTATTTTCGTCTATCGCCAGGCCTTCCGCATGCACGAACATCGAATCCTCGATACCCAGGAAGGCGAGGAAGTGGCGGACGAACTGCGTTTGCGTGTCGAGCTGCGTGCCGGCGTACTTGCCGCCGCGGGCGGCGAACACGTAGGCCTTCTTGCTCTTGAGCAGGCCCTCGGGGCCGTCGGCGGTGTAGCGGAAGGTGATGCCGGCGCGGGCGATGTGGTCGAAGTACGCCTTCAGCGTCGACGGCACGCCGAAGTTGTACATGGGAAGGCCGAGCACGATGACCTCGGCGCGCTTGAGCTCGTCGATGAGCGCGTCCGAGAAGTCGACTACGGCCTGCTGCGCCGGGGTCCGGGTTTCGGGCTTGGCGACGAGGGCACCGAAGCGCGCCGCCGAGAGGTGGGGCACCGGGTCGGCGGCCAGGTCGCGGGCGATAACGCGCGCGCCGGGGTGGCGCTGCCTCCACTCGGCCACGAAGTGGTTGGCCAGGGCCGAGGACTGGCCGGATTCCCCGAAGAGGCTGGCGTTGATCTGCAGCAGGGTTTTCATGGGGCACCTCCTACTCTGAAAGATGCCCTCATTTAACGATTGACAACACTGATTAAAAAGAACAATTATCCGCTTGAATTCATCAATTCAATAGATATATGTCTGCGTCGCCCCGCACCTCCCTGGAGCAGTGGCGCTGCCTCGTGGCGGTGGTGGACGAGGGCGGCTACGCCCAGGCCGCCGAGGCTCTGCACAAGAGCCAGTCGGCGGTGACCTACGCCGTCCAGAAGCTCGAATCGGCGCTGGCGGTGGAAGCCTTCGAGATCCGCGGCCGCAAGGCGGTGCTGACCTCGACCGGGCACCTGTTGTACCAGCGTGCAAAGGCCTTGCTGGATGAGGCCGGCGCGCTGGAGCGCGCCGCACGGACGCTGGCCGCCGGCTGGGAGGCCGAGATCACGCTGGTGGTGGAGATCGTCTTTCCCACGTGGCTCCTGCTGAGATGTCTGGAGCGCTTCTGCCAGGATGCACCCCACACGCGCATCGAGCTCATCGAGTCCGTGCTCGGCGGCACCCCGGAGGCGCTGCTCGAAGGCCGCGCCGATCTGGCCATCACGCCGCGGGTACCGGTGGGTTTCCTCGGCGATCCGCTGATGACCGTGCGCTTCGTGCCCGTGGCGCACCCGGCGCACCCGTTGCACGCCCTGGGAAGGGAGCTGACCGAGCGCGACCTGCGCAAGCACCGGCACATCCTGGTGCGCGACAGCGGCGCGCAGCGCGACAAGGCTGTGCGATCGCTCGAGGCCGAGCAGCGCTGGACCGTGAGCAACATGCCCACGTCCATCGGCGCGGTGTGCCGCGGCTACGGGTTCGCGTGGCTGCCCGAGGAAAAGATCCGCGGCGAGCTCGCGCAAGGGCAGCTCAAGATCCTGCCGCTGCGAGCGGGCCGCGAGCGGTTGCTGCCGTTGTATCTCGTCATCGCGGACCGCGACGCCGCTGGCCCGGGCACCCTGCGCCTCGCCGAGATCGTCCGCGAGCAGGTGGCGGCCGAATGCCTGGCCTACGAAAGCGACCGCGACGCCTGAGGGGAAAAGTTACGGCAGAGAATCGAGCAGCGCCTTCGCTTCCCTGAGATCCGGCGTTTCAAAGCCTTCCGTGAACCCATTGTAGAGCGGGCCGAGCAAGCCCCGGATCTCGTCACGCCTTCCTTGACTCTTGCACAGGCGCGCCCGGCCTATGAGCGCGCGCAGCTCCAGCGACTTTGCCCCCTGAAGCCGGGCGATCTCGACGGCCTCTCGGAAGGAGGCGTCCGCGGTTTCGGCTGAATCTGCCCCCCGGGCGCGCAGTACCTCGCCGACGAGTCGATGGACCTCCGCCTCGCAAATGCGCTCGCCGGTGGATTGGATCAGACGCTTCGCTTCCTCCAGCGTGGCCAACGCCTCATCCAGATCGCCCGCGTCTAGATGGAGATCCGCGAGCAGAGTGAGACCCAAGACTCCAAAGTACTTCCACTCTCCCGCTATGACGGCTCTGCGCCCTTGTTGAAACAGTTTCATGCCATCGGGTCGATTGCCGGATTTGGCCATGGCCCAGCCCCGGGTCACGCGTCCCCATGCCAGATACACGGGAAAATCACTTGCCTCCGACAGAGCTAACAACTCATCGGTGAGTTCCGCGACTGTCCGAGGATCCCGCCCTAGAGCCGCCGGCAGTGCTCCCGCGTGAAACAGCGTGTAGGCGAGCGAGCTCGCGTGTTTGAGCGATCGGGCGTAGGCGATAACCTCGGAGCTAGTCCGATACGCACGTTCGGGGAAACCGGAGAGCCACTGATGCACTGCCGCGCAGGCGAGCGTCGCTACCCGGGGATCGTGGACGTAACGGAACCGGTAGGAGCCGTGTTGCTCGGAGTCGTACAAAGACAAGGCCTTGTCCAGATGCGACGGGACGACGGAAAGTTCTCCGAGCATCAGGGCAGTCCAGCCGAGCAGCCGATGCCCGACGGCCATCGCAGCTATGTCGTTCTGTTTCTCACTCAGACGCAGAAGCTGGGCCGCTAGCTGACGCGCAAGGCGATACTCACCACCTACATAGTGATATACCCATTTGCCGAAGAGTACGGGGAAGAACGGCTCGGTCTCGTCCAGCAATTCGCAGAGCTCGTGGGCTCGCGCGTACGCCTCAGTCGTCTCCTCCGAAGTGAAGCCTTTGGTCACCATCAAGGGGCTGCACAATGCGGCTTGGAACGCGAGCTCCTTTCGCAGACGCTCCGTTGATGCGGGGAGCGTCCGCAGTGCTTCGAGCCCCTTGGTGAGATGTCCGATGGCTTCCTTGTCCGCCGAGCGCTCTGCAGCCTGACGTCCGGCCCGCAGCCAGTACTCAACGGCGTCACTTGCTTGGCCCGCTTCGGTGTAGTGATGGGCGAGAAGCTCCGGCTGCGATCGCCGCATCTCGGGGAAGCCCTTGCTCAATGCTTCGGCGATGCGCCCGTGCAGTTCCCTGCGCTTGCTGCGCAGCAGAGAGTCGTAGGCGGCATTCTGAACCAGCGCGTGCTTGAAAACGTAGCTTGCTTGTGGCGAGCGTCCGTGGCGGAAGACAAGCTCCGCGCGCACGAGCTGCTCCAGCGCATTTGTGAGCTCATCCTGCGACAATCGCGAAGCCGCGCGCAACACCTCGAAGGAAAACTTCCGTCCGATAACCGATGCGCACTGCGCGACCTCCTTCACCGCGCCCAATCGATCGAGACGCGCCATCAGTGAATCATGAAGGGTTGACGGTATGGCCAGCGGCGGCAGCGGTTTCGTGAGTATGTACGCCCCGTCTCTCTCTTCGACCAGTCTCGATTCGAGCACGGTCTTGGTCAGCTCCTCGACGAACAGAGGCACCCCGTCGGTCCTCTCGACGATCCGGTCGCGTACCTCCGCAGGCAGCGCCTTGCCGCCGGTGACTTTGTCCACCATCGCGGTAACCAAACTTCGGCTGAACCGGTTGAGGGTGAGCGACGTGATATGAGCGTGGCCCGTCCAGGGCGGGGTGAATTCGGGCCGAAACGTGATCAGCACGAGCACCCGGGCGCCCTGGGCGCGTTGAGCCACCAGATCCAGAAGTTCGAGCGAGGTGGGGTCCGCCCAGTGAGCGTCCTCGAAGACGAAGAGCACCGGCTGGTTCCGGCTCAGGCCCTCGATCTGCGCAGCCAGCGCCTCCAGCGTTTTTTCCTTTCGCAGCTCCGGCACCATTTGGGGCGCGGGATAGCGTTCACACGGAATCGACAACAACGCCGCAAGCAGCGGCAGGACGGATTCGACATCCTGTGTCGACGGAGCAAGCGCCCGTTCGAGCTTTTCGAGTTTGGTCTCGGCAGGATCCTCGGCGTCGAACTCTGCTGCTCGCTCCAGCTGCTCGATCACCGGATGCAGCGTGCTGTTCGTGTGGTACGGTGAGCACTGATGCCGCAGCCGCACGAGCTCCTCTGCGGCGGTACGTTCGCGCAGGGTTTGGACGATTCTGGACTTGCCGATACCCGCCTCGCCGGATAGCAGCACGACTTGACCATCCCCTTCTTTGGCCTGCTCCCAGCGCTCGAGTAAAAGCCCGATCTCATGTTCGCGACCTACCAGGGGCGTGAATCCGGTTCTGTGCAACGCCTCGAAGCGGCTCTCCGTCGCCCTCGGGGCAATCACCCGCCACGCGCGTACGGGATCAGCTATGCCCTTGAGCGCATGGGAGCCGAGGTCTGCGTACCGGAATCGACCGGCGGCCAGATCACGAGTGGAACGACTGATTACCACGGTGTTCGGCTCGGCAAGTGCCTGAAGGCGGGCGGCCAAATTCGGCGTCTCCCCGACCACCGCGCTTTCCTGTGATGCACCCTCGCCGATGAGATCGCCCACCACCACGACCCCCGTAGCGATGCCGACGCGAACGCCCAGCTCGACGTCTCCGTCACGGCCTATGCTTTGGTTGACGCCCACCACCGCCTCGATCACTGCCAAAGCCGCGTGTACCGCTCGCTCGGCATCGTCTTCATGCGCCTTCGGGTAACCGAAGTAGGCCAGAACGCCGTCGCCCATGTAGCGCGCCACGTAGCCTTCGTAGCGCTCGATGGCTGCCTTGCAGGCGTCTTGATAGGCGATGTTCACATCGCGCAAATCCTCGGGATCGAGCCTCTGAGAAAGCTCGGTCGAGCCTGCCAGATCGCAGAACATCACCGTGAGCTGTCGGCGCTCGGCTTCGACCGACTCGATAATGGATGACGCCGGCCGGTCCGTCCCGGCGTCTCTCAGCCCGGGCTCGGGCGAAGATGATTGAAGATCGGTGATGGCTTTCAGGAGCTTCTTGCGAGGACCCAGCGGGATGCCCAGCTCTTTCAGGTCCGCGTCCGTCAACTGAGGCAGAACCTCGCGGTCGATTTGTTGCTCGGAAAAGACGTTTTCGTAGCGGGCCAGCCCGAGCTGCCGAAGCCACGAGCCCACGTCATCGCCCATGTCTGGCGGACCTTCCGGATTCATCGCCGTGCGCCCGGGGAAGACTGATAGGTTACTATAGCGAACAATCGACCGCCGGATCGCCCGGCGCACCCTTCGCCTCTTCGATAGGGCTGTTACTCCACGCGCGCGGACGCAGTGCCGGTAAAGCCGGGGTGATACGCGGGCTCGGCCGCGGATTCGAGCCCCGGGGGGGTCCGCCATCCGCCCGGATGCGAGCGCGGAAGCACCACCGTGAACGTGCTGCCGTGCCCGGGCTCGCTGCTGACCGTGATGTCGCCGCCGTGGGCGCGCACGAAGGCGGCCGCCAGGCTCAGTCCCAGGCCGTTCCCGTTCTCCGAGCGGCTGCGATCGCAGCGGTAGAACCGCTCGAAGACGTGCGGCAGGTCGTCGCCCGTGATGCCGACGCCCGTATCCTCGACGGACAGCTTGATCTGCCGGCCCTCGTCGACCACGTTGATCAGAACCCGCCCCCCGGCCGGCGTGTACTTCAAGGCGTTGTCCAGGAGATTCGCGAGCACCCGCTGAAGCCGTTGCAGGTCGCCCTGTATGCGGCAATGCTCCGGCACGTTGGCGACGATGCTTATCTGCTTGTCCTGGGCGACGGTGTGGAACAGCTCGCGCGCATCCGTGACCACGTCGACCAGATCCACGTCCGTGATTTTCAGCTCGGCCGCCCCGGACTCCGCCTCGGCGATGGCCAGCGTCGTGTTGATGATCTCCAGCAGGCGATCGCACTCCTCGGTGGTGTTGGCCGCCAACGACTCCCAGTGCGTTTGCGAGCGGCTGCCGGTGAGGGCCATCTCGGCGGAAGCCCGGATCCGCGCCACCGGGCTTCGGAGATCGTGGGCAAGGTTGTCGGTCATCTCGCGCATTCCGACGATGAGCGCCTGGATGCGATCCAGCATGGTGTTGAACGTCTGCGCCAGCCTGTCGAGCTCGCCGCTCTTCGAGCGGACGGGAACACGCCGATTCAACGCGCCGTCGGCGATCTGAGTCGCCGTGCGTGTCACTTCCTCCACGCCGCGCAGGGCCCGGCGCGCCATGAACCACCCGATCGGACCCCCGAGCAGACCCACGGCCGCGAGCGTGATCAGAAACCCGTCGCGGAATGCCCCGATAAACTCGTCGTCCTCCTCCAGGGACTGCCCGATCTCCAGCACGACGCCGGGCGCGATGGCGCCGTAGATGCTGCGCACGGCGTGTTCGCGCTCGGGCACGGTGAGGGTTTGCAGCACCGGCTCGTCCGCCTCCGCGAGTCGCAGCAGTGCATCTTCCGGCATGTCGAGGTCCGGCCACGACGACAGATCCGTGCTCGCCAGTGATTGGCCGTCCGGCGCCCACAAGCGGAAGAATGCGTGATCGGCCTCCTCACCTTGCGATTCCAGCAGCATCTCGGTCTCGACGCGCTCGAGTCCACCGGTTTCCCAGAACGAGGCGAACTCCGCGATGTCCTCCTGCAGATCCTCGTCAGTCCGCTCCTGCACGACGGACACCATCAAGGTGTAGACGAACACGAAGGCGAGAATGGAGGAGGCCGCGAAGATGCCTGCGTACCACAGCGTCAGGCGCAGCGCCAGCGTGTGCCGCAGGTCACGAAGCTTGCTTGAGAACATAGCCCATACCGCGCACGGTATGAATGAGCGGAAGCTCGAAGTCCTTGTCGACTTTCTCGCGCAGTCTGCAGATCCGCGACTCCACGACATTAGTCTGCGGGTCGAAGTTGTAAGCCCAGACGTGCTCCATGATCATCGTCTTGGAGACCACCCGCCCGGCATTGCGCGCAAGATACTCGAGCAGACAGAACTCGCGCGGCTGGAGCGCGATCTTCTTTCCGCCACGGGTGACCGTGCGTCGGAGCAGATCGATGGACAGATCCCCGACCGTGATCCCCATGGGCTCGGGTGTGCCGTTCGCGCGACGGATCAGGGCCTGGACCCGCGCCAGCAACTCGGAAAAGGCGAACGGCTTCGTGAGGTAATCGTCGCCGCCCGCCTGGAGCCCGGCGACGCGTTCGTCCACCGACCGCTTGGCGCTCAGAATGATCACGGGAAGGTTGACGCGGCGCTGGCGCAGCTCCTCGATGATGGCGAGGCCGTCCAAGCCGGGGAGCATGAGGTCGACGACGGCCGCGTCGTAGGAGAAGTTGAGCGCCATCCCCAGGCCAGTCTTGCCGTCCGCCGCGTGCTCGACGACGAACCCCGCCTCCTTCAGCCCCTTGCTGACGAAACCGGCAATCTTGAGATCGTCTTCAACGAGCAGCAGGCGCATGGTAGGAGACCACGCTTTTTCCCGTCCGCTGACCCAGCGAGGATGATGTTGCTGCTGGCCGGCCGCAGTCGTCCAACGATTACTCTATAGGCCGCTGTTCGCTTTGTCTACGGACGATAACGGGCGCGCCGCCTACATTGCGGGATGGTCATACTCGGACAATCTTGCGGTCAGCTCCCTTGCGTAGCATCACGATGCCGACACGTCAGCGGCATTGTCGAGGGCCGTTTTCCGGCCGATGTGCTCGGATTGGATTGGACAAGCGAACGGGGGTAAAGGGGAATGAAGAGGCACACGGGCTTGATGCCGAACCTGAGCGTAGCAGCGGTTGCACTGACCTTCGCGAGTGCCGCTCCCCACGCCTGGGCCGGCCACTACGATGATGAGGAGGAGATTCCCTACGACGAGGCGGAGATCTACTTCGAGCTGAACGACACGGACGGCGATCTGGGCATTCATGCGCTCATCGACGGAGAGGCCTGGAAGAAGCTCGAGATCGAGACGCCGTGGGATCGCGAGATCCTCGAGATCTGGGTCAAGGGGCGCCTGCGGCGGCAAGGCCTCACGGAGATCTTCTTCGAGAGCGCAGAGCCGGGCTTCGACGAGCTCTCGCCCGAGGAGTTCTTCCGGCGATTCCCGAAGGGAAAGTACGAGATCTCGGGCAGGACGCTCGAGGGTGACGAGCTGGAGAGCAAGGCCAGGGTCACGCATCTGATGCCGGCCCCACCGGCCAACTTCACCGTCAACGGAGAGGACGCACGTCCGGAGGATGGGGAGTGTGACGAGGAGAACCTCGATGTACTCTCCGGCGAGGTCACCATCCGTTGGGGCGCCGTCACACAGTCGCACCCCGACATCGGCTGGCCCAGATCCTCCGGCATCGAGATTGTGCGCTACCAGGCCGTTGCCGAATCGGAGGACGAGGACGAGAACGTGTTCACCACCAGCATCGACATCGCGCCGGACGATGCGGATTATTATGAAGTGACGTTTCCGGAGGAATCCTTCGTGGACGGCACCGAGGTCAAGTTCGAGGTGGTGACACGAGAGAAGAGCCACAACCAGACCGGTATAGAGAGCTGTCCCTTCGAGTATTCGGCAGAGAACGGGGGCTAGGCGATCCACCTGACCGAGGGGGCTCCATTCGCGTCCGGCGCCATCATCCCGGGCGAATGGGGCTCCCGTCCTCTCCGGCAGGGATCCGGAGGTCACGTCTCCGGGGGCTCGCAAGCCGATGAAGTTTCGCGTGCATGCGTATATATAAGGACGCAGTGACAACACCAGGGCAATCCATGAGGCCTTGGAGGCCAAGCACGATTCTTTTGTTCGGGCTCGCCGTGAGCCTGCTGCTCTTGGTGCGAGCGGTCGAAGCACAGGATGTGCCGGCGGCCGAGCCCGAGCCCGCGGCGCCGATGCAGCTTGTTCGGTTTGCCGATGGGCGCCTGACGGTGGACGTCTCCCGCGTCTCCCTGCGCGAGTTGCTTGACGAGATCGCGCGTCAAAGCGATCTCACGGTGGTGCGGTATGGCACCGCGGACAGGGAGGTGACCATGGAGTTCGACCAGGTCCCGCTGGAGCAGGCTTTGCAGTGGATCCTCCACGATCGGAGCTTCGTCTTGCAGTATGCGCGAGCGGCCCGACCCGAACAGCTACCCGATGGCGTGCGCCCCGCAACCTTATGGGTGTTGTCGCCCAGCGTAGCAGACTCCTCCGGATCGCAGCCGCGTGTGGGAGGTGCGAACGTCGAGTTTTCCTCGGATCCGATCGCTACGAGAATCTCGAGGGTGCGAGCCGGGCTGCGCAGCGAAGACGCGGACGAGCGGGAGGACGCGGTCCTGGCGCTCGCCCAGGGCGGCCACGCGCAAGCGGTGGCGCCCTTGAGCGCAGCTCTCGCCGACGATGACGCCGGCGTGCGCGAGGCCACTATCGTTTCGCTTGCGGAGATCGGAGGTGCGCAGGCCGTGGCGGTTTTGGGCGCGGCGCTGGGCGATGCCGATCCGCATATTCGAGAGGATGCCGTTCACGCTCTGGGCGAGATCGGCGGAGATGACGTCGTCGTTCTGTTGAAGCGGGCGCTGGCGGACGACGACCGGTTCGTGCGCGAGGCCGCCGCCGACATGCTGGACGAGCTGGCAGGCTCGGCTCGATGACCGGGTGCGCGCTCCTTCTCACCACTCGTAGGTGAGCTGTCCCGTGAATGCCTGCGCCGGATTACCGGTGCCGCCCTGGGATTGGGAGAAATCGTCCTCGTGCAGGTACTCCAAGGACAGTCTGAGGTTTCTGGTTAGCCAGCTGCCGATCGTCGTCGTAATCCGTCTCTTCGCGAACGCGCCGCCTAGATCGTCGCTTTCCGAATAGCCGAGTGCGACGAAGGACTCCTTGCCATAGACGCCGGTGAAGTAGGCGCCTTCGACGTACCAGGCTTCGGGCCTTCTGTTGACCGGCTCGCCCTCCGAGACGAAGTCCGCGTCACGCAACGCGCCGTTGTACTCGGTGGAGATCGAGAAAGCGCCCATACGCAGCCTGGCGAGCGCGGCCAGGCCGGGGGTGTAGTCGGCTTCCAAAGCGTCCGGAAAGGCCTCGGTCAAGCCGTCGGAGTCAAACACCGAGTTGATGAAGTCCACGCGTGCGGTGAACTCCATGTCGCCGCGCTCCGCAGCATAGCCAATCGTTGCGCCGAAATTGCCGACATGATCACCGCCGCCTTCGTTGGTGTCACCGTTGAAGGCGTAGGCGCCGCCGACGAAGCCGGCGGCTTCAGCGCCCAACAGCACGGTGTCCTCCCGGGTTTCAAAGACCTCGAAAGTCAAGGGGTCCGTGATGCTCAGCGTGTCCCCCACTCTGTCGCCGGTAGAAAGGCCGAAGGGCACCACGAAGCGCCCCGCCAGCAGGAAAGGTGGATATCTCTTGGTGTTGCCGAGTTGGAGGAACGCTTCGTCCACCGTGAGTTTGTCATCCTCGTCATCCCATTCTATCTGGAGCGTCCCTGTCACCCAGTCGACTATCTGCGCTTCGAAGTCGAACTCTGCGGTCTCCAATCTGATGTTGCTTTCCGATTCGTGGTCGAAATTCCGTCGCCAATCGCCTTCGATCTCGAGGGCTCCGCCGAAGGCCACGTACTCGTTAATCATCACCTCCGCATCCTCCAGCCTCAACGGGGTCAGTTCCGGGGCGATGTGCCCGGTCGCCCGCCCTCGCTCCTCGACCGGTTCTTGCGGGGGCTCCGCCACCGCATCGGCAGCGGCGTCGGCCGCGTCCTCGACTTCCGTGTCGAGCCCTTCTCCGCGCGCAGCCATCACCGCTTTGAGTTCGACCAGTTCAGCTTCCAGCTCGCGGACCCGCTCCGCGAGCTTCTGATTCTCCGCGATGATCTCGTGCATCATGCGCTTGAGGACCTCGAGTTCGGCCTCGGGCGGGGCTTGCGCGGCCCAGGCGGTCGATGCGCTCAGAAACCAAAACGCTGCGGTAACGAGCAGGCTCTTCTGGTTATTCATCGAACACTCCCCTTTCAGGCGGCATCGGATTTCGGCGGCGGCCGTTCCTGTAGAGTTACTCTTGCGGCCGGTGAGAGCAACGTTCCTCGCCGGGAATGGCGCGCTCGTGACTGCGCAGCCGAGCCATGGGAGAATCTGCGGCCACCGGGATTCCCGCGAACTCAAACGGCGAAGCGTACACACGCTCGCGGTCGCTCTTGGAACGGTGCCCGGTGTCCGAGAAAGGGTTCAATGCCTGGAGAGTGATGAAGGATGGCCATCGAGGTAGGGAAAGAAGCCCCCGACTTTACGCTAGCAGACGGCGACGGCAACCCGGTCTCGCTGAAGGATCTCCGCGGCCGAAACGTCGTCGTGTACTTCTATCCCAAGGACGACACGCCGGGGTGCACGATGGAGGCGTGCGGGTTTCGCGACCTCTGGAAGGAGATCCAGAAGCTCGACGTCGTAGTCCTCGGAGTCTCTCCCGACGACGGAGCGTCCCACCGGAAGTTCGCGGCGAAGTACGAGCTGCCGTTCACGCTCCTTTCGGACCCCGACAAGGGGTCATGACCCGATACGATGCATTCGGCGAGAAGGTCATGTACGGGAAGAAGACGACGGGCGTGATTCGCTCCACGGTCTGCATCGGGCCCGACGGCAACGTGAAGAAGCACTGGCGGCGCGCGAGCAAGGCGGCGGATCACCCGGCCAGGGTGCTGAAAGCCCTGAAAGGCTCCAGCTGACGGTAGCGGGAGGACACATGGATACCGTCATCTACCATAACCCCCGATGCAGCGAGAGCCGCGCGGCGCTGGGCAGGCCGCCCGAGCGCGTGCTCAGACGTGCGTTTTTGGCCCGAAAACCGACTGTCTAAGCGCGAATAACGGCC
>CAZPFD010000002.1:3444-35512 GCA_964585725.1 uncultured Ectothiorhodospiraceae bacterium | reverse complement strand
GCTCAGACGTGCGTTTTTGGCCCGAAAACCGACTGTCTAAGCGCGAATAACGGCCTCGTTTCGCCTCAAGAACTTTCTCTTTCAATAGGTTGCGTTGGTCCGACCACCCCGCGGAGGAGCAGGAGGGCGTGGCCGTCGCGGTAGCGAGGGACGATGGGGCGCCTGGCCGCCTCCTGGTAGCCGCGCCGGCGGTAGAAGGCGAGTGCGCGCTCGTTGCCCTCGAAGCAGATGAGCGAGACGCGCGGCAGGCCCTTGGCGTGGGCCAGATCCTCCACGCAATCCATGAGCTCGCCGCCGATCCCGCGGCCGCGATAGCGGGCGTGCACCGCGAGGCCGGAGACGTAGAGCGAGCCGGGGTCGGAGAGCTCGGCATAGGGGCGCAGCACCGGATCATCCTCTTCCGGCGCATCGGGCTCGGGCTCCGGCATCTCGAACGCGTGCACCATACCCGCGATCTCGCCCTCGGCGACGGCGACGAGGGCGTTCTCGTAGGAGAAGGCCGTGCCGCTGCGCGCGTAGCGCGCCGCGCCGATCTCTTCCAGGGACAGCCCCGGCATGTCCATTCTGCTCCAGATATAGGCGGCGAGCCCGTCCGAGGAGACGAGGAAGAGGCGGGCGATCTCGCCCGCGTCTTCCCGTCGCGCCCAGCGGATGTCGATATCGGGCACGGGCCCCTTCGCCTGGGTGGCCATGTCATTCGCTCCGGGCTGCCCGTGCACGCTCACGCGACCCCGCGGCATGCGCCGCAGATCTGCTCGATGTGGCGGTGATCCGTGCCGCAGCAGCCTCCGAAGACGTTGATCCAGGGAAAGCGCTCGCGGAGCGCCGCATACTCGGCGCCGAGCTGCACCGGATCGCCGTCGTCGAGATCCGTCGCTTCGTCGAGCTCCGCGTGGCTGCGCTTGGAGGCATTGGCGCGCAGGCCGCGCAGGCGCTGCGTCCACGGCGCCTCCTCGAGCACGCTCTGGAAATGGGTCGGGTGGGCGCAGTTGATCATGTAGTAGGCGGGCGCCCCCGCGGTCGCCGCGTCCACCTCCTCGACGGCCTCCTTCAGCGGCTGCCCGCTCGGCAACGTGCCGTCCGTCTCCACGGTGAAGGAGATGACCACCGGCAGGCCGGCCTTCTTCGCCGCGCGCGCGACGCCGATGGCCTCGTTGGCGTTGGTCATGGTGATGGCGGTCACCTGGTCGGCCGCGGTCTCGGAGAAGACGCCGATCTGGGCGGCGTGGTACTCCTCCGCCTCCTCCGGGGTCATCACGGTTCCGGGATCGTAGCCGTCCCCGCGCGGCCCGACGCAGCCGCTGATCACCATGGGCGAGCGCTCGGTCTCGAGCTCTTGGCGCAGCGCCGCGACAAGGTCCACGGCCCGGCGGTTGGCGGCCGCCAGATCCCGCGCCGAGTAGCCGAGCTTGTCGCCCCAGTCGGCGCTCGCGCGCCAGGTGGCGCTCTCCAGGATGAAGCCCGTGCCGTTCTCGCGGGCGATGGCGGCGTGGCGCGTGAAGTACCGGCGCAGGGCTTCGCTGCCCTCCTCGTGCTTGAGGAGGTCGAACGCCGCGAAGTAGGGTAGATCGAGGCCGTCGTGGAAGATCAGGGTGGTCTCGATCCCGGCGTCGGTGAGAAACAGCCCGCCGTCGAGCTGCGGCAGGCGATGTCGATATCGGGTCTCAGTCATGGCTCTGTCCTCGTCTCGGGTTGCATTCGGGCCGAAGGCGGCGGCGCCGCTCTCTCCAAGCCCCTCACCCGATAAGGCGTGAGGGCCGGCCTCACGATGTGAGGCTGCGATGTCCGGGCCGGCGGGCTGGTATAGACTGATACCGGGCCGCAGCTCGAAGAGGATGATACATGTCCGACCACGGGCCCGTGCTGGCCGTGCTGCCGTTCCAGGCCGCGGCCGGGGATGACCGCGACGCCCTCCTCGCCCAGGGCCTCTTCGAGGACGTGTGCGGGGAGCTGACCCGCTTCCCCACCCTCCAGGTCATCTCGTGGATGTCGGGCCTCGCCGTGGCGCACCTGCCGGATACGGAGATCGGCGCGCGCCTGGGCGCCACCCACATCCTGCGCGGGCGCGTGCATCGCACGGGCGAGCGGCTGCGGGTGACGGCCAGCCTCATCGACTGCGCCCGCGGCACGCAGCTCTGGAACGAGCCCTTCGTGACCCCGGCCGGCGAGATCTTGGGCGTCGGGGACGAGATCATCGGCCGCATCGCCGCCACCCTCGCCGCGCGCCTCGAAGACAGCGCGCTCAAGGCGATGCGCGGCAAGCCCACGGGGTCGCTGGCTGCCTACGAGCTGTCGCTGCGCGGGCTGACCCTGCTGCGGCAGGGGACCCTCGAGGCGGACGAGGAGGCACGCGGCCTGTTCCAGCGGGCGCTGGAGCTGGATCCCCACTACGCGCGCGCCCAGGCGGGCCTGTCGCTGTCCTGGTTCAACGAATGGAGCTGCCAGTTCTGGGACCGGTTCGCCCGAAACGGCCGGCTCGCCTACGAGCATGCGCACCGCGCTCTGGACCTCGACGACACCGACCCCATGGTGCACGTGGTCATCGGTCGGGTGCTGCTGTATCGCCGCGAGTTCGAGCAGGCCTCTTGGTACTTCGATCGGGCGCTGGCGCTGTGTCCCAACGACGCGGAGAATCTCATCCAGCTCGCAGTCTGCGAGGTCTATCTGGGTCGCCCGGAAGTCGGCGTCCAGCACGCCGAGAAGGCCATGCGCCTCAATCCCTACCACCCGAACTACTACTACTGCTACGCAGCCTTGCCGCATTTTTCAGCGCATCGCTTCGAAAGGGCGCTCGAGATCGGCGCGAAGTCGATCGGTGCGCCGATCATCGACATTCCCGCCTACACCGCCATCGCGCTCGCGCACCTCGGACGCATGGACGAGGCGGCGGAGCATTTCGCCGCCTTCAACCGGGAGTTTCGCAAGCGCATCACCTTCGGGCGCGAGCCCGAGCCGGGCGAGGCTTGCCGCTGGCTTCTGGAAGTCAACCCCTACCGCCGCAGGGAGGACATCGAGTTCCTGGAGGAGAGCTTCCGTATGCTCGACGAGGCCGTCGCCGGGCGCGCTGCCGGCGGCGGCGCGCACAAACCCGGCGCGCGGCGCCAAGCCGAGCGCGAGGAGGGCGCCGCGCTGCTTCGCCACGGGGAGGGCTGGGTGGCGGAGTATGCGGGCACCCGCGCCGTGTTCCCCGATCTGAAGGGGATCCACGACATTCGCCGGCTGCTCGAGCGCCCGGGCGAGCCGATCCACTGCCTCGATCTGGCGGAGCGCTCCGACACCGCCTTCGCGAGCGACGTGATCCTCGACGACAAGGCGCGCCAGTCGTTGAAGGCGCGCATCCAGGATCTGGAGGAGGAGCTGGCCGAGGCGCGGGACATGAACGACGCCGGCCGGGCCGAACAGGCGCAGGCGGAGCTCGACCAGCTCGTGGACACGCTCTCCCAGGCGCTGGGGCTGGGCGGTCGCAGGCGCCGGCTGGGCAGTCTCACCGAACGTGCCCGCACCACCGTCACCTGGCGCATCCGCCACGCCGTGCGCAAGATCGAGGCGGCGCACGAGCCTCTCGGCAGACACCTCGCCAACAGCCTGCGCACGGGCACGTTCTGCGCCTACCAGCCCGAGCGTGCCGTGTCGTGGCGGCTGAGGGCGAAGCGGAGCGTGTCGAGCGGCGACACATTGAGCACCGTCTGATCGCCCGCCGATCCGCGGCGGCGACGCTCCGCCTCCAGCGCACGTTCGCGGCCCCGCGCGAGGCGGTCTTCCGGGCGTGGACGGACCCGCGGGCGTTGAAGGCGTGGTTCGCGCCCGACGACGCGTTCCGCACGCCGGTGGCCGAGGTGGATCTGCGCGAAGGCGGCCGCTACCGCATCGTGATGCTTGCTCCCGACGGCGAGCGTCATGCCGTGCACGGCGTGTTTCGCGAGATCCGCGCCCCGGAGCGGCTGGTCTTCACCTGGGCCTGGGAGAGCTGGCCCCCATCTCAGGAGACGCTGGTCACCGTCGAGCTGCGCGAGGTCGGTAGCCAGACCGAGCTCACGCTGACCCACGAGCGCCTGCCCAGCGTCGAGGCCCGCGACAAGCACGCCGAGGGTTGGAACGGCTGCCTGGATCGTCTGCCGAAGGCTTTGTGACGACCTGACGCCGGAGGGCCGCGGCGTCGATTGGTATCCCCGACTCTCCTACTAAGGGGTCGGAGGTACCCGATAACGTTTCTCGAGCGCCTCCGACCCCTTTACCGCTCGCCGTTCAGGCATTCGCGCAGCAGCTGGTCGAGCCCGCGGGGCTGGATGCCGAGGGCGGCGAAGCCGTCGCGCTCGGGGTCGACCACGTTGTCGTGACGCATGAGGGCGACCTGGTCACGGGTCAGCGGCGGCGACGGAAGAAGAGCGAGGGTGCTCGCCAGCGCCTCCCACGCGGCGAAGGGCAGAGGCACCAGGGGCCGCCGGCGGCGGCGATATTCCAGCACGCGCTTCACGATCTCGCGAAAGGGCCATACGTCCGGCCCGCCGAGCTCGAGCGTGCGCCCGGAGGTCGCGGGATCTTCCAGCGCGCGCGCCACCGCCTCGGCCACGTCGTCCACGAACACCGGCTGGAGGCGGGTCTCTCCGCTGCCGAAGAGCGGGAACGCCGGCGCGCGCCGGGTGATGTCGTCGAAGACGCTGAGAAAAGCATCGCCCGGGCCGAAGAGCACGCTCGGGCGCAGGATCACCGCCTCGGGAAACGCCTCGCGCACGGCCGCTTCCCCCGCACCCCGCGCGCGCACGTAGGCCGAGGGCGACTGGGGATCCGCGCCGATGCCCGAGATGTGCACCAGGCGCTCCACGCCTGCCGCCCGGGCGCAGCGTGCGACTCGCGCGGCGCCGGCCACGTGCACGGCGTCGAAGGTGGCCGCGCCCTGCTCGACGTAGAGACCCACCGCATTGACGGCGGCGCGCGCGCCCTGGAGCGCCGCCGTCACCGAGGATTCGTCGCGCACGTCGGCGCGCACGGCCTCGGCCTGCGCGTGGTCGAAGCGCTGCGGGTGGCGCACGGCCACCCGCACCGTTGCCGCGCCCCCGGCGAGGCGCGCCACCACGCGGCGCCCGAGAAAGCCGCTGCCGCCGAACACCACCACGGTCATGAGATCATGATGACATGCCGCCCGCCACCGGAGAACCCGTCGATGAGCCAGCCCCAACCGCCGTAGGGCGGGATGGAGCGTAGCGGAATCCCGCCGCGGAAGCTGGTGAGAAATCCAGGCCGGCACCTACGGTACCATGGGCGTGAGAAGGAGGCGTCGGCAATGAAAGCTATCGAAGAGCAGAGCATTCTCGTTACCGGTGCGACGGACGGGATCGGGCGGGGCGCGGCCGCCGAGCTCGCCCGCCGGGGTGCGACGGTCCTCCTGCACGGTCGCGATGGGGCGCGCGCGGCGCAGACGCGCGATGCCATCGCCGCCGAGACCGGCAGCGAGCGTCTGGAGACCTATGTGGCGGACTTCGCCTCGTTCGCGGAGGTGCGCCGGCTCGCGCACGAGGTCTCGGCGCGGCACGAGCGCCTGGACGTGCTCGTCAACAACGCCGGCATCGGTCGCGGGCCGCCGGGACGGCAGAGCCGCGAGGAGAGCGCGGACGGCTACGAGCTCCGCTTCCAGGTCAACTACCTGGCGCCGTTCCTGCTCCAGCACCTGCTGCTGCCGCTGCTGCGGCGCGCGGCGCCCGCGCGCATCGTCAACGTCGCCTCCGTGGGCCAGGCCCCCATCGACTTCGACGACGTCATGCTCGAGCGCGGCTACGACAGCATGCACGCCTACTGCCAGAGCAAGCTCGCGCTGGTGATGGCGAGCTTCGAGCTCGCCCGCCGGGTCGACCCCGGCGAGGTCACCGTGAATGCGCTGCATCCGGGCACCTTGCTCGACACCAAGATGGTGCGCGAAGGGTTCGGCGCCCCGATGGGGCCGGTCGAAACCGGCATCGAAGCCGAGGTCCACCTGGCCACCGCGCCCGAGCTCGACGGCGTCAGCGGCGAGTACTTCGACCGCACGAGACGCGCCCGCGCGCACGCGCAGGCCTACGACGCGGCGGCGCGGCGCAAGCTCTGGCAGCTCAGCGAGCACTGGGTCGGCATCGCGCCTTGAGCGCAGCCGGCTGCTCGCGAGCGAGCTCGCTCCTACGCCTGCAAAGACAACAAAAAACAACTATCGATTTTTTGCGCTTCTCCTATAATTACGACGCGTCCGTGTGACGGACGTGCTCGCCGGCGGCGCCGCAGGGCTCCGCCGGCATTTACCAGGAGAGTCCTCAGATGGCGAAGATGGAACGCGGCTCCAAGAAGGGCGCAAAGCCGTCCACCGAGCAGCGCGCTAAGAAGCCCGGTGAAGTTCGGCCTGCCGTGCGACCGATGGAGCGCAAGGGTCCGGAGAAGAAGAGCTGACAGCCGCAATCTTTCCGGGCTCGGTCTCGTCCGGTTGAGCCCCTCGGGAGCCCCCCTCCCGAGGGGCTTTTTCGTGTGCGCCGGGACCGGCCCGATCGACCCCCCTGAGGTCACGGACGGCAAAGGCAGTAAAGATTCCTTCCGCTCCGTCGTTATTCGTAGGCCGCCCCCTCGGCGTGAGCTGCACGGGTACAGCGGGGCGCCTGCCGGGAAGCAGATTCGTCTTCGGCTCACGCGCACAGACCCGGAGCGTGTCATGAGATTCTCAGCTATCCTCGCCGCCGCCCTCTCCGGCGCGCTGCTGTCCGGCTGCGCCGCGATGTCCGGCCATCCGCAGACCGCGGACGAGTTTCGCAAGGCCGTCCCCGGAGCGTTCATGGCCGAGGTCGAGACGTTCGAGGTGGATCGTCCGTTTGCCGAGGTGGCCAAGACGTTCCAGAGGAAGGCCCCCGCGTGCCTGAACGTCACGGTGAAAACCGTCTCACAGACCACGACGAGCTACCAGGTGATCATCACCACCTACAAGCCCACGGTGGTGGTGAACGGCGACAAGGCCGAGCTGCACGTGCAGATGCACCATGAGGCAGGGGTGCTGAACGTCACCAAGGAGCCCGAAGGAGGCTACTACCTGCTCGTCGCCGACGCGTACCCCATGGGCGAGAACAAGACCCGCATCGATTTGTATCGCCCCTCCATGGGCCACAAGCCGTTGATCAACGCCGTGAAGGGTTGGGCAGCCAGCAGCAATTCCGGTTGCCCGGATATGACGAAGGTTTGAGGCGGTACGCGCCATGGCCACAGAGATCCGTTTCGGCAAAGCATCCATCGCCGCAATACTGCTCTCGGCCGGCATGTTGGTCGGCTGCTCGGGGATGAAGGCTTACCCGAACGACTTCGCCAAGAACCTGCATATCCAGACGCAGACGGAGTCGGGTTCCGTCTTTTCCGGTGTACGTGCCGCAGTCAGCATCTATGATGTCGATGCCAATTGCCAGCTCGACTATCGAGGCACCGTAAAGCTGGACCGGCCATCGGTAGCGGTAGGGATCCCCGAGGGCAGACCGAGCTATCTGGTGTTCGATTTCGCCAGCTCCTCCTTCCTCGCCAACTCGAGCAGCACCATCAGCTACGAGACCCTGCTGAAACCCGCGGCCGGTCGCAGCTACGACATCGAGGTGAGCTACATAGAGGACATCTACAACGTCGAGATCCGCGAAGCGAGTCCAAGCAGCAGCAGGGGCCGTCACGTGGAGCATCGGGATCTGAGCGCCTGCCAGGCCGCCTAGAACCGTTTGCGGGTCACCGCCGGGAACGCACGCCGGTGGCCTCACGGGCGGCGCGGCGCTTTCAAGAAGCGCACGAAGTGGCTGCGCGGCGAGCTGCCCTCCGGGGGGGCGGCGCAAAGGCGGCCGGGGCCCGCACAACACGGGTTGATCGCGGTACTTCTCCTCGGCCCCCGTCTTGCCTGTCCTTCAGCCGCTCGCGCGCAGCAAGGCCGCCGGCACCAGCCGCAGGCGCTGCAGGAGGTGTCCGGCTCCCAAGCCCAGGCTGGCGGCGCTGACCACCACCGCCACCGCGGCGCCGCTCCACCACACCCCCGCGGCGTCCAGGTTCAGGCGATACTCGAGCAGCCCGAGGGCGATGGCGCTGCCGAGCGTCACGGAGAAGGCCGACACCAGCAGCGCGATGAGCGCATACTCCATGGCGAGGCTCGTGCGGATGACGCCGACGCGCGCGCCGAGCGTGTGCAGCACGGTGGCGTCGTAGATCTGGCGCGTGCGGCTGGTCGCCACCACGCTGGCCAGCACCAGCAGGCTCGCGAGCAGGCTCACCCCCGTCACCACTGCGAGCCCCGCGGCGGCGCGCCCGAGCATGGACCGCGCCTCGCGCAGGAGGCGCTCGGTGCGAACGGTCACCACGTTGGGCATGGCGCGTGCCACCTCGGTCTCCACGTCGAGCGCCTCGTCGTGATCGAGGTAGGCGGTGCCCACGTAGCGCGTGATGAAGGGATCGAGCGCGCCGTCCGAGAAGATGCCTTCGAACCAGAAGCGCGTCTCGATCCGGCGCTGCGCGTAGATGGCGGCGAGCTTCGCCTCCAGCGTCTCGCCCATGATGTCGAAACGCAGCCGATCCCCGACTTGCAGCCCGATCTGGTCCGACTCCCGATCCTCCATGGCCACCTGCGGCGGCCCGTCGTGGTCCGCCGGCCACCACCGACCGCGCTCGACCATGACGCCGTCGATGTTGCCGAGCCGGTGAGTCAGCTTGTGCTCGTCGCGTGACTCCAGGGCGCGCTCATGATCGGCGCTCTCGCGCAGCGGCTCCCCGTTGACGTGGCTCAAACGTCCCAGCACCAGCGGTGCGAGCTCGAGCCCGCGCAGGCTGTCCGCCCCGCCGACGATCTCGCGCAGATCGTCCGCCTGCGCCGATGAGATGTCGTAGAAGACGAGGGCTGGTGCGCGCTCCGGGATCGTTTCCGCGATGGTGCGCAACAGCGCCGCAGCCACCAGGGTGGAGGCGACCAGTACGGTGAGGGCCGAGCCGAGGGAGAGCAGCATCACTCGAAGCGGTGCGCCGGGGCGGTAGAGGTTGGCGACGGCCAGCTTGAGCGGAAAGTCGCCGCCGAGGGAGGGATGATCCGCGAGGTGGTGCGCGCCGGCGCGGATCAGGCGCACGATGCCCTCGAGCAGGGCGAGCAGCAGCAGCGTCACGGCGATGAACCCCAGGCCGAAGAGTGGCTGCGGCAGGGCGAGGAGCACCAAAGCGACGAGCGCGACGCCGGAGATCGCCGTCCATCGCCACCAGGCGGCGGGCGTCTCGATGAAGCTCGCGTCGATGCCGCGGAACAGCGCCGCGGGCGTCACCGAGAGCGCACGCCCGACGGCGGGCAGGGCGAAGGTGATGGCGGTGAGCACCCCGAACAGCCACGCGGCGGCGAGGGGAGCGGCGAGCCGCGCCGCCTCCGGTGCGAGGGGCAGCCGCTCGGCGGCCAGTGCGGTGCCGGCGAAGGCCAGCACGCCGCCCGCGATGACGCCGGCCAGGCTCGCCGATCCGGCGAGCAGCCCCACCTGAAACAGGTACACCGCCGCGAGCCGCGCGTCGCGCAGGCCCACGGCGCGCAGCACGGCGATGGTGGCGAGCTTCGCGTCGAGGTAGGCGCGCACGCTGTTGAACACGCCGAGGCCGCCGACGAAGAGCGCGCTGAAGCCGATGAGGAGCAGGCCCGACCCGACCTGATCCAGCACCTCGCTCATGCGCCGGCTGCGATCGGCGAAGGTATGGACCTCGAAATCCGCCTGCGGGAAGGCGCGCGTGAGCGCCTCGCGCCACTCGGCTGCGTCGCCGTCGATCTTCACGCGGTACTCGTACTCGAGGCGGCTGCCGGGCTGCACCAGCCCGGACGCATCCAGCGCCGCGGACGCGATCAGGACCGGGGGGCCGCGCCAGTCCGCGCTCAAGCTGCGATCGGGCTGGCGCCGGATGAGCGCGCGCACCGCCACGGACAGCGAGCCGATCTGCACCTGGTCGCCGACCTCGAGCCCGAGGCGGGTGGCCAGCGCCGGGTCGATGGCCGCGCCGAAGGTGCCGCTGCGCGCGGCCACCGCGTCCGCCACCGACATGGCGGGATCGAGCTCGACCTCGCCGTAGAGGGGGTAGCGCCCATCGACGCTCTGGAGCTCGACGAGCTGGGGGCGTCCGCCCGCGAGCATCATGGTGCGCAGCTCGATGAGCAGCGACACCTCGCCGCGCCGGCGCATCCACTCGAGCACGTCGTCGGGCAGCGGCGCGCGATCCTCCACCTCGAGATCGCCGCCGAACAGCGCGCGGGTGTCGGCCAGCAGGCCCTCGCTCACCTGCTTGAACAGGCCGCCGCTCGCCGCGATCAGGGTCACCCCGAGCATGAGGCACGCCCAGAACACCCACAGGTAGCGGCCGCTGGCGCGCAGATCGCGCCAGGCGAAATCAGCCGTAAACCGAAGCGCGGGCGTCATCGGAGGTCCGGTCCCGTTCCAGGAGCATGCCGTCGTGCAGGCGCAGCACGCGGTGGCAGCCGCGGGCCAGCTCCAGATCGTGGGTGACGAGAACCAGCGTCGCGCCGGTTTCGCCGATGAGATCGAAGAGCACCTTGCCGACCATGGCGCCGGTGTGGTCGTCGAGGTTGCCGGTGGGCTCGTCGGCGAGGATGACCGCGGGGCGGTGCACCAGGGCGCGCGCGATGGCCACCCGCTGCTGCTCGCCGCCGGAGAGCTGTGAGGGGTAGTGGCGCCCGCGGGCGCCGAGGCCCACCTTCTCCAGCATCGCTTCGGCGCGCCGGCGCGCATCACGCGCCCCGGCGATCTCCAGGGGCAGCGCCACGTTGCCGAGGGCGGTGAGGCTCGGGATGAGGTGAAACGACTGGAACACGATGCCGATGCGATCGCGGCGCAGATCGGCGAGGGTGTCCGCGTCCATGTCCCCGAGCGCCGCGCCGTCGATGGCGACCGATCCGGCGCTCGGCCGCTCCAGCCCGGCGATGAGCAGCAGCAGCGTGGTCTTCCCGCATCCGGAAGGGCCGGTTACCGCCACGCGCTCCCCCGGCGCGATCTCGAGATCCACGTCCCTCAGCGCGTCGACGCGTGAGGCGCCGGTGGCGTACTGCATGCAGAGGCGGGAGATTCGAATCATGCCGGGGAAGCCTTGTGGTCGTGAGGGATCAGAGCCGGGGCTTCGCGGCGCTCGAGCCGACAGGCCCGGGGCCAGCGACGGTCGTGAGTTTACCGAACGGACCCCGTCTGCGTTATCTTTTTATCGCCACGGCCGTCTGCGGACTTGAATGTGGCTTTCGTCACAAGAACAATCTCACAAGGACTTCATCATGCCCAAGTTTGGTGTCGGACAGCCCGCGTCGCGCGTCGAGGACGCGCGTTTTCTCACCGGTCACGGCCGCTACATCGGCGAACTGGAGCTGCCCGGGCAGCTCCACGGGGCGGTGCTGCGCTCCCCGCATGCCCACGCCGCCATCCGCTCCATGGATACGTCCGCCGCCGAGCGTGCGCCGGGCGTGGTGACGGTGATCACCGGTGAGGACCTCGCCCGCGACGGCATCGGCCACCTGCCCTGCGTGATGGCGGTGACGAGCCGCGACGGCTCGGAGGCGGTCATACCGCCGCGCCCGGCGCTGGCTCGCGAGCGGGTGCGCCACGTGGGCGATCCGGTGGCGATGGTGGTGGCCGAGACGGCGGTGCAGGCCGGCAACGCGCTCGAGCTGATCGAGGTCGACTACGACATGCTCGATGCCGTCACCGACACCGCCGGCGCCCTGGAGGATGGGGCGCCGCAGATCTGGGAGCAGGCGCCGGGCAACCTCTGCTTCGATTGGGAGCTGGGCGACGCGGCGGCCACGGATGCGGCCTTCCAGCGCGCGGCGCGGGTGGTGGAGCTCGACCTCATCAACAACCGCGTGGTCGCCAACCCGATGGAGACGCGCGGCGCCATCGGCTCGGTGGAGCCGGATACCGGACGGATGGTGCTGCACGTGTCCAGCCAGGGCTCGCACCTGCTGCGCGGCATCCTGGCGGAGAAGGTGTTCGGTGTGCCCGAGGACCGCATGCGGGTGGTGACACAGGATGTGGGCGGCGGCTTCGGCGTCAAGATCTTCGCCTACCCGGAGTACGTGATGGTGCTGTATGCCGCGCGCCGGCTGGGCCGCCCGGTGAAGTGGATCGCTGAGCGCGCGGAGACCTTCCTCGGCGACTGCCACGGCCGCGATCACGTGAGCCACGCGGAGATGGCCCTGGATGAGGAGGGGCGCTTTCTCGGCATGCGCGTGCGCACGGTGGCCAACATGGGTGCATACCTCTCCGACTCCGGCCCCTTCATCGCCACCGAGGCGGGCACCGGCATGCTGGGCGGCTGCTACACCACGCCGGCCATCCACGCCTCCGTGCGCGGGGTGTTCACCAACACCAACCCCACCGACGCCTACCGCGGCGCCGGCCGCCCCGAGGCCGCCTATCTGCTCGAGCGGCTGGTGGACAAGTGCGGGCGGGAGACCGGGCTCGGGCCGGTGGAGATCCGCCGCCGCAATCTCATTCGAAGCGATCAGATGCCGTTTGCCACGGCGCTGGGGAAGACTTACGACACCGGCGACTTCGTGCGCAACATGGACGATGCCCTCGAGCTCGCCGAATGGGACGGCTTCGAGGATCGCCGCCGGGAGGCGCGCGGGCGCAACCGCCTGCGCGGCATCGGGCTGTCCACCTACATCGAGGCCTGCGCCGGCAACTTCGCCGAGGCTGCGCGGGTGCAGGTCGGCGGCGACGGCAGGGTCACGGTGCTGGTGGGCACCCAGTCCAACGGACAGGGTCACGAGACCGCCTACACCCAGATCGTGTGCGAGCAGCTCGGGCTGGATCCGGCGCAGGTGACCATCGTGCAGGGGGACACCGACCGCATCGCCAGCGGGTGGGGCACCCTCGGGTCGCGCTCGATTCCGGTGGGCGGCACGGCCATTCGCAACGCCGCGGGGCAAGTGGTCGCGAAGGCCCGGGAGAAGGCCGCCGAGATGCTGGAGGCGGCCACCGCCGACATCGAGCTCACGGACGGGACGTTTCGCATCGTCGGCACCGATCGGCAGATGACGTTCGTCGAGGTGGCGCGCGCCGCCGACCCCGGGGACGGCCGGCCCAGCTTCGATGAGAATGCCGAGTGGGAGCCGCCCGTCCCCACCTTCCCCAACGGAACGCACATCTGCGAGCTGGAGGTGGACCGCGACACCGGTGCGGTGGAGCTGCTGCGCTACACCGTGGTGGACGACTTCGGGGTGGCGCTCAACCCCAAGCTCCTGGCGGGACAGGTCCACGGCGGCGTGGCCCAGGGGGCCGGCCAGGCGCTGCTCGAGCACTGCGTGTACGAGGCCGACTCCGGGCAGCTCCTGAGCGGGAGCTTCATGGACTATGCCATGCCGCGCGCGGATCTGGTGCCGCCCATCGCGTTCAAGCTCAATCGGGTTCCCTGCACCACCAACCCCATGGGCGTGAAGGGAGCGGGCGAGGCGGGCGCCATCGGGGCGCCGCCGGCGATCATCAACGCCCTCGTCGATGCGCTCTCCGAGCTCGGCGTAACCCACGTGGAGATGCCCGCGACGCCGCACTCGCTGTGGCGGCTCATGCACCGGTGACGGCGTCCGGCCTCCACCCGTGGAAAACGCATATCGCATATCGGGGTCAGGTCTTGCAATGCCACATTCGGTCAACTGGCCGCGCTGGAAGATAGGTTCAGTTTGAATGTGGCATTGCAAGACCTGACCCCTTTCTCAGTTCATCAGGCTCGGGAGCCAGAGCACGACGGCGGGGAAGGCGATCATGATCGCCATGACCAGGATGTTGAGCCCCACGAAGGGCAGCGCGGCGCGGTAGATGTCGCTCATGCGCGTGTCGGGTGAGGCGATGCCCTTCATCACGAACAGGGACAGCCCGAAGGGCGGCGATATCGTCGCCATCTCCAGATTCAGCATCAGGATGGCGCCGAACCAGATCGGGTCCCAGCCCAGGGCCTGAACGATGGGCATGAAGATGGGGATGGTGACCATGACGATCGAGGTCTGCTCGATGAACATGCCGAGGAACAGCACTATCACCTGCATCAGGATCAGAACCACCAGGGGATCGATGGACAGCTCGGTCACCAGGCGGGTGATGGCCGGCGTGACGCCGGAGAAGCTGAGAAGCTGCCCGAAGGCAGCGGAGCCGGTGAGGATGATCAGCACCATCACCGAGAGCGAGGTCGCCGAGCCGACCGCCTTCTTGGTCACCGCCCAGGTGAGCCTGCGGTAGGCGATGGCCAGCACGAAGCAGAGCAGGGCACCCACTGCGGCCGCCTCGGTGGGCGTGGCGACGCCGAAGAATATCGTGCCGATGACGACGACGATCACGGAGAGCGGCGGCACCACGTAACGCAGCGTGTCCGCCAGACGCCGGCCGAGCGGCGCCGGGGCCACGTCGTAGGGGGGCGCCAAAGAGGGCTGGAGCGTGCAGCGGATCACGATGTAGGCGACGTAGACCACGGCGAGCAGGAAGCCCGGGAGCAGGATCCCCACGAGCAGCTTGCCGATGGAGAACTTGCCCAGGCTCGCGAGGATGACGGCCAGCGCGCTCGGCGGGATCATGATGGCCAGGCTGCCGCTCGCCAGGATGGGTCCGAGCGACATGCTGCGGGCGTAGCCGCGCCGCTCCATGTCGGGGGCGAGGGTGGAGCCCAGCATGGCGACGCTGCCCATGGCGACGCCGGTCAGGGTGGCGAACAGCGCCCCGGCGCCGACCGCCAGGATCGAGAGCCGGCCCGCGATGCGTCCGAGCCACCCGTCCAGCACGTCGATCATCTTGAAGGCGATGCCGGAGTGGAACATGACCGTGCCCATGAGGATGAACATGGGCACGGGCACGAGCACGAAGGTCGACACCGAGCTGTCGATGCTGAGAACGAGCTGCGCGAGGCCGATGTCTCCGCCCCAGATGGCGTAGGCGCCGACCAGGTTGACCAGCAGGAAGGCGAAGGCCACCGGCAGCCCGATGAGCAGCAGCGCGCCCAGGGCGCCGAAGAAGAACAGCATGTACACCCACCATTCCACGCTCTCGCGCCTCAGCTCCCGGCGTGCCGCTCGGGCGGCTGATTGCGGGACAGGTAACCCCATGCGCGGCGCAGGAACTGCAGACCGAGGCACAGGCAGCCGAGCGGAATGACGGCCAGATTGATCACCCGCGGGATCTCGATCTCGGCAGCGATGCGGATACCCCGCTGCCAGGACGTGAGGGCTTCCTCGGTTCCGTACGCGGCAAGCACGAGGCACACGGCCGCGCCGATGAGGGACGTGATGACGCCGAGACGGCGCCGGGCCCGCGGACCGAGCTTCGCGGTCACCAGGTCGATGCTCACGTGCTCTTCGCGGCGCAGCACCCAGGCGGCACCGAGGAACGTGATATAGAGCAGCAGGGTGCCGCTGAGCTGATCGACCCCGATCAGCCCTTCGTGGAAGCCGTAGCGGAAGATGACCTTGATCGAGGTCAGCAGCATCACCCCGATCAGGAGCACGGCGGCGAGCGCCGCGCCCCCATCGAGAACGATGTCGAAGATGCGGCTCCAGGTGCCCCGAGGGGGTGGAGTGCCGTTAGCGTTGTCGGCGTTTCGGCTCATGCAGGCGCGGCCGGCGGGAATCGGTGATCATATCCGTCGCTGTGCCGGACGCTCCCGCGCGCCGCGGGGTTTCATCCGGGGGCGGCGGAATGGCCGCGCTCGCGCGTCAGGCTCCGACCATGATGCGGAGCCGGCCGGATCCGGGCTCGGGGCTCGGATCCGGCCGGTACGAAACCACTAGAAGCCCATCAGCTCTCGGGCCTTCGCGTAGTCCTCGGCGCTCATCACCGACTTGAAGTGCGCCCACAGGGCCTCCTCGGCCGTGCGGGTCCACTGCTCCGCCTCCTGCGGCGTGAACTCGATCACCTTCATGCCGCCCTTCTGCATGCCGGCGAGCTGGGTGGCCTGAAACGCTGAGACCCATCCGGTGGACCACATCTGCGTCTTGCGCGCGGCCTCATGGAGGACGTCCTGGAGGTCCTTGGGCAGGCTGTTCCACTTGTCCAGGTTCATGTTGATGGAGATGCCGTTGCGATAGAGCGGGTGATGAATGACGTACTTGGACACCTCCTGCCAGCCGAAGTTGGTGAACCCGTCGTAGAAGGGCCAGGTGAATCCGTCCACGGTGCCGCGCTCCAGGGCGAGGTAGATCTCGCCGGGCGGAAGCGTGACCGGCTCGGCGCCGACTTCCCTCACGAAGAAGCGGGTGAGCGGCGGCACGCGGATCTTCAGGCCCTTGAGATCCTCGATCCCCGCGACCGGGCGCTGGGTGTACATGAAGTGGTTGCCCGTGTCGGGCTCACCCGAGTAGTGTCCGATGTAGCGCACCCCCGCCTTCTCGTACATGTCGACCATGAACTGGAAGAGCTCGCTGCCGGGCCCGTTGTCGGGGATCTCGTAGCGCGAGAGCTCGGTCACGTAGCCGCCGGGGACCACGCCGGCCCAGTAGTTGGGCGCCCCGTACCAGATGTCGAAGACGCCCCGCACCAGGGCCTCGGGCTGATCGAAGGTGGGAATGACGTCGCTCGCACCCTTGAACTCGATGACCAGCCGGCCCTTGGCGAGGCGGTTGACCTCGTCCTTGAAGTGGATGCCGATGTCGGCGGCGGAGGAGACGCCCGGTGGCCAGGCGCCGACCATGACGAGCTTGATGGGATCGGCGGCGCGCGCCGGGCCGCCGGCGACGGTGAGTGCCAGGCCCGCGGTGCCGGCGAGCACCAGGCCGAGTAGTGCCGTTCTTCTTTTCATGGGACTTGCCTCCTCGCTCGAGCTAAGGGGTTTGGACGGTGGCCGGCGGCTGAGGCGCCGCCGGCGCAGAGATTATTGTTCTCGGGCCCGGATCGCGTACGGCTGGGACGGTCCGGACAATGTGTCTATGGTAGCATAGACTAGCACACATCCCCGGGCGCAAGAGACTCTCGCAAGAGTCGGGGCATGCGCCGCGTGGCGTGTGGGAGGAGAGGTCGATGTCCGGTGCGAGGACCGGCAGCGCACACCGGCCGGCGGAGCTGCTGGCGGCGCTCAAGCGCTGCGGCATGCAAGTGGCGGTGTCGGTGCCCGACAGCTGGCTGAGCGAGGTGCTCCTGCGCATCGAGCGGGATCCCGAGATGACGCTCGTGCGCGCCACCCACGAGGAGGAGGCTCTGTCCATCTCGTGCGGGGCGCGCCTCGGCGGCGCGCGCACGGTGCTGCTGATTCAGAACGTGGGGCTGCTGAGCATGGGCGCGGGCATGGTCTCGCTCGCGCAGCGCTACCAGTTTCCGATCCTGATCCTGGCCTCGTACCGGGGCTCGCCGAAGGATCCCATCTTCTATCACATCCCCAAAGGGCGGGTGACCGAGCCGGTGCTCCAGGGCTTCGGCCTGCGCTATGCCGTGGCCGATGCCGCGCAGCCCATCGGCGTGCAAGTGGAGCGCGCGGCCACCTACGCCGAGGAGTCCTCGCTGCCGTTCGTGCTGCTGCTCGCACAGGAGGACATCCGGTGGTGAGCGCCTCGTTGCCCTCGCGCGGGGATTACTACCGGGTGCTGGCCGCCGACCTCCCGCAGGAGGCGCTCGTGGTCACCGCTCTGGGCAATGCCTCTTACCTGTGGGCCTCGACCCGCGAGGCGCCTGAGAATTTCTACCTCGAGGACGCCATGGGCCTGGCGCTGCCGCTGGCCCTGGGGCTGGCCGTGGCGCAGCCGGCGCGCAAGGTCGTGGTGGTGGAGGGCGACGGCGGTCTGCTCATGCACCTGGGAGCGCTGGTGACCGTCGGCGCCGTGGCGCCGAAGAATTTGACGGTGCTGCTCATTCAGAACGGCGTGCACGCGGCTTCGGGCGGGCAGCGCCTGACCCGCGAGGATCTCGACCTGGCCGAGCTCGCTCGCGCGCTCAAGATCGAGCGCGCCGCAGGGGTGCGCACGCCGGACGCGTTCCGGGCCGCTCTCGCCGACGCGATGGCCGGCGACGGTCCCTTCTTCATCGCGCTGGCGACGGAGCCGGACGTGGAGGTCTCGGTTCCGCCCTTCATGTTTGACCCGGTGGTGACCAAGCGCCGCTTCATGGACGCCATCGGGGCGCCTCGCTACGTCCCCACCATGTTCGGCGGCGGCCTGTGAGGGGGCGGAGGGATCTTGCACCGCCACGCCGGGCCGCTAATCCAGCGCTACATGTTGTTGAGGATGATGCGCATCGCTTCCGCGAGCTTGTTCACCGACTCCCCGTGGTTGCCGGCCTTGTGCGCCGCCTCGCCTTCGTCGCGCAGCCTCTGCACCTCCGCCCTCTGCTCAGCGCTCAGGCTCGCTTTCGGGAGGGCGTTGTCGATGGCTGCGATGTCGGCCGGGCAGTGGAACGCGGCCGCCGGCGCCGCGAAGGCGAAGAGCAGTACAGTTGCAGCAAGTGTGCGTGACATCATCTTCAGCTCCTCCTGTCTATGCGGGTCCGGTGAGAAAACGCGTGCACGGGGGCGACCCGCCATCCCGCGTGCAATCGGCTCCCGCAATATAGAGCATCCAGCGGGCTTCACATCAATGCGCTGACGGAGGTCGTGGTGAAGGGCAATCAGCTTTCGGGCGCGGAGGCGGTGGTGCGCATGCTCGAGGCGCAAGGGGTGACGCACGTCTTCGGGCTCTGCGGTGATACCAGTCTGCCGCTCTACGATGCACTGTATCGCCTCGGCGGCGGCATCACCCATATCCTGACGCGGGACGAGCGCTCGGCCGCCTATATGGCGGACGTCTATGCCCGGGTGAGCGGACGCGTAGGCGTGTGCGAGGGACCGAGCGGCGGGGGCGCCACCTACATGGTTCCGGGGTTGGCCGAGGCCAACGAGTCTTCGTCGCCCGTGCTTGCCATCACCACCGATATCGCCACCGCCGCGCGCGGGCGTTCGGCGCTCACGGAGATCGACCAGGAGAGCCTGTTCCGGCCCGCGTGCAAGTGGAACCGGGTGCTGGGGCGGGCCTCCCAGATTCCGGTTGCGCTGCGCACCGCGTTCAGCCAGATGACCACGGGCCGCCCCGGGGCGGCGCACATCGGGCTCCCGTTCGATGTGCAGAACGATACGGTGGAGGCGGACGCGGTGTGGACCGACCCCGCGCTCGAGCGCTATCCGAGCCGTCGGGTGGGTCCCGATCCCGGTGCGGTCGAGGCGGCGGCGCAAGCGCTGGGAGACGCGGCGCGCCCCGTGCTCGTCTGCGGCGGAGGCGTCATCATCTCCGGTGCCGAGGATGAGCTGCGCGCGCTGGCGGAGCGCCTGGGTGCGCCCGTGGCCACCAGCGTCAGCGGCCAGGGCACGCTCTCGGATGCGCACCCTTTGTCGCTGGGCGTCGCCGGCAGCAACGGCGGCACGCCGCAGACGCGTGCCGTGCTCGAGGATGCGGACGTGGTCGTCTTCGTGGGCTGTCGCACGGGGTCCGTCACCACGGAGCGCTGGCGGGTTCCGCCGCCGGGGGGCGTGCGCGTGGTGCACGTCGATATCGACCCCTCGGTCATCGGCATCAGCTATCCCACCGACGTGGCCGTGGTGGGCGACGCGCGGCTGTGCCTGGCGGCGCTGAACGACGCTCTGGCGTCACAGGGGACGCGGCCGGCGCCGGCGGACGGCGCGCACACCGTAAGGCGGGCCAAGGAGGCCAAGTTCGCCGCCTTTCGGGAGCTCGCCGGCTCGGACGCGGTGCCCATCCGGCCGGAGCGGATCATTGCGGAGCTCCAGCAGGTCCTGCCGCGGGACGCGGTGGTCATCGCCGATCCCGGCACGCCGTGCCCCTACGTGTCGGCGTTCTACGAGTTCGAGCAGAGCGGGCGCCATTTCGTCTCCAACCGCGCCCACGGTGCGCTGGGCTACGGTCTGCCGGGCGTGGTGGGCGCGTATTACGCGCGGCCCGAGGCCAAGAGCGTGGCCATCATGGGCGACGGCGGCTTCGGTTTCGCCGCCGGCGAGCTCGAGACCATCGTGCGCCTCGATCTACCGGTGACCCTGATCGTGCTGACCAACAGCACCTACGGCTGGATCAAGGCGGGGCAGAAGAGCGGCTACGGGGCGCGCTACTACTCCGTGGACTTCAGCCCCACCGACCATGCGGCGGTGGCGCAGGCCTACGGCCTCAAGGCCTGGCGCGTGCGCGAGCCGGGAGAGCTGCGCTCGGCGCTCGCGGCGGCCACCGAGGCCGCCGGCCCCACCTTGGTGGACATCGAGACGCAGCCCCTGCACGAGGCGCGCGCCCCCGTCAGCGAGTGGATCGCCTGAAACGGAGGCCTGCTCCCGGCTCCGCGCCGGGGGGCTTGCGACTTCGCGGCGCGTACCCCGGGACCCATTTTCCATTGCGCGGGTCGGCGCGGCTTCCCGGAAATCCGCGCAGAACCAAGTCAGAAGCCGAACAGGAGCTCCGGCAGGTACAGGGCGGTCGGCGGGTAGAGCGCCACCACCAGCAGCACCAGGAGCTGGCAGATGATGAACGGCACCACGCCCAGGAACATGTCGGGGTAGGTGATCTCCGGGGGCGCGATGCCGCGCAGGTAGTAGATGGAAGGCGCGATGGGCGGGGTCAGGTATGACGTCTGGATGACCACGCACGCCATGACGCCGAACCAGATGGGGTCGATCTGAAAGGCATCCAGGATGGGCACGAAGATCGGCATGCAGATGAGCACCACGGATACCCAGTCGAGCACGAAGCCGAGCACGAAGATGATCGCGAGCAGCATCGCGGTGAGCTCGGCGGGGGTGAACTCGAAGAGGGTGACGAAAGCGCGGATCAGCTCTTTGCCTCCGTTGACCATGAAGATGCTCGAGAACATCGTGCCGCCCAGCACCGTGAACATCACCATGGCGTTGACCTTGAGCGCACGCTCCATGATGTCGAACAGAACCTGCCGGGTCAGCCGGCCATAGATCACCGTCAGCACGAGCGCCCCGAACGCGCCCACCCCGGCCGCCTCGGTGGGCGAGGCGATCCCGGCGAGGATGGATCCAAGAACCGCGACCACCAGCGCCACGGCCGGAACCAGGGCCGTGACCGTGACTTGCAGCTTCTCCCACAGGGGGACCGCCTGCTCGGAGGCGGGCAGCGCCGGACCGTCCGCCGGCCGCAGCCAGCAGCGAACACCGATGTAGCCGGCGAACAGCACGAACATCAGCGCCCCCGGGATCATGATGCCGGCGAACAGGTCACCGATGGACTCCTCCGCGATGGAGCCGTAGATGACCACCACGATGGTGGGCGGGATGATCGTGCCCAGCGAGCCGCCGGCGCAGATGGTGCCGGCGATGAGATCGTTCTTGTAGCGAAAGCGCATCATGGCGGGTATCGCCATCATGCCCACCACCGTCTCCACCGCCCCCACGACGCCCGCGGAGGCGGCGAAGATGCCGCACATGGTGATGGCGGTGAGGGCCACGCCGCCGCGCACGCGGCCTATCCAGAGCTGGATGGCGTAGAACAAACGCTCGGCGATCCCGGCGCGCTCGAGCACGCTGCCCATGAACACGAAGAGCGGAATGGCAGTGAGCACGTAGTTGGCCGCGACATCCTGCAGGCGGCTGAAGAACTGTTGTCCGAGGGTGTCTCCGAAGAACCAGTAACCGAACACGAAGGACAGGCTGATCATGCTGAAGGCCACGGGCACGCCCAGGAACACCAGCAGAAACAGCGCCGGGAACATCAGGACGGCCGGATTCTCTAGCATGGCTCACCCGTCGTGCTCGGCCGGCGCGGTGCGTAGAGGGCGCCGTACGGGGAAGAGTGCGCGGCGGGCGTCATCGCGGCTCGGGCCCTGTGCGGTCGGAGTCTCGGGCCCGATCCAGCAGGGCAGTCAGATGGCGGATCACCTCGATGAGCGACTGCAGCCCCAGGCACACCAGGGCGAAGGACAGGGTCGCGTAGAAGGGCCACACCTTGGGCGCCCACGCGCTCACCAGCTCCCGCTCGTCGGTGACGTAGGCGGTATATGATCGAAGGATCGCCGCCTCGCCCATCAGCCAGATGGCCGGCAGGAACAGAAAGATGTACGCGAGCGCATTGACCGCATGCTGCATGTGCTCGGGGAAACGCGCGGACAAAACGTCGATGCGCACGTGCGCGTTCTTCTGCAAGGTATAGGCGGCCCCCAGCATGAACAGTGCGCCGTGCAGCATGTAGATCATGTCGAAGGCCCAGAACGTAGGTGCGTTGAAGCCGTAACGCGAAACAACCTCGTAGAGCGTGACGAAGGTCAATGCGAGAAACAGCGTCATGGACGCGTAGGCGACCGCGCGGATCCCCGCCTCGAGACGCTCCACGAGATATGCGAACGTGTCTCTCACGGGCGGCCTCCAAGGGTGTCGTGCACCACTCGGCCGGCGACGACGGTCATCTCCGCCGTGATGTCGGGGATGGCGTCCTCGTCGCAGGTCAGCGGATCCGCGGAGAGGACGGCCAGGTCCGCGAGCTTGCCGGGCTCGATGCTGCCCTTCTCGTGCTCGTCGAAGGTCAGGTAGGCGGCGTCGATGGTGGCTGCGCGCAGCGCGTCCTCGCGGCTGATGGCCTGTCCGGGGGCAACGGGCTCGGCGGTGTATCGGTTGCGCCGCGCCACGCAGTGCCAGATGGGATGAAACAGCGACACGGGTACGTTGTCCGTCGCGAGCGCGAAGCGCACGCCGGCCTCTCTCAGGCTGCGCAAGGGGACGATCTCGGACTCCCTCGAGGAGCCGACCCGATCGCGCGTGAGGTGCGCCTCCTTGAAGATGTAGCGGTTGGTGTGGGTGGTGAGCACGATGCCCAGCTCCTTGATGCGCCGGATATCGTCGTCGCTGAGCACGTTGATGTGGCCGAGCGCCCAGCGCCTGCCGGCGATGGGCACCACCCGGTTCACCGCCTCGCACAGCTCCAGCATTCCGGGCCACAGCCCGACGATGCGAATGTCGTTGCGGGCTGCCTCGAGCATGACGGCCTGGAGCCGTTCGCGCGGCAGATTGGCATCGTAGTTGAATCCGGACCATCCGGTGTAGGGGCTCGCCTGCGCGCGTGCGGTGTTCTCGGCGGGGTCTCCGATGGCGCCCTCGAGCTCGGCATAGAGTCCGCCCACGCGCAGAAACGAATCGCCGAGGCCGATCCCTGCGAGCCAGCCCGCCCACGACTCCATCAGCCGATCGACCGGGATCGCATCGACGGTGCTCCAGGCCGGGCTCACCACCAAATTCGCGCGGATGGTCGCCTCACCCGCCTCCCACACCGCCTTGTAGGCGCGCAGCAGCTCGCTCGCCACGCCGTGCTCCTCGAACACGCTGGTCGTGCCTACCGCGTTGTACGCCTGCATCGCCTTGGGCAGCCCGCGCACCCGCTGCTCGTGGGTGAATCCACCGGCGGCGCGCATGAGCGTCAGCTCGACTACCGGCATGTAGGTCGATTCGAAAAAGAGCCCGCTCGGCTCGCCGCTCGCGCGGTCCTTGTCGATCTGCACGCTGGCGCAGGGCGGCGGGCTCCGGCGCGTCACGCCGGCGATCTCGAGGGCCTTGCTGTTGGCGATGGAGACGAGCGGCAGCGTGTGGCGCCAGAATCCCCAGATGGAACGGATGTAGACCGGATTGCGCGGAGACACGCGGTCGAGATCGTGGCGCGTGGGGAAGCGCTTCTCCTTCAGGTTGTTGGGGACGTCCCAGTAGTAGGGCGGGTCGCCCAGGGGCATGGTGACGATCCACGCGCCCGGCTCGGCCGCTGCGACCAGCGCCTCGATCCGCTGGAGCACATCGTCGATGGAGCGCGCCCCCGCCAGGCTCGGGTAGACGTCCTTCAGGCCCTCGCGATCCATGTGCGCGTGGCCGTCGATGAGCCCGGGCAGCACCGCCCTGCCATGGAGGTCGATGCGACGGGTGGCGTCGTCCGTGCAGAGTGCAACCTCCGCATCGGTGCCTACGCGGAGGATGCGATCGCCCGCGACGGCGACCGCCTGCGCGATGCTGAAGCGCGCATCGCAGGTGATCACCTTGGCGCCGTGCAGCACCAGATCAGCGCGCTGGCTCATGCGCATCTCCCCAGGGCGCAGGCCTCGCGCCGCCCGTCGGCGACGCCTTGCAAGACGCCGTCGTCCATGATCTCGATGGCTTCCACGGAGCCGAAGAAGGGAGAGCCCGCCTCGGCCCGCGCGGCCTCGATGCCCTGGGCCGCGAGCGCCTCGAGAACCTCGTCGCCGAACGCCGGCTCGAGCAGACACCGTCCCTCCAGATCCATGGACCAGCGCGGCGCACCCACCGCCGGCGCGAGAGGCATGGCGAGATCCACGAGGTTGCTCACCACCTGGGTGAGCGTCAGCGTCTGGCTCGGCCCGCCGGGAGTCCCCATCAGGCGGCGCAGTCCGCCCCCCGCGAATACCATGGTCGGGCACAAGGTGTGGGCGGGCCGCTTGCGCGGGCCGACCTGATTGGCATGCCCCGCTTCCAGCGTGAATCCCAGCATGCGGTTGTTGAAGAGAATCCCGGTATCGGGATCGCAGACACCGCTGCCGAAGAGCAGGAAGATGCTCTGCACGATGATCACGGCGTTGCCCTCGGCATCGACGGCGGAGACGACCGCGGTGCCCGCCCCGCTTGCCGGCGCCGGCGCCGGGACCACCCGCGCCATCCCCTCGCGCAGGCGGCGCCGTCGCGCCGGCGTCAGGGCCTGCCCAGCCGGCGGCGCGTGCGCCGGGTCCGCGACGAAGGGCGCGCCTTCGGCGAAGGCCAGTCGGGCCGCGCGGACCAGGAGCGCAATGCGCTCGGCGGCGGATCGCCCGGGGGCCGGGTCGGCCGTCTCCAGGGCGAGGAGCTGGAGCAGCAGATAGAGCCCGTAGGAGTTGGGGGGCAGCGTGGCCACCGTGACCCCCCGGTAGTCGACACTCAGCGGCGCCACCCACACGGGACGGTAATCGCGCAGATCGGCCCGCGCCAGGGCGCCTCCGCGCTCGTTGCACAGGCGCTCCAGGCTCACGGCCGGGGCTCCGGCGTAGAACGCCTCGCTCCCCTCGCGCGCGAGCGACTCCAGGGTTGCGGCGAGGGCGGGTTGGCGCAGGATCGAGCCCGGGCGCAGGGGCGCCCCGCCGGCGAGCAGAATCCGGCGGCTGCCGGGATCCTGAGCGAGGACCTCGTGGTAGCGCTCGCTCGCTCGTGCGACCCCGTGCGATACCGGAAAACCCGCCTTTGCAAGGCGGGCGGCCGGCGCCAGCACCTCGGCCCACGGCAATCGACCGAAGCGCTGATGCATCGCCTCCCACCCGCGCACCATGCCGGGCACGGAGATGCTCCCTGGGCCGCGCGCCGGGATTCCGCCCGCGTACCGATCCGGCGTCGCCGCAGCCCCGGAGGGTCCGGAGGCATTGAGTCCCAGGGTGGAGCCGCCGTCGCCCGGATGGACGAGCATGAACGCGTCGCCGCCCACGGTGCACGCCTGCGGCAGCACCACGCAGAGCGCTGCGGCCGCGGCGATGGCGGCGTCCGCCGCGGTGCCGCCGGCCTCCAGCACGCGCAGCCCCTCCAGGGCGCCGAGCGGATGTCCGGCCACCACCATGCCGTGGGTTGCGAACACCGGCGCGGAAACTTGCGTCATTGCGTCACCTCGACGCGGTGCGGGAGGTCGTTCGGCACCCCCGTCCGTGGCGGTCGCCCCTGCGCGCCTCGTCGCCGCGCGCGCCGCCGGTCACCCTTCACAAGGGCTTGCCGCCCCGCACGGTGGGACAGCGGTCGGGTAATCAGATTTCGATACGAAACGCAGCCATTGTCGCGGGCCGGCGAGCCCCTGCTCAGGGTTCCAGGGCTCCGCGTGTCTCGGCGCGCTCTGTCAGTGTCTGTTGTTCTCCGCGGGCGCGGCGAGCAGCTCCGTGATCGTGCTCGGGAACTGACGCAGGACCGCTTCCATCGATTGTCTGGCCTTGTCGGGATGGCGGCTTCTGATGGCCGCAGCGACCTTGAGATGGAAGTCGATCTCCGCGCGCAGCGCGTTCATGGAGCGACGCGGCAGGGCGAAATGCCAGAACCGCGATGCGTTGTTGTGCAGCATGGTCACCATGCGCAGAAGCCAGCGATTGTGGCTGGCGCCGGCGATGGCCTGGTGGAACACCTGATCCATCTTGACCAAGGCATCGAAATCCCGCTGCGCGATGATGTCTTCCACGTCCTGAAAGGCATCCTCTATCACCCGTACCTCATCGGCGCTCGCCGCCTCGGCGGCCAGGGCCGCGCACTGCCCCTCGAGCTGCACTCTGAGCTCGAAGACCTGTTGCAGCTCGAAGATGCTCAGCTCCGTCACGAAGGTTCCCAGGCGGGGACGCCGGGTTACCAGCCCCTCCAGCGACAGGCGGTAGAGCGCGTCGCGGACGCCCGCCCGCCCCGCATCGTAGCGCTCGGCGACCAGCGCTTCGTCGATGCGGCTGCCGGGGGCGACGCGGCGGCAGATGATGTCGTGCAGCAACCGCTCGTAGATGAGGTCCCGCTTGAGCTCGGCGGAATCGGTGGTCAGCCGGACGAGAGTCTGGTCCCGGGCATTCTGCATCCTGGGTGCTTGTCTGGCATACGGGATAGGGGGAGTGTACTATCTGACATATAAGAATCAATCGTCCAGACATTTCACACGACGGTGCAGATCTCGCGCGCCCATTCACCGGCGGGTGAGCGGTACGCTATCCGCCGCAGGGGCCTGCTCTCGCACCGCAGGTGGCTTGGCATTGGTGATCCTGACTGCCCATGAAACGCACATCCTCGCGCGGGTCGGTCTCGCTCGGCGCCTCGCGACGCGGGGCTGAGGTTCATGGGCTATCAGGCCGGTGGTTTATTTCGGTGATTGGACAGGAGGAGGAACGGCAATGAGAAGAATAGGCATGTCGATGTTGCTCGCCAGCGGTCTGTGTCTCGCGCTCGCGGCGCGTGCCGCCGAGCCCGAGTACACCTTCCGAATGACGACGTTCACGACCGAGGGGTCGGAGATGTGGGAGCGGATCATCGAACCCATCACCGAGCGCATGAAGCTCGTCACCGATGGCCGGGTCGAGATCAAGGCCTACCCCATCGGTGTGCTTGCGGGCGTTTTCGAGGGCCACAAGGCGGTCATGGACGGGCGCGCCGACCTGGCCCACCACTACACGGCGTTCGAGGTCAACGAGCATCCGGCCAACGCCTTCGTCGGCGCCATCCCCGGCGGCATGGGGCCCTATGCCGTGTTCAACTGGCTCTATTACGGGGGCGGCATCGAGCTGTGGCAGGCGTTCAAGCACGATGTCCAGGGTACCCACCCGCTGCTCTGCGGGCTGACCGGGACGGAGGTCTTCATGCACTCCCACCGTCGCGTGCAGACTCTGGCGGACCTCAAGGGGCTTCGCTACCGCACGGCGGGCGCGGCTGCGGACGTGCTCAAGGCGCTGGGTGCCGCGCCCACGGTGGTGCCGCTGCCGGAGATATTCACCCTGCTCGAGCGCAAGGCCATCGACGCGGCGGAGTATGGATCGCCGACGCAGAACTTCGATCTCGGGTTCCACAAGGTCGCGAAATACATCATCGTGCCGGGGATACACGCGCCCTCGGCGGTGTACAACGTCGTCATGAAGACCGAAACCTGGAACAGCCTTCCGGAGGACATCCAGCGTAAATTCGAGGTGGTGTGCCAGTCCGTCACCGCGACCAGCCTGACCAAGGCGGAGGCGCGCGACGTCTCCATCATGAAGGAGTGGAAGGCCGGCAAGAACGAGATCGTCACCATCGATGCGGAGCTGGCCGACGCCGTGCGCCAGGAAGGCCGGCGCTGGGCGCAACAGAAAGCTGAGGAGCTCAAGAGCCAGGGCGACGACTGGATGGAGCGCTTGGGCGATTCCTATTACGAGTTCCAGGACACTTGGGCCAAGAACTCCGGGTACCGCGTGATCGACGCAGAGCGATGAAGCCCGGCACGGCCAACGTGCATCCGCGCCCGGCCCGTGCCTTGCGGCTGCGGGCCGGGCGTGCAACGCCTTGCAGACGTCACCGGCAAGGTGCGAGGGACGCCGGATGAGCGACGATCTCTGCTTTCTCTCTGCGGTCGAGACGGCGCAGCGTGTGGCGCGGCGCGAGATCTCCCCGGTGGAGGTGGTGGATGCGCTGCTCGCGCGCATCGAGGCCGTGCAGCCGGCGCTGAACGCCTTCACCGTGGTGTGCGCGGAGTCCGCCCGCGAGCAGGCGAAACGGGCGGAAGCGGCGGTCATGCGCGGCGAGGCCCTCGGCCCCCTGCACGGGGTGGGCTTCACGGTCAAGGACATGATCGACGCGGCCGGCGTCCCTATCACGTGGGGCTCGTACATGTTCGAGAACCGCATACCGGCCGAGGACGCGCTGGCCGTCGCCCGCCTCAAGCAGGCGGGGGCCATCCTGCTCGGTGTGACCACCATGCCCGAGTGCGGGCCCAAGGCCACCACCGACAGTCCGCTCTGGGGCGTGACCCGCAATCCTTGGAACCTCGAACGTACCCCCGGCGGCTCGTCGGGGGGCGCCGCGGCGGCGCTGGCGAGCGGCTGCGGCGCGCTGGCGTTGGGCACCGACCGCGCCGGCTCCGTGCGCATCCCGGCGTCTTGCTGCGGCGTGGTCGGTCTCAAGCCCTCGCCCGGCGTGATCCCCGATAGCCGTGCACCCGATGTGTTCGATACCAGCTACGTGATCGGCCCCCTGGCGCGCGGGCCGGAGGACGCGGCGTTGGCCATGGGTGTGCTCGGTGGCCCGGACCGGGGGGACCCGAGATCCTATGGCGCGCAGCGCAAGGATTACTTCCGGGAAGCGGCGGCGCAGGGCAGCATGGCGGGGATCCGGATAGCCTGGATGCCCACGGTCGGCAACGCGGAGGTGGACGGCGAGGTGCGCCGCTGCTGCGAGGCGGCGCTCTCACGGTTCGTGGAGCTCGGCGCCGTGGTGGAGGAGGTAGATGTCGACCTGATGAGCTCCGTGGACATGCTCTTCGTCCTCGTCGGCGTCGGCCTGAACGCGCTCTACGCCGACAAAGCGGCGACGCACGGGGAGCGGGTGGATCGTTCCCTGCGCGAGGCGATCGAGCAAGGAGGCAAATGGTCCGGCACCGACGTGGCGGCGGCGATGGTGGCGCGCTCCGAGCTGTTCAGAACCGTCGAGGCATTGTTCCAGCACCACGACCTCCTCGCCTCGCCGACTCTGACCCTGCCGGCTATCTCCGTCGACCACTATTACTGGGATCCCATGGTGGTGAACGGGCGCACGCTGGGGTCGGCTCGCTACGATTGGTTCCCTTACTGTCACCCGTTCAACCATACCGGCCATCCAGCCATCTCCGTGCCGTGCGGGATGAGCGCCGAGGGCCTCCCGGCGGGCCTGCAGCTGGCCGCCCCCTGGCATGCGGAGGCCACGCTGCTGCGCGCGGCGGCGGAGCTGGAGCGCGTGCACCCGCGGCAACAGCATCGTCCGGACCTCGCATTCGCACGCTCGGCGACCTCGAGCACCTGATCACCGTTTTCGGCGGGCGCGTCGGGCTCGGTGCCGCGGGCACGCGAGTTGTTTCGTGCCGGTCGCGACGCGAGCTGATCCGGCGCACGCGCCGCAGAGGACGCACGCCGCACGAGGGCGACGCACCTTCGCTCCTGCAGCGGCGCACACGTTCCACCGGCCACCGGCATCACGCGCATGCACGCACATTGAGGAGGAGACGTCATGACGAAGGATCTGTTCGAGACGGGTCGGAGGATCCGCACCGAGGTGGTGGGCGAGGAGCGGGTCAGGAAGGCGCTGGACGGTGCGGACGCATTCAACCGCGATTTTCAAGAGCTGCTTACCGAGTACTGCTGGGGTTACTGCTGGAGTCGGACGGGCCTCGATCGCAAGCAGCGGAGTCTGCTGACGCTGGGCATGCTGGCAGCGCTCAACCGCGGGCCCGAGTTCGAGATGCACGTGCGCGGCGCGCTCACCAACGGGATGACGCGCGATGAGCTCCAGGATGCGCTCATCCAGATCGCCGTCTACTGCGGCGTCCCCGCCGGCGTCGAAGCTTTCAGGGCCGCCAGCAAGGTGCTCAACGAGTCGGCGCAGTCAGGATGAACGCTCGATGAGCACGCGGCGAGCCGGCCGGGGCGGTGCACCTCGGCCGGCGCAGGGCGATCGCGGCTAGCGGGCCCCGCCGGTCTCGTGCGTGTGCTCGGAGGTGAGCACGTCGTAGCTCCCGCCCGCTTGCGCGACCACCATCCGGTAACGATTGCGGCGCCGGTCGTACCAGCGCTCCGTGGCCACGAGGTAGCCGAGCAGATTGCCGTCGGCGTCGCGCAGCTCGGTCGCCATGAGACCGGCATCGAGGGCGCGCGACACGAGCCGGGCCTCCGACCCGCTCTGCGCCCGCGACCAGCGCTCACCCTCGAAGGCGACGCCGTCGTCGACGTCCAGAACCACCGCGCTCGGACTCGGGCCGTTCCAGTAGTTGTCCTGGTAGTAGACATCGAATCGCCGCAGCTCCGACGCGTCGAAGCCGGCCACCGTCTCCCTGACGCCCGGGTCGAAGCGGATGGTTTGCGAGCCGCACGCGGCGAGAGCACCCGAGAGCAGAAGCGGCGCGAGAATGCGTGCAGAACCGGCGCCGATGCGCCGCCGGCGTACAGGCGCCTGCGTCGTCCTTGTCATGAACAGCCTCCGCGATACGTCATTGTTGCAGATCCTGATCTGAATGTTCCGGCGCTCCCCGGAAAAGCGCAATGGCCGCGTCGCGGTGTGGCAGGCGAGACGGGGATGTCCCGCGTAGGGCGGGATGGAATCCCGCCGAATACGGGGGTGATGCAACCCCGGATGTCGAGCGCGGGTTGAGCGGAGGCGAAACCCACGCGACGGCGGATTCGACGGCTTTCACAGCGGGATTACGCTGCGCTCCCTCCCGCTCTGCCGACGCAGAGGCGCATGCGCCGGGATCCAACGCCGCCCCGCGAAACCACTCATACCCCGGAAATCCACGAGGAGCCTTAAACTATGGGGCCGCCCGGGGGGCGGCGCCCCGTCGTCCGAACCGAGCCAGGAGAGGCGTTGCGCCATGAGTGCACCACCGCGCGTCGTTTCGCTGCTGGGAAGCGCCACCGAGATCGTGTGCGCGCTGGGCCTGGAGTCCCGTCTCGTCGGCCGCTCTCACGAGTGCGACTACCCGCCCTCGGTGCGGCGCCTGCCGGTGTGCTCGGAGCCCGAGATCGACGTCACCCGGCGCAGCGCCGAGATCGACCGGGACGTCACCGAGCGGGTCAAGGCCGGGCTCTCCGTCTACAAGGTCTCGGAGGCGGTGCTGCGCGAGCTCCAACCCGACGTCATCCTGACCCAGACGCAGTGCGAGGTTTGCGCGGTGACGCCCCGGGACGTGGAGAACGCCGTCTGCGAGTGGACCGGGCGCCGCCCCCGCATCGTCTCCCTGGAGCCCCTTCGCCTGGCCGACGTGTGGCAGGACATCCGGCGGGTCGGGGCCGCGCTCGATGCCGAGCAGCACGCCGACGAGCTGGTGGCGCGGCTCGAGGAGCGCATGCGCGCCGTGGTCGAGCGCACGCGGGCCATCGGCGAACGCCCGCAGGTGGCCTGCATCGAGTGGGTCGACCCGTTGATGGGGGCCGGCAACTGGATCCCGGAGCTGGTGGAGATGGCCGGCGGCGAGAATCTCTTCGGCGCCGCGGGAGCGCACGCCCCGCGCCTGGAGTGGGAGCGGGTGGTGTGCGCGGATCCCCGGGTCCTGGCCGTCATGCCCTGCGGCTACGACCTCGCCACGACGCGGCGCGACGCCGCCTTGCTCGCGGCGCGCCCGGAGTGGCCCCGGCTGCGAGCCGTGCGCGAGGGCCGCGTCGCCGTGATCGACGGCAACCAGTACCTCAACCGCTCCGGCCCCCGGCTGGCGGAGTCGCTCGAGATCCTCGCCGAGATCCTCCATCCCGGTGCCTTCGACTTCGGCCACCAGGGCCGAGGATGGGAGTGGTTCCGGTAAGAAACGCAGTCACCCCTGGGGTCAGGTCTTGCAATGCCACACGCCCCCGGGGTCAGGTCTTGCATTGCCACACGCTTTCCCCTGCAGTGATCCACACACGTGATCTCCACTTGAACCGGCGCTGACCAAGTGGTCGAATCT
>CAZPFD010000002.1:0-3344 GCA_964585725.1 uncultured Ectothiorhodospiraceae bacterium | reverse complement strand
ATCTACCTGGGCGACGACGAATTCATCTCGCGTTGCCAACACGAGATGCCGGCGGATGCAGATTGTTCGGAGATTCCGCTCGCTCAGCGTCGTGCGACCCCGTTACCGCTGGCGGTCTATGCGCGCCGCTTCAATGACAGAAAGCAGGCCATGGCCGCCGCTTTTGCCACAGGGTGCTACACGCTGAGGCAGATCGCCGATTTCTTCGGGGTTCATTACAGCACCGTCAGTCGGGCGCTCGGTCGCACCCGGTCGATGGCGGGTACGACTCGCGGCGGGTGGTCGAATGATTGACCCGATGTGGCATTGCAAGACCTGACCCCTCTTAGCTGCGCGTCGAGGTGGCGGGCGCGCCGGGCAGCACGCCGCCGCGCGCGCGGCGCGGCTCGGGACCGAGGCGGCGGCGCTCGCTCCAGCCCAGCGCCCACACGGTCAGCGCCGGCAGGAAGGTGAGCGTGACGATGGCGGCGCCGGCCAGCCCGAAGAGCACGATGGCGCCCACGCCGCGGTACATCTCGGTGCCCTCGCCGGGCAGGAACACCAGCGGCGCCAGGCCGAAGATGGTGGTAATCGCCGACATCGCGATGGGGCGCAGGCGCGAGTCCACCGCCTCGTGCACGGCCTCCCGCGCATTCATCCCGGCTTCGCGCAGGTTGGCGGCGGCGCGGTGCACGATCAGGATGGGGTTGTTGACCACCGTGCCCATCAGGATCAGGAAACCGAGCATGGAGATCATGTCGAAAGGCTGCTGCACGGCGTCGAGGCCGACGCGCGGGAGCTGAGCGCCCACCGCGTTCATCAGCCACAGCCCGCCGATGCCCCCGGCCACGCCGAGGGGAATGGTGGTCATGATGAGCAGCGGATAGCCCCAGTGGGTGAAGATGGCGACCATCACCAGGTAGACGAGGATCAGCGCCACGGCGTAATTGCCGGTGAGCGACGCGCGCGTCGCCTCGAGCTGATCACTCGCGCCGGAGATGTCCACGCTGACGTCCGCCGGGAGAGCGCCTGCCGCGCGAAGGTGGCCGAGAACCTGCTCGCGCACGATCCGCACCCCCGTCTCCAGGGCCACGGACTCGGGCGGGATCACGCTCAGGGTGACGGTGCGCCGGCCGTCGACGCGCCGGATGGTGCTGGTGTCCACCGTCTCCACCACGCGCGCGATGCTCGAGAGCGGGACCACCCCGCCGCCCGGCGTGTGCACGGGCAGATCGGTGAGGCGATCCAGCGGCGCGTCGGGGCCGCCCTCGCTGTAGAGGTAGACGTCAATCTTGTCGTCGGCGAGGAAGAACTCGTCCACGAAGGCGCCGTCGGTGAGCGCGGCCACGGTGAAGCCGATGTCGGCGGCGTCCAGCCCCATCTCGGCCGCGCGATCCCAGTCCGGACGCACCTCGAGCAGCGGCTGCGAGAGCGAGAGCGTCGGGGGATCCGCCTGGATGCGGGGCCGCTCGAACACCTCGTTGGAGCGCCGGTAGATCGTGGTCGCGGCGGCGTAGACGTTGGCGAGATCGGGCCCCGAGATATCGAGATCCACGCTGCGCGTGGTCCCCTGGTTGCTGGTGATGATCGAGCCGCGGGTGACGAACGAGCGCATGCCGGGGTAGCGCTCGTACACGCGCTCGAGGGCGTCCATCAGCTCGTCGGCATAGGCGGGGTCCTTGGGCTCGGCGACGATGATCACGCGCCCCGCGTCGATGCGCAGCAGCATGTAATCCATGGCCGGCACGTCGCTCTCGCCCCGCGCGAAGCGCTCGGGCGGATCGCGCAGGGCGGGCAGGAGCCGGTCCTGGATCTCGTAGCCGATGGCGCGCATGGTCTCGAGGTTGTAGCCGGGCGGCGCGTGCATGCGCGCGAAGATCTTCGGCTCCTCGCCGGGCGGCAGATACTCCGCGGGCGGCGTGAGCCCGGTGATGATCCCGATGCTGGCGGCGGCGGTGGCGACGATGCACGCGAGGCGCCGCAGCGGGGTGGCGATGAGCCAGCCGACCCCGCGCACGATCCCCGCCCGCGCGCCGGTCTGCGCGGAGCGCGCCCGTGACGGCAGGGCGAGGTTGGCGGCGGCGGTGGGCACCAGCGTGGTGGCCACCAGCATCGAGGCGAGGATGGAGGCGGAGACCCCGATGGCGATGTCGGAGTAGAGCTGGCCGGCCTCGAGCTCGATGAACACGATGGGCGTGAACACCAGGACCGTGGTCAGGGTCGAGGCGAGCACCGCGGGCCATACGCGCTGCACGCCGGCGAGCGCGGCGCGGAAGCGATCCAGGCCGCGGCGGCGCTCGAGCTCGATGCTCTCGAGGACCACGATGGTATTGTCCATCGTCATGCCGATGGAGAACGCCACGCCCGCCAGCGAGATCACGTTGATGGTGCGCCCGGTCACCAGCAGCCCGATGAACGCTGCGATGGTGCACACCGGGATGCCCATGATGCCGATGAGGGTGCCTCGCCCCGAGCGCAGGAACAGGAACAGCACCGCGGTCGCGAGCACGGCGCCCAGGGCGAGGTTGCGCCACACCGTCGCGATGGACTGCTCCACGTAGACGGTGTCGGTGGCGTTCAACGCGAGCTCCATGCCCGCCCGGTTCAGGACCTCCTGGTTGATGCGCTCGACCTCTGCGAGCATTCGGTCCTTGATATCGATGACGTTGGAGCCCAGCTCGCGGTTCACGGACAGGCTGATCACGGGCTTGCCGTTGGCGAACGACTCGCCCTGGATCTCGAAGTGTCCGAGCCTGACCCGGGCGACGTCGCCCAGGCGCACGATGGCGTCGCCGCGGCGGGCGACGATGAGCCGCTCGAGATCGTCGACTTCGTCGAAGCGCCCGATGGTGCGCAGCAGGTAGCGGCGCTTGCCGGCGTCGACCTCCCCGGCCGAGACGTCGCGGTTGCGCCTGACCAGGGCGTCGCGCACGTCGGCGACCGTGAGGTTGCGCTCGGCCAGCGCGGCCGGGTCGGCGAGGATCTGGACCTGGCGGTCCGCGCCGCCCCAGATCTCCACGCTGGACACACCGGGCACGTTCTCCATGCGCGTGCGCACGTTGTCGTCGACGAAGTCGCGCATCATGTCCATGTCGAGCCCGCGCGGGTTGCCCTCGAGCGGAGTCACGCGGAAGTACATGAACGAGTTCTGCGAGAACGACTCGGCGATGATGCGCGGCTGGTCGACGTTCTGGGGATAGTCGGGCACCTGCGAGAGCGCGTTGTTCACCCGGATCAGCGCGTCCGAGATGTCCACGCCGTAGGGGAACTCGAGCCGGATGCGCGCATCTCCGTAGGAGGCGCTCGAGGTGAGCCTCTGCAGGCTGGGGATCGTGCGCAGGTACTCTTCCTGCTCGATCAGGATC
>CAZPFD010000001.1:18860-49384 GCA_964585725.1 uncultured Ectothiorhodospiraceae bacterium | reverse complement strand
AGCCGATGGCGGGGCGGGGCGTGCTCCGGCGGCAGCCCGGCGATCTCCCGCAGCGCCGCGCGCGTGTACTGCTCCACCATCTTGCCGCGCCACGAGGGGGCGAAGTCGGTGTTGTCCATCGGCGTGGCCAGCTTGTGGGCGACCCGCGCCACGGCTTCGATGCGCGCGTCGTCGAGGGGGTGTGCGGCGAGCAGGGTTTGCGCGTCCGCCACCTCGAGCGGGCTCGAAGCCACCGCGCCCAGGTAGAGGCGGGCGCGCTCCACCACGCCGCGGGCATCCAGCCATACCGCTCCCGCGACGGAGAAGACGGAGAAGTCGATAGAGCCGCGGCGGCGGAGCTTCCAGAATGCGGCGCGGCAACGACGGGCGTCGGATTCGGGTGGCAGCCGCACCTCGGTCAGGATCTCGTCGGGGCGCCGGGTCAGATACTCGATGCCGTCGTCGCGGTAGAGCTCCGCCAGCGCGATGCTGCGCTCGCCCTCGCGCGAAGCCAGGGTCACCTGTGCGCCCAGGGCGCACAGGATGGGTGCGGCGTCGCTCGCCGAGTGCGCCCAGCACCGGGGCGACTTGGTCGCCACCCAGCAGATGTCGCCGGCCTCCTTGAGGCAGTAGTCGATCGAGCGCCGCCACTCCTCGGTCTGGTTGTAGTAGGTGCAGCGCGTATCCACGCACAGGTTTCCGCCGAGGGTGGCCATGTTGCGCAGCGGCGGGGACGAGATGGACGCCACGGCCCGGGCAAAGGCGGGGTAGCGCTCGCGCACGCGCTCGTCGCGCACGATGTCCGAGAGCCGCGCCGTCGCGCCCACGCGCAGCCCGTCGCCGTCGGCCTGGATGCGGCGCAGCTCGGGCAGTCCCATCAGGCTCACCACCGTGTGGGCGTGCTGATGGCGCCGCTTCATGTTGGGCCATAGATCGGTGCCGCCGGCCACGAGGCGCACTTCGTTCTGCGCCCCGGCGAGCATCTGCGCGGCCTCGCCGAGGGAGCGCGGCGCGTGAAACTCAATGGGTGGTAAGCGCAGCACTGCGTCGTTCCTTGAGCGCTTCCTCGCGCTCCTTCATGGTTGCGCCCGGCTTCTTCTCGTTGATGGCGCGGCCGTCCCCCCCGTCCCACGGCGGCGGCACGATGAGCGGCTCGCCGAAGTCCACGTCCGGAAAGCGCGCCGGACCCACCCGCGGCTCCTTGCCCTTGGCCCCGGTCTGCAGGGCCTTGAGGATGGCATCGGGGTGGATCGGAACCTGATCGATGCGTGCGCCGACGGCGTCGAAGATGGCATTGGCGAGAGCCGGAATCACCGGCAGCAGCGGTCCCTGGCCCACCTCCTTCGCGCCGAAGGGCCCGCGCGCGTCCGCGGTCTCCACCAGGTAGCTGGTGATGGACGGCATGTCGTGAAAGCCGGGGCTCTTGTACTCGAGCAGCGACGGCATCTTGTGCACCAGCGCCGGCGAGAGCTGCCTGGGCAGGCGCCGGAAGGCCTGCTCCTCCATCATCGCCTCGCCCAGCCCCATGTACACGCTGCCTTCGATCTGACCGAGCACCAGCACGGGGTTGATGCTCCTGCCCACGTCGTGGGCGATCCACACGTGCTCCACGTCGTAGAGCCCGGTCTGCGCATCCACGCTCACCTCGAGCACCGCGGCCGTGTACGAGTAGGTCGGGGACGGCCCCACCCCGGCGCCGCGATAACGGCCCGGGGCGCGCGGGGGCGTGTACGAGCCGGTGGTGCCGAGGGTGCCGAAGCGGGCCTCGGCGGCGATGACGCCTTCCGTGAAGGTGACAGCCGCCTCGGGCGCCTGCGCGGGGAACACGCGGCCGCCGGCGAACACCAGCGATTCCGCCGGGACCTCGAGCTGCTCGGCCACCGCACGGGCGATGAGCTCGCGCGCCCGCTCCGCGGCCTGCACCGCCGCGTGACCCACCATGAGGGTGACGCGCGAGGAGTAGCTGCCGAGATCCACCGGCGTCAGATCGGTGTCCGCGACGCACAGCCGTACGTGGCCCAGATCGATGCCCAGCACCTCGGCCACCATCGCCGCCAGCACGCTGTCGGAGCCCTGCCCGATCTCGGTTTCACCGCAGAACACGGTCACCTTGCCGCTGCGATCGAGCTTGAGCTGCACCCCCGATTGCGGCATGTGGTTCCAGTAGATGGGCAGGCCCGCGCCGCACATGTAGGCGCCGCACGCGAGACCGAGCCCGCGGCCCGGGGGCAGCTTGCCGCGGCGCTCGCGCCAGCCGCTGCCCGCCACCACCGCCTCGATGCACTGCTTGAGGCCGATGGTCCCGATGCGCAGCCAGTTCGCGGTCACCGAGTCCGCCGGCGCCAGATTGCGCAGGCGCAGATCCGCGGGATCGATGCCGAGGCGGTGCGCGGCCTTGTCCAGGTGGACCTCGAAAGCATAGCGGGGCTGGGGCGTGCCGTGCCCGCGCTTGGGCCCGCAGGGCGGCTTGTTGGTGAAGGCGCGGATGCTGTCGAACTGGTAGCAGGGCAAGTGGTAGGTCGTGGTCTGGAGCGCGCCGGTGTAGTAGGTGCTGGCCACGCCGTAGCTGCCGTAGGCGCCGCCGTCGAGCGCGGTGCGCAGGTGCTGCGCGGTCATGGTGCCGTCCTTCTTGAACCCGGTGCGCAGGTGCATGAGCACCGGGTGGCGCCCGCGGTGGCAGTAGAACACCTCCTCGCGCGTGAGGGTGATCTTGACCGGGCGCCCCAGCTGCAGGGCCATCTTGGCGGCCACGATCTCGTGGTTGAAGGGATCGCTCTTGCCGCCGAAGCCGCCGCCGTTGGGGCAGGCGATGACGCGGATGCGGGTGGGCGGGAGCTCGAGCACCTTGGCCAGCGCCCGGTGCACGTAGTGCGGCGTCTGGGTCGAGGAGTAGAGCGTGATCTGATCGTCGTCCTCGGGGACCGCGACGGCGGCGTGCTGCTCGATGGGCAGGTGCGTATTGCCTTCGAAGAACAACGTGTCCTCGAAGACATGATCGGCTTCGGCGAATCCCGCCTCCACGTCCCCGAAGCGCAGCGACACCTTCTTGTGCAGATTGCCCTCGGCGCCGTAGTCGTGGATGCGCGGCTCGGGCGTGCGCAAGGCGTCGTCGACGCCGGCGATGGTCGGCAGCATCTCGTACTCGACCTGCACGGCGAGGGCCGCGGCGTGGGCTTGGTCCTCGGACAGCGCCGCCACTGCGGCCACGGGGTCGCCGACGAATCGCACCTTGTCGAGGGCCAGCGCATGCTCGTCCTGGGACACCGGCAGAATGCCGAAGGGCACCGGCAGATCTTTGCCGGTCAGGAAGCCGAGCACCCCGGGCATGTTGTGCGCCGGGCCGAGATCGATGCGCTTGATGCGCGCGTGCGGCGCCGTGCTGCGCACGAGCTTGACGTAGGCCATGCGCGGGAAGCTCAGGTCGTCCGCGAAGCGCGTGGTCCCGGTCACCTTGGCCCGCGCGTCGACGCGCCGGAAGGGCTTGCCGATGAGCTCGTGCTCGCGCGCCGCATCGGCGTCGGGGCGCGGGTGATCGAGTGCCTGCTGGGGTTTCGTGGCCATGGCGGGTCTCAAGTGGTGTCGGGCCCGGCGGGCGAGCCCAGGAGCTCTTCGGGCGAGGGCTGCCAGTCGTCGCCGCGCTGCATCGCGGCCGCCCACTGCACCGCGCGCACGATGCGGTTGTAGCCGGTGCAGCGGCAGATATTGCCCGAGAGCGCCTCGCGGATCTCCGCCTCCGAGGGATCGGGCCGCCGATCGAGCAGCCCCTTCGCCACCATCAGGATGCCCGGAATGCAGTAGCCGCACTGGGTCGCACCCAGATCCGAGAACGTGGCCTGGAGCGGATGCAGCGTATTGCCGTGCTGCAAGCCCTCCACGGTCTGGATCTCGCGGCCCGCGGCCTCGGCGCCGAGCACCAGGCATGAGAGCACCGGCTCGCCGTCGAGAAGCACGGCGCACGCGCCGCACTCGCCGAGCTCGCAGCCGTGCTTGGTGCCGGTGAGACCGCACGCCTCGCGCAGCACCTCGAGCAGGGTGTGATGGATGGGAAAGACGACGAGGCGCTCTTCGCCGTTGATTCTCAGGGTCGCCGTGATTGAGCTCGGCATACGCGCTCGCTGCGCCTCGCTGGTGGCCTCACTGCGGCGGGTCGTGCACGGCGTCGGCCGGCGCCTTCCACCGCGACAGTGGCGGGTCCGCTTCGCGGACTCGCGTGCAGCGCCGTCCGCTCCGGCCTTTCGCGGCACCGGCCCGCCGCCGGCAGGGCCCACCGTGCCGAAGACGAAGCCCGCCGCTCCCGCGGTAGCGGCGCCGCTGCGGGCGTGCTCCTGCAATCCGCAATGCCGTGATTTTAACAGGTTCTGGCCTCCTGTCCCGAGGCTTCGGGCTTTCCGCGGATCCCTTGACCTAGGTCAAGGTAGGCGCATGCGAGGCATCCGCTAACTACGGGGCGCGGTGGTGCTCGCTTGACACCGGATCGGGCTGAGTCAACCATTGGCCGTGGAGCCGGCCCCGAGCGGATAACAATCCCACAACCGCTTCCGGCCACAATATCCAACCAAGGGGAAGTGAAAATGAGCCTAGCCATCCGAAGAATGCTGGAGAGAGGAATCTCCTTCGTCAGTCTGGCGGTCTTTGCCGCAGGTCTGAGCCTGGGCAGCCAGAGCGCGCTGTCCGCGGAGCCGGTGAAGATCGGCTCCTTTCTGGCGGTGACCGGGCCCGCCGCCTTCCTGGGGGATCCGGAGAAGAAGACGCTCGAGATGTACGTCGAGCGCATCAACCAGGAGGGCGGATTGCTCGATCGCCCGGTGGAGCTCGTGCTCTACGACACCGGCCTGGATGCGAGCAAGGCGGTGAGCTTCACCAAGCGGCTCATCGAGCAGGACGGCGTTCACGTCATCGTGGGCGGGACCACCACGGGAGAGACCATGGCGGTGATCCAGGCCGTCGATCCGCAGATCCCGTTCATCTCCCTCGCCGGTGCGTCCGTCATCATCGATCCGGTCAAGAAGTGGGTGTTCAAGACGCCGCATACCGACGGCATGGCCGTGCGCAAGATCTACGAGGACATGAACCGCCTCGGCCACTCCCGCCTCGGGCTGATCGCGGGCGACGGCGGCTTCGACAAGTCGTGCATGGCCAATGCCGAGCAGTTCGCGCCGAGCTTCGGCATCGATATCGCGGCCAAGGAGACCTACAGCCGCGGTGACACGGACGTGACGCCGCAGCTCACCAACATCAAGAATGCGGGGGTCGACGCCGTCCTTTTCTGCGGCTTCGGAGCGCCCTCGACCATCGTCGCGCGCAACTTCCATCAGCTCGGCATCGACGCCCAGTACTACAACAGCCACGGCGTGTGCTCGAAGCAGTTCGTCGAAGGCGCGGGCGCAGCAGCCGAGGGCGTGCGCATGCCGTGCGCGGCGGTGCTGGTCGCCGAGCAGCTGCCGCCGGACGATCCTCAGGCGCAGGTGGCGCAGGCGTACGCCGACGCCTACAAGAAGCGCTGGGGCGAGGACGTCTCCACCTTCGGCGGGCACGCGTACGACGCGTTGTTCCTGGCGGTGAACGCCATCGAGCGTGCCGGCTCCACGGATCCCGAGGCGGTGCGCGCCGCGCTCGAGTCCACCAGGAACTTCGTCGGCGCCGACGGCATCTTCAACATCTCGTCCGAGGATCACATGGGCCTCGACCTGCGTTCGTTCAAGATGGTCGAGATCCAGGACGGCGGGTTCACGCTCCAGTACTGACACACGGAAGGTGCACGCTCACCCGCCCGATCAGGGGCGGGTGAGCGTGTCGCGGGCGGCGCACTGAGCGGACGGTGTCCGACTTTCTACAGTTCTTCTTCTCCGGCATCACCAGCGGCGCGGTGTACGCGCTGGTGGCGCTCGGATTCACCATGGTCTACAACGCGAGCCACGTCATCAACTTCGCCCAGGGCGAGTTCGTGATGATCGGCGGCATGGCCACCGTCTTTCTGATGGCGGCCGGGCTGCCCATGCCGCTCGCCATCGCGTGCGCGCTCGGAATCGCGGTGGCCGTGGGTGTCGCCATTGCCAAGCTCGCCATCCAGCCCGCGCGCAACGCGGACGTGGTGACGCTCATCATCATCACCATCGGTGCCTCGATCTTCCTGCGCGGGCTCGCCGAGGTCGTCTGGGACCGCAACTTTCATCGACTGCCCGCGTTCACGGGCGAGGGCATCGTGCACATCGGGGGCGCCGCCGTCCAGGTTCAGAGCCTGTGGGTGCTGGGCGGGGCCGCCGTGGTGCTACTGGCGGTGGCGTGGTTCTTCAGCCGTACCCTGGTCGGCAAGGGCATGCTGGCCACGGCGCACAACCGTCTCGCCGCGCAGCTCGTCGGCGTGAACACGCGCACGGTGGTGGCGCTCAGCTTCGCGCTCGCAGCGTTCATCGGCGCCTTCGGCGGGATTCTGGTGGCGCCCATCTCCCAGACGTACTCCACCATCGGCCTGTTGCTGGGGTTGAAGGGATTCAGCGCCGCGATCCTGGGCGGCATGGGCAGCGGGCTCGGAGCCGTGGTCGGAGGTCTGGTGCTCGGCCTCGCCGAAGCGCTGACGGCCGGCTACGTCTCCTCGGCGTATAAGGACGCCGTCGCCTTCGTGATCATTTTGCTGGTGCTTTTCTTCATGCCGAGCGGGCTGTTCGGCAAGACGGGGACCGAACGGGTGTGAGCCGCACGCGCACGAGCTGGCTGGCCTCGCCGCGGACGGGGGGACTCCTGACTCTCGCGGCGGTCATCATCCTCGTACCCTTCCTGCTGCCCAATCCCTTCTATTTCGACATCGTGACCAAGGTCGGAATCAGCGCCATCGTGTGCGTGGGTCTCAACCTGCTTATCGGCTACGCCGGGCGCATCAGCCTGGGGCACGCCGGCTTCTTCGGCATCGGCGCCTACAGCTCCGCCGTGCTGACCATTCACTATGCGTGGGCGCCGCCTCTGGCGATGCTGGCAGGGGCGATCATGGCCGCGCTGTTCGCCTTCGTCATCGCGCGCCCCATCCTGCGGCTGCGCGGTCACTATCTGGCCATGGCGACGCTCGGCGTGGGCATCATCATCTCGATCATCCTCAACCAGGAGGTCGCGCTCACCGGCGGCCCGGACGGCATGCCGGTGGCTCGCTTCGAGCTCCTGGGGTGGCAGCCGCGGGGCGATTGGACCTGGTATTTCATCGTCGGCATCGTGTTGTGGATGAGCGTCTGGATCGCGCTCAACCTGATCGACTCGCCCATCGGCCGCGCGTTGCGCTCGCTGCACACCTCGGAGGTGGCGGCGCAGGTGAGCGGGGTGGATACCACCCGCTACAAGGTGCTGGTCTTCGTGATCTCGGCCGTGTTCGCGAGCATCGCAGGCAGTCTCTTCGCCCACTACGAAGGATTCGTCACGCCACGCGTCGCGGATTTCCTGAGCTCCATCGGCTACGTGGTGATGGTGGTGCTGGGCGGTATGGCCTCGACCTTCGGCGCGGTGATCGGGGCGGTCATCGTGACCGCGCTGCCGCAGCTCATCGCGGGCTTCGAGGATTACGAGACGGTGGCGTTCGGTCTGATTCTCATGCTGGTCATGATCTTCATGCCGCGCGGGCTGCTGCCTTCCATCATCCTCGGCATCCGAAGGGCAGGGCGATGAGTCTGCTCGAGGTCGAGGCGCTCAGCATGGATTTCGGCGGTGTGCGCGCCGTCGATGACCTGTCCTTCGCCGTCGCCCCCCGCACCATCCACTCCATCATCGGTCCCAACGGCGCGGGCAAGACCACGCTCTTCAACCTGATCACCGGTGTCTACCGCCCGAGCGAGGGGCGAGTGCGCTTCGAGGGTGCCGACGTCACCGGCGAGCCGCCCCACGCGCTGGCCGCCCGGGGCATCTCGCGCACCTTCCAGAATCTCCAGATCTTTCACAACATGACGGTGCTCGAGAACGTCATGGTAGGCCGCCACCGCTACGCCGACACCCGGTTTCTGGCCACGCTCTTCCGGTCGCCCGCCGTCGTGCGCTCGGATCGGGCGTGCCGCGAGAAGGCGCGGGAGCTGCTCGAGTTCGTGGGCCTCGGCGAGCACGAGGGCAGCAACGCGGACTCGCTGCCCTACGGCGGGCTCAAGCGCCTCGAGATCGCCCGGGCCCTCGCCACCGAGCCCCGGCTTCTACTCCTCGATGAGCCGGCGGCCGGGTGCAACGCACGCGAGACGCAGGCGATCGCCGACCTCATCCACAAGGTGGCGGACGCCGGCATCACGGTGGTGCTCGTCGAGCACGACATGCATCTGGTCATGGGTATCTCCGATCGGATTCTGGTTCTGGATTCCGGGCGGCGTCTCGCCGAGGGCAGCGCTGAGGAGGTGCGCGCGAATCAGGACGTCGTCGCCGCCTATCTCGGCGGCGACGCCGCCGGAGCGGCGTGATGCTGCTCGCGGTCGAGGGACTCACCAGTCACTACGGGCGCATCGCGGCCCTGAAAGGCGTCGACGCCGCCGTGGCCGAGGGAGAGCTGGTAGCCCTCGTGGGCGCCAACGGCGCGGGCAAGACCACGTTGCTGCGCACCATCTCCGGCGTGCAGCCCGCCAGCGGCGGCACGGTGCGCTTCGCCGGCCGGGACGTGACCCGCCTCGATCCCAGCCGGCGGGTGGCGCTCGGCATCTCCCAGGTGCCCGAGGGCCGCCAGGTGTTCGGCCCCCTCTCCGTGGAGGACAACCTGCGCCTCGGCGCCTACACCCGGCGCGGGGACCACATCGAGCCGGATCTGGAGAAGGCCTACACGATGTTCCCCGTGCTCAAGGTGCGTCGCCGCCAGGCCGCCGGGACGCTCTCCGGCGGCGAGCAGCAGATGCTGGCTATCTCGCGCGCGCTGATGGCGCGCCCCCGCCTGCTGCTCCTCGATGAGCCGAGCATGGGCCTCGCCCCGTTCCTGGTGGAGCAGATCTTCGAGGCCATCGCCGAGCTCAAGCGCGAGGGCACCACCATCTTCCTGGTCGAGCAGAACGCACAGGCCGCCCTCGCCATCGCCGATCGCGGCTACGTCATCGAGACCGGCAACATCGTGCTCAGCGACACCGGCCCCGCCCTCCTCGCCAACGAAAAAGTCAAGGAAGCCTACCTCGGCATCTAGGTCGGACCAACGCAACCTTTTGAAAACAAGAAACTATACCTGCGAGAGACGGGGTCTCGCGAGCCTTAGAAGCACGTTTTCGGGCTTCAAAAGGGACTTCTAAGCAGGTTGCTGGGTACGCGCATACCCATTCCGCGGAAGAGCTCGGCGGCTTTGCCGAAGTGCGCCTCGGATTTGTCCCGGTCCTGCGCACGGCGGTACATGCGGGCCAAACCGAGGTGGCAGCGCGCCGTGAGCGGACGCATCCCCAGATTGCCGGCCAGCTCCATCGCGGCGCCATAGCAGGATACGGCTTTGTCCCGCTCCCGGGAGTGCGAACGGGAAGCGATCTCGCCCAAGAGCCGGAGGGCTGCCGCCTCGACGCCGCGCTCGCCGCGTTCGCGGGCGAGTGCCAACGCCCGCTCCTCGGTCGTGCGGGCATCCGCGAGCCGCTCTGCACGCAGCAGTACCTCACCCTGGTACACGACCAGCACGGAATGGAAGGCCAGTCTTCCCGAGGCTTCGGCAGCCGCGACAGCCTCCGCGAGCATCGACAGGCCGTCGGAAAGACGCCCCGACATCGCCTGCGCGTACCCTAACGATCCCATGACACCCGGCGTCAGAGCGGCCAGGTACCACTCTCGGGACAGCGCGAGGGCCCGCTCGAGGATCTCGAGAGCTCTTTCGGGTTCGCCCTTGATCGTATACAGCGATGCAAGGCCCCAGGCCGCAGTGACGAAGCTCCAGGCGTGCTCCAGCTCCTTGGCCATCAGCACGGCTTCCTGCCCGTTCACGATACCTTCGTCGAATTCTCCGCGCTCGGCGAGGGCCCACGCCAGATAGGAGCGTGACATGGCAGCCGGAAAACCGGCTACCCCAAGGCGTTTGCGAGCCAGGTCGCCCCGGAGCAACCCTACGTTCTCCCGTAGGAAGACTTCCGCTCCCTGGTAGTCACCCGCGCTGAGGCAGGCAAGACCCAGGTAGTAGTTGGCCGTGACCGTCAGGGAAACATCGCCGAGCGTTTCGGCCATTGAGCGAGCACGGCGACCCAGGTCGCACGCCTGCGCTGATTGACCGGTCACCCAGCGGTAGTGGCACATGTAGACGGAGACCCAGGCTTGCCTCAGCTGATCGTCGAGCTCCCCGCTCAGGATTTCGGCTTCCCGAAGATAATCAAGGACTCGCTGGTGTTCTCCTAGCGGAAAAAGCGAAGTTCGAAGATCGAAGCGAACGTCCACGGCCTGCTCCAGCATCGGGCGATCCTTTGGCAGGTGATTCAGGACCGTGAGCGCCTGTTCGAAGCACGACACGGCTTCGCGGTACGCGGAGCGTGTCTCGGCTTTGGCGCCTGCCTGGCGCAGGTAGGTGAGTGCCTTCGCCCATACCTCGCCCCGGAAAGCGTGGTGGGCGAGCCGCTCGCTGTGCTCGATCAGCCGGCTACTGTATAGGTTCTCGATGGCCTCGAGGATCTGGGTGTGGAGGGCGCGCCGGCGCTCAGTCAAAAGAGAGTTGTAGGCCACCTGGTATGTGAGTCCGTGCTTGAACGTATACTCGAGATCAGGGAAAAGGCTCGTTTGGTACAGGAGCTCTGCGATTTGCAGGTGCCTGAGGGTGTGACGCAGCTCCTCCTCGGGCATGCCGCTTACAAGCTGGAGCAGAGCGAACGGAACCGTTTCGCCGATGACCGACGCCGTCTCCAGAAGACGTTTCTCGCTGGGACGCAGCCGGTCAATGCGGGCCGCCAGGACGGCTTGCACCGTAGGTGGCACCTGGATGTTGGTCAGGGGTTTCGCCAGACGATAGGCGCGCGGTTCGCCGATCAGGGCCTCGGTTTCCACCAGGCTCCGAATGCTTTCTTCCAGGAAGAAGGGATTGCCCTGCGTCTGTTCGATAAGCAGCTCCTTCAGCGATCGGAGCCCCGCGTCCACGCCGAGCAAAGCGTCGAGGAGTTTCTCTGCGTTGTCGGGCGGCAGTGGATCGATGCGCAGCTGCGTGTAGCAGGTCCTGTTGCCCCAGGTGTGCTCGTACTCGGGCCGGTAGTTGACCAGCAGCAGTACTCGTGCGGTGGGCAGGCTGTCGACCAAGCTGTCGAGAAATGCCTGTGTTTCGGAGTCGACCCAGTGCAGATCCTCGAAGACGAGGAGCAGCGGCTGTATCCGGCTTTCCCAGAGCAGGAGGCGCTTACAGGCATCGAAAGTCCGCTGCCGGCGCTGCGTCGAATCCAGAGCCTCCCACTGAGCATCGTTTGCTGGAACATGCAAGAGTGCGAAGAAGGCTTGCGCGGCCGCCATCAGGCTTTCATCGAGAGTCACGAGCTTGCCGCCGATCTTTTCGCGAATCCTCCGGGGCTCGTCCCGCGCCTCGATCTGGAAATAGGTTTTGAGCAGGTCGATGACGGGTAGAAAAGGGGTGGCCGTGCCATAGGAGACCGAGCTTGTCTCCAGGACGAGCCAGCCCCGGGTTCGATGGGAATGCGTGAACTCAAAGAACAGGCGTGATTTCCCGACCGCTGGCTCGCCGACCACGGCGACGATTTGGCCCTGGTACTTGCCTGCCCGCTCGAGCGACCTCTGCAGATGATCGAGCTCGGTGTCGCGTCCGACGAACTGTGTCAAGCCTCGAGCGGCGGCGGCGTCGAAGCGCCGCCGCGCGAACCCCGCACCACTAAGCTCATATACCTCGATGGGTTCGGGCAGACCCTTGACCGGAACCCTGCCGAGCTCCTTGACTTCGATGCAGCCCTCGGTCAGGCGAAGCGTATCGGCAGGCAGCAGGATGCTTCCGGGGTCGGCGAGCTGCTCCATCCGGGCGGCCAAGTGCGTTGTTTGGCCCATGGCCGTGTACTCCATGTAGAGATCGTTGCCGATGGAGCGCACGACGACCTCGCCCGAGTTGAGGCCTACTCGGATCTGGACCGAGAAGCCATGCTCTCGCCGAACCTGCTCGCTGTAGCGGCGAGTCGCCTCCTGCATGACCAGCGCTGCGAAACAGGCGCGGCTGGCATGATCTTCGTGGGCAAGCGGTGCGCCGAAAAGCGCCATGATCCCATCACCCGTGACTCGGGTGACGGTCCCCTCGTATCGATGCACGGCCTCCATCATGCGTTCAAGGGCCGGATGGAGCAGCTTGTCCGCTTCCTCGGGATCCTGTCCTGCAATCAATCCCGTGGATCCCTTGATGTCGGCGAATAGCACGGTCACCTGCTTACGGGCACCCTCCAAGGTTTTCTTGGCGGCGAGAATCCTCTCGGCGAGATGCTTGGGGATATATGCGTCCGGAGACTCGAAGGGGGTCTCCGCGGGTAAACGCGTCGTGATCGGCTCGCCGCACTCGAGGCAGAACTTGGCGTCCGCCGGCAGCTCCGTCCCGCATTGGCGGCATGCAAGCGGCAAGCGGGCTCCGCACTCGAGGCAAAATTTCGCCCGGGCGGGATTGTCCTGGCTGCATCTGGGGCACTTCACTGGGGCCGCCTCTGTCGCTTGGCGGTGGTCGCAGCCAACTCTACGCCGCTTCCCCTGTGCTTTCTAGGGTCGGACCAACGCAACGCGTTGAAATAGCGAGAAACTCGCTTGAAAAAACGACGCTCAACCGATTTAGAACGCCGTTTTCGCGGTCGAAATCGATGCTCTAAGGAATTGTCCGATGAAGGCTTTGCTTAGCGGCCCCATTTTGCCCCCGAAAAGGGTCTTCTAAGGCACTACGAGACGCCGCTGCAGGGCCATTTGGACCAAATTTCAGCAGGTTGCGTAGGTCCGACCCCGAAAATGAAGAGGCGCCCCGGGGGGCGCCTCATTCGGTGGCGTGAAGGCGGGGTTCTACTTCGGTTGCGCCACGATCCGCAGGTAGGGCTTGGGGGATTTCCAGCCCTGGGGGAACCTCTCCTTGGCCTGCTCATCGGAAACCGCGGGGACGATGATGACGTCCTCGCCCTGTTTCCAGTTGACGGGCGTGGCGACCTGATGCTTGGCCGTGAGCTGCACGGAATCGAGCAGCCGCAGGACCTCGTCGAAGTTGCGTCCGGTGCTCATCGGATAGGTGATCATCGCTTTGACTTTCTTGTCGGGGCCGATGACGAACACGGAGCGCACCGTCGCGTTGTCTACGGGCGTGCGGTCCTTCGCCTTTCCGGTGGCGTTGGGGTGGATCATGTCGAAGAGCTTTGCCACCTGGAGATCGGTGTCGCCGATCAGCGGGTAGTTGACCGCATGGCCCTGTGTCTCCTCGATGTCCTTGGACCACTTCTCGTGATCGTCGACCGAGTCGACGCTCAGTCCGATGATCTTGCAGTTGCGCTTGTCGAACTCCGGCTCGAGCCCCGCCATGTAGCCGAGCTCGGTGGTGCAGACCGGGGTGAAGTCCTTGGGATGGGAGAAGAGAATCGCCCACCCGTCTCCGATCCAATCGTGAAACTTGATCTGCCCTTGCGTCGTCTGTGCCGTGAAGTTCGGCACCTCATCGCCTATACGTAGCGGCATGGCTCCACCTCCCCTGAGGTCACTGGTTACCCGGTGCTGGAATGCGTCCCGCCGCCCGGGTCCGAACAACCGGCGCGCCGTGTGTCGTCCTCTTCCTACGCGGACCCGAACCCGCGCTCGAGACGCTTCCTCCCTTGACCACGCATTATAGCGCCGGCAACCCTCCAACCAATCGTTATTTCGGCGCCGGGGCGCGATCGCAAGCGGCGCCGCCCGCTGCCTAGGACTCCGGGGCGCGCTTTCCCATCGCCCGCGCATCGGTGATAGTCTCTGCAGGCTCTCCCGCCCGAGTCGCGCAACGCCCCGGTGCGTCCGGGGATCGGCTGGAGGGGAGCGGGCGTGGAGCGGTGTCCGAGCGAGCGCAATGAGCGAAAGACTGAAATATCTCCTGGACGAGAAGGACATTCCCGGGGCCTGGTACAACTTGCAGGCGGATCTCCCCGAGCCGCTGCCGGCGGTGCTGCACCCGGCCACCCGCCGGCCCATCGGGCCCGAGGACCTCGCGCCCCTGTTCCCGGGGGCGCTCATCGAGCAGGAGGTGAGTCAGACCCGATACATCGACGTTCCGGAGCCGGTGAGGGATATCTACCGCCAGTGGCGGCCGACGCCCCTGTATCGCGCCCGGGGCCTCGAGCGCGCCCTGGGAACCCCCGCGCGCATGTATTACAAGTACGAGGGGGTGAGTCCGGTTGGCAGCCACAAGCCCAACACCGCGGTGGCTCAGGCCTTCTACAACAAGGCGGCCGGGATCACGCGCCTCACCACGGAGACCGGCGCCGGCCAGTGGGGCTCGGCCCTCGCCCACGCGGCGGCCATGCTGAGGCTCGAGGTGGAGGTGTTCATGGTCAAGGTGAGCTTCCGCCAGAAGCCGTACCGCAAGGCCATGATGGAGACCTACGGGGCGCGCTGCTTCGCCAGCCCGAGCGAGGAGACCGAGGCAGGCCGCGCGGTGCTCGCAGAGCACCCCGAGAGCACCGGCAGTCTCGGCATCGCCATCGGCGAGGCGGTGGAGCGGGCGCTCGGGCGTGCGGACACCCATTACGCCCTGGGCAGTGTCCTCAACCACGTGCTCCTGCACCAGACGGTGATCGGGCTCGAGGCCGAGCGCCAGCTGGAGATGGCCGACGATTACCCGGACATGGTCATCGGCTGTACGGGCGGGGGCAGCAACTTCGCCGGCATCGCCTTCCCGTTCCTGGGTAACCAGCTCCGCGGCGGGCGCGCGGTGCGCGTCATCGGCGTCGAGCCCGCGGCGTGCCCCACCCTGACCCGCGGCCGCTACGCCTACGACCACGGCGACACCGCCAGGCTCACGCCGCTGGTCAAGATGCACACCCTGGGGTCGGGCTTCGTGCCCTCGGGGTTTCACGCCGGGGGGCTGCGCTACCACGGCATGGCGCCGCTGGTGAGCCACGCCTACGCGCTCGGCCTCATGGAGGCGCGCGCCTACCAGCAGCGGGAATGCTTCGAGGCGGGGGTGGCCTTCGCCCGCACGGAAGGCATCGTGCCCGCGCCCGAGGCCAACCACGCGGTCAAGGCCGCCATCGACGAGGCACTGCGCTGCAAGGAGGCGGGCGAGTCACCGGCCATCCTGTTCAACCTGTGCGGGCACGGGCACTTCGACATGCAGGCCTACATCGATTACTTCGAAGGCAAGCTGAAAGACGAGGCGTACGACCCCGAGGAGCTGGCCATGGCCCTCGCGGGCCTTCCGTCCATGGCTTGAAGCGTAACGGGGAGCGAGCGCGTGGATCGCGAAGGCTGGAATCGGCGCTACGCGGAAAAAGAGCTCGTTTGGAGCGCAGGCCCCAATCAGTTCGTTGTCGCCGAGACGGAGAGCCTGCGACCCGGCCGCGCCCTGGACCTGGCGGCGGGCGAGGGCCGCAATGCGGTGTGGCTGGCCGCCCGGGGCTGGCGGGTGACGGCGGTGGACTTCTCCGAGGTCGCCCTGGACAAGGCCCGGCGCCTGGCCGAAGCACGCGGTGTCGACGTGGAGTGGGCGCTGGCCGATCTGGTGGATTACCGGCCCGATCCCGGCGCCTACGATCTGGTGCTCATGTGCTATCTCCAGGTTCCCGAGGACGCGCGACGCCTCATCATCGCGCGCGCCCGGGCGGCGGTCGTGCCGGGCGGCGTTTTTCTGTACGTGGGCCACGACCGGAGCAATCTGGAGCACGGGGTCGGCGGCCCGCAGGATCCCGCGGTGCTCTGCACCGCCGGGGACGTCGTGGCCGACCTCCCGGGCTTCGAGATCCAGAAGGCGGAGGTGGCGGAGCGGCGGGTGGAGCGCGAGCCTGGCCACGGGGGCGCCGCGGACGCCATCGCCCTGGACGCGCTGGTGCGCGCGGTGCGCCGCGGCTGAGCTAGCGTCTTACTTCGATTGCGTAGAACGCTCCGTCGTGCTCGACCACGAAGCGCGTGTGGCCGGCATCGAGCCACGCGTTCAGGCGCCGGCTGGTGTCGAAGTCGCGGTGCACGACGTAGCGACCCATGGATTTGTCGACGGACTCTCCGGGGCTGCCGATGGCGGCGCGAATGTCGGAGAACAGCCCTACGCGGAACTCCTCCTCCGAGATCTCGAAAACGGGCGCACCGCGCGGCGCTTCGCTCAACGCCCGGGCCACCAGCTGCGGGCCCTTGGGGTAGTAGCCGAGATCCTGCAGCCGATCACCGGCTTCGAGCAGCGCCTGACCTTCATCCATCCCTTGGGCCAGGTACTCGTCGACGAGCTTCCGGCGCACCCGCGCGATCTCGCGGTGGCGTTCGATCATCTCGCGCAAGGAGCGCTCGCTTATGACCCTCGCGGGGATGCCGCCCGGGTAGAGCTCGGGAAACGCATCGTTTTGCATCAGCACCTGGTGCGCGCCGTCCCGGCGCACGGCGATCACCGCGGCGGGGAAGAACTCGCGCCCCGGAACCGTGAGCAGCTCGACACCGTCGACGAGGCGGTGCTCCGCGTAGCCCAGCAGGCTGACGTCGGTCTGTTGCCAGGATGCGGGCTCGCGCGTTCTCGGGGTCCAGCGCCCGTGCAGGCTGTGGTGCACGGACATCGGCACGCGGGGGATGCTCATGCGCACGCGGTACTCGACGGCGTCCTGATCGGTATCGATGCGCGCGCTCAGGGTGTTGAAGATCCGCCCGCGGTATTCCTCGATCACCCGGCTCTCGACCGGCGTCGTATTCCACGTGAGGAGCGTTTCGGTGATTTCCGTATCGAGCGTCAACCGCCGCAGCGCGAGCTCGTCATCGATGATGTACGCGCTGGCAGGACCGGTGAAGTGCTCCCATCCGAGCCCCCACGTCACGCCGAAGGTGTCGCGCTGGACGAAATACACGAAGCGACCTGCTGGATCCCAGACCGGAGCGAAGAACCCGCGATGCCGCTCGATGGTCACGAGCTGCGCCGCGTACAGCGCCAGCGCCGCACCCGAGAGCACGAGTGCGACCAGCAGACTGTTACGGATTAACCGCTTCCGCTCAGCGCTCGTCAAAACAGCGCCACGACGCCCAGAATGCTCAAGGCGATGCCGGCCAGCACCGTCACCAGCCACGCGGTGGCGACCACCGCCTCTTCGTCCTTGTCGGTGTCGAGCTTGCGCCACTTGGCGGGATCGTCGCGCCGCTCTTCGGTATTTTCCGTATCGGCATCGGCGCTCTGCACGACCGTTGCCTCGTCCGGATGCACGCTCGTCGCGGAGCCGTTGGCGGCGCAGCCCGACGCGACCAGGGACAGCGCCAGCAGCAGGCCGAGCCACCATGCATACGGGGAGAGAAGTCGACCCGCGCGTCGCTGTTCCATGGCTCCGTCCACAAGGGTGGGCAGGGGTCTCGCAGACTCATCGGCGCGCCCGCGAAGTACTTGAGCGCTTACAGAGATAGAGGGCCAGCGGCCGTTTGGCGTAACCTGCCCGAAGGCCCCCACGATGGGCACGGCGCCGCCGTGGCGCCCGCCGTGCGCAGGAGCAAAAGAAAAGAAAGGAAGGAAGGCAAGATGACCCTCGTCGTACGGACTCGAGCCGATCTCACCCTCGACGCGTTTCGGCGCGTCGCGTGGCGGGGCGAACCGGTCATGCTGCACGCGGACGCCGTGGCGTGCATGCGCGACGCGCGAGCGGCCTTCGAGCGGCTGCTCGACGACCCCGGTGTCTACATCTACGGGGTCACCAGCGGCTACGGGCAACGGGCCAGCGTGCGGTTGACCCGGGAGGAGCGCCGCGAGCAGGCCGCACGGCCCTCACACGTGGTGCGCACCTCCTTCGGCGAGCCTCTGCCCGAGCGGATCACGCGCGGCATCGTTCTCGCGCGGCTGGCGAATTTCGTGGAGGGACATGCGGCGGTGAGCCCGGCCATCGCCGAGGGCGTCGCCGCCATGCTCGACGCAGCGCGCCTGCCGGCGGTGCCCGCCCTCGGCAACGGCTGCCCGGGCGAGATCCAGGCACTGTCGCACCTCTTCAGCGAACTCCAGCAACGCGCGACCTTGGCGGAGAAGGACGCCCTCGCGCTGGTCAACGGCAGCCCGTGCGCCAGCGCCCTGACGGCGGACGCGGCCCTCGAGGCGCGGCACCGGTGGGAGACGGCGATGGAGGTGTTCGCGCTCGCCTGGGAGGCGATCGCGGCGCCCCTCGAGCATCTGGATTCCGCCCTCGACGGGCTGTGGGAGGATCCCCATGAGGCGCGCACGCTGGTACGCTTGCGCGAGCTCCTGGAGGGGGCCCCCGAGGGAGGACGCCGGTCCTACCAGGCCCCGGTGTCCTGGCGCATCGCGCCGCGGGTGCTGGGACAGGCCCTGCGCGCAGCGGCGCAGGCGGAGGAGGTGGCGAGCATCTCTCTGCGCGCGGTGTCCGACAACCCCGTGTATCTTCCGCCGGACGACGGGCACCCCGACGGCCGCGCCGTCTCCACCGGAGGCTTCCACAACGGCCGGGCCTACCCCGCGCTGGACAACCTGGCGGCGGCCTGGGCCGATGCGGCGCTGCTCTGTGACCGGCAGCTGAGCAAGCTTTTGGACGGTCGCGTCTCGGAGCTGCCCGATCAGCTCGTGGCCGGAGCCGGCGTGTACCTCGGGGGCCTCGGCTTCGCTGCGGCCGGCTACGCCGAGCAAGCCCGCTATGCCGCCCAGCGCACGCTTCTGCCCGGAAGCGAGGGCGGCGGCTTCGGTCAGAACGATGTCTCGGTACCCACGTTCCTGGCCTGGCGCAAGGCGGCCGAGGCCGGGCGCTGTCTCGATGCGGGGCTCGCGTTGCTGGCGATGGTGGCGAGCCAGGCCTTCTTCGTCACCGAACGAGAGCCGCCGCGGCGGCTGCGCCCGTTGCTCGAGACCGTGCGCGCCATCGCGCCGCCGATGACGGAGCCGCGCCCGCCCGGCCCCGACGCCGAGCGCCTCCAGCGCCACTTCACCGCCCGGGCCCTGGAGGGCTGCGCCGTCGAGGATCTGCCGCACCCCGGCTGAGGTCGCGCGGGAACGGCCGCAGGGCGGGCCGCTTGTGGCCGCGCCCCGCGGGCCTCGACCACTCTTTGCATCCCCGTGGATCGGGGTCCCCGCGGCCGCGCTGGCCGGTGAGCCTTTCCTTCCCCGTTGACCCTTCCCGTCCGCCGTCCCGTTTACAGCACCGAGGCACTACCGCATACCGAGGAGATCGCGACATGGCTCACACACTGTCAGTGCTGGTCTTGCTGGTGGCGTTGGCGCCGGCAGCCGTGCAGGCGAGGGTTTCCCCCATCCACCAGCCCGCGGACGTGGAGATCGTCGCGGACGGCCGGGGCTCGCTGCCCCAGTACCCCGTCCAGCGAGGGGATGGCGCGAACATCCATCGCGCCTATCTCGAAGCCAGGAACGGAGAGAGCTACGCCATCCGCGTGCGCAACCGCACGGGGCATCGGATCGGGCTCGTCATCGCCGTGGACGGACGCAATATCATCTCGGGCGACAAGTCGCACCTCGCGCGCAGCGAGCGCATGTACGTGCTCGGCCCCTATCAGCAGGGCACCTACAAGGGCTGGCGCACGAGCCTGTCGCAGGTTCACCGCTTCTACTTCACCGAAGCGGGCGACTCCTACGCCGCGGCCTGGGGGGACGACTCGGCCCTGGGCGTCATCGCCGTGGCCGTTTACCGCGAGAAGCCGAGGCAGGCGGAAGAGACTTCAAAGCTGCCGAGCGGCGATCGCGCCGCGGGCGAATCGGCCGCCCGTTCAGCGCCCGGCACGGGCTTCGGCGGCGCGGCGCAGTCCCACGCCGTGCGCGTGCAGTTCGACCCCGAGCACACGCCCGCGGCCAGGTACTTTCTGAAGTACGAATGGCGCCAGGCGCTGTGCGACAAGGGCGTCATCGCGTGCGGCCGCCGTCCCAACCGCTTCTGGCCGGACGAATCCGTGGACCGCGGCTTCGCCCCCTACCCGCCGGGCTACTGGAACAACGTGACGCGCCGGTAGCGCTGAGAAAAAGGGGACATTCCGATTCCTGACGACCGACGAGCTTCCGCCTGCCGGGACGGCGAGCGCTTGCGAGGGTGACTGGCGGAGCGCGGCGAGCGGGGCGGGGAAAAGTGGGGTCAGACACTACTTTCCCTTCCGCTGGCTTGTCCTTGTAGCACTGTGGCCAAGGAAAGTAGTGTCTGACCCCGCTTTTCGGCCAGGGATGGCCCGCTCCGAGCGTTGAGACAGGATGTCGAATCGCGAGGCCCGCCCCGCGCGCCGAAATACGCGGAGCCTCGGAACCCAAAGCAAGGGCTCGCCGTCCCGGCAGGGCATAGCTGCGCTTCATGGGTAGTCAGGAATCGGAATGTCCCCTTTTTCAGTCCTTCGGGCGCATGTCCAGGATGCGCTTGGCCTTGCCCATGGAGCGCTCGACGCCGCCGACGGGCACCACGCGCACGTGGGACGAGATGCCGATGAGCGACTTGATGTCGTGCTGGAGCGCACCGCTCGCCTTGTTCATGGCCGCCTCGCCGGATCCCGCCAGCTCGGGGCGGGCCTCGACCACCACCGTGAGATCGTCGAGGTGCTTCTCGCGGCGCAGCTCGAGCACGTAGTGAGGTGAGAGCTCCTCGTGCTTGAGGATGAGCTCCTCGATCTGGGTGGGGAAGACGTTCACGCCGCGGATGATCAGCATGTCGTCGCTGCGCCCCGCGATGCGGTCGATGCGGCGCATGCTGCGCGCGGTGGGAGGCAGCAGGCGCGTGAGGTCGCGGGTGCGGTAGCGCACGATGGGCAGCGCTTCCTTGGTGAGCGTGGTGAACACGAGCTCGCCGAACTCTCCGTCGGGCACCGCCTCGCCCGTGGCCGGGTCGATGATCTCGGGATAGAAATGATCCTCCCACAAGGTGAGGCCGTCCTTCGTCTCGATGCATTCCTGGGCCACCCCGGGGCCCAGGATCTCCGAGAGCCCGTAGACGTTGAGGGCGTGCATGTCGAAGCGCTCCTCGATCTCCTCGCGCATGGACTCGGTCCAGGGCTCTGCACCGTGCAGACCGATGCGCAGCGACGTCTTGCGCGCATCGAGCCCCTGGCGCTCGAACTCGTCGCCGATGGCGAGCAGATAAGAGGGCGTGACGGTGATGATGTCGGGGCGGAAATCCTGGATGAGCTGGACCTGGCGCTCGGTCATGCCGCCCGAGACCGGGACCGTGGTGCACCCGAGGCGCTCCGCGCCGTAGTGCAGCCCGAGACCTCCGGTGAACAGCCCGTAGCCGTACGCATTGTGCACGATGTCCCCGGGGCGGCCGCCGCCCGCGCGAATGCAGCGCGCCATCAGATGCGACCAGGTATCGATGTCGCCTCGCGTGTATCCGACGACGGTGGGCTTGCCCGTGGTGCCGCTCGAGGCGTGCACGCGCACCACCTTCTCGCGCGGCACCGCGAACATGCCGAAGGGGTAGTTCTCGCGCATGTCCTCCTTGGTGGTGAACGGCAAGCGGGGGAGATCGGAGAGCTCGCGCAAGTCGTCAGGGTGAACGCCGGCCTCGAAGAATTTCCTCCGGAAGAGGGGCACGTTCTCGTAGGCGTGCGCGAGGGTCCACTTGACGCGCTCCAGCTGCAGAGCGGTGAGCTCGTCGTGGCTCGCGGTCTCGATGGGTTCCAGATCCTCAGGCCTTGGTGCCGCCGCCCGTGCCGTCATCGCCGCCCTCCCGCGCCGGACTCGTCGGGCCAATGATAGCGAGTGCCGCTCCCGGGCGCAGCGCCCCCGCGCGGGCCCGGGGCGCTTCCGGCGACCCCGGCAGAATCAGTTAGAATTACGATTTCGGCTCCCAGAGCGAGGTGAGACCGGGTGGCAGAGCGGTCCTTCCGGAAGGAGGTGCAGTCCCTGGGGCTCGGCGAGGGCGAGACCTTCCAGGGCGAGGGCATCCTCGCGGTCACCAAGGCGCTGCTGCAGTCGGGGGTGTCCTATGTGGGCGGCTACCCCGGGGCGCCGGTCTCGCACCTGTGCGACGTCCTGAACGACGCCCAGGACATTCTCGACCAGCTCGGGGTGCACCTGGAGAACTGCGCCAACGAGGCGGGGGCCGCGGCCATGCTCGGCGCCTCCATCAACTACCCGCTGCGCGGCGCGGTCACCTGGAAATCCATCGTCGGCACCAACGTCGCGTCCGACGCGCTGTCCAATCTGGCGTCGGCGGGCGTGGTCGGCGGCAGCCTCATCATCATCGGCGAGGACTACGGCGAAGGGGCGAGCATCATCCAGGAGCGCACCCACGCCTACGCCATGAAGTCCCAGGTCTGGCTGCTCGATCCGCGCCCCAACCTGCCCGCCATCGTGCGCATGGTGGAGGAGGGCTTTCGCCTCTCGGAGGCGAGCAACACGCCGGTCATGCTCGAGCTCCGCATCCGCGCCTGCCATGTGACCGGGCAGTTCACGTGCAAGGACAATCAGCCGCCGCGCCATTCGCGCCGGGCGTTCATCGAGCGCCCCAGCTTCGACTACGGGCGCGTGTGCCTGCCGCCCTCCACCTACAGCCAGGAGAAGCACAAGGTGGAGGTGCGCTGGCCGGCGGCGGTCGAGTACATCCGCGAGAACCGGCTGAACGAGGTCTTCGCCGGGGATATGGACGACATCGGCATCATCACCCAGGGCGGCATGTACAACGGCGTGGTGCGCGCGCTCCAGATCCTGGGCCTCGCCGACGGCAGCGGCAACTCGCGCATTCCCATCTACGCGATGAACGTCACCTATCCGATGATTCCCGAGGAGGTGACGGAGTTCTGCTCCGGCAAGCGGGCGGTCCTCGTGGTGGAGGAGGGCCAGCCCGCCTACATCGAGGACGCCGTCAACGCCATGCTGCGCAAGGCGGACCTCAACACCCGGGTGACGGGCAAGGGACCGCTGCCCAAGGCCGGTGAGTACACGGGCGAGGTGATGCTGACGGGGGTCGCACGCTTTCTCGAGGAGGCCGCGCCGGCCGGCGTGGATGCGGCGCGGCTGCACGCCGCGGTGGACGAGGTGGCCGAGGTGAAGGCGCGGACGGCGAAGCTGCTGGGCGAGCCGGTGCCCGTGCGGCCGCCCTCGTTCTGCACCGGTTGCCCCGAGCGTCCGGTGTTCAGCGCCATGAAGCTGGTCGAGCGCGAGGTCGGACCGATGCACGTGAGCGCGGACATCGGCTGCCACAGCTTCTCGAGCCTGCCGCCCTTCAACATCGGCAACACCATCCTGGGCTACGGATTGGGGCTCGCCTCATCCACCGGCCTGCGCCCCGCCATGGGTCAGCCGCTGATCAGCATCATGGGGGACGGAGGGTTCTGGCACAACGGGCTCACCTCGGGGGTGGCGAACCACGTCTTCAACCAGGACGACGGCGTGCTCATCATCATGAAGAACGGCTACGCCGCCGCCACCGGCCACCAGCAGATCCCCTCGAGCGCAACGAACGCGCGCGGGCGCCCGACGCGCATGGACATCACGTCGGCGCTCAAGGGCGTGGGGGTGAAGTGGATCCGCACCGTGCGCTCCTACAGCGTGGCCGGGATGGCGCGCACGCTGCGAGCGGCGCTGACCAGCAAGAAGCCCGGGCTCAAGGTCATCATCGCCGACGGCGAGTGCCAGCTCGCGCGCCAGCGCCGCATCCGGCCTCAGATCGCCAAGCGGCTCCGCGCAGGCGAGCGCGTGGTGCGCACGCGCTTCGGCGTGGACGAGGAGACGTGCACGGGCGATCACTCGTGCATTCGGCTCTCGGGCTGCCCGTCGCTCACCATCAAGCCCAACCCCGATCCCTTGCGCCGCGAGCCCGTGGCGAGCGTGGTGGACAGCTGCGTGGGCTGCGGGCTGTGCGGCGAGGTGGCGCACGCCGCCGTGCTGTGTCCGTCGTTCTACCAAGCCGACATCATCCAGAACCCCACGCGCTGGGATCAGTGGCTGCACCGCATGCGGCGCGGCTACGTCGGGTGGCTGCAGGGGCGGGAGGCGGCTTGAGCCGGGAAACGCGACCGCTGAGCGTGCTCATCGCCGCGCTGGGCGGCGAGGGCGGCGGCGTGCTCGCCAATTGGGTGGTGACCCTGGCGGCGCGCCAGGGGTGGCCGGTCCAGAGCACCTCCATCCCCGGGGTGGCGCAGCGCACGGGCGCCACCACCTACTACGTGGAGATCCTGCCCCGCGAGGGCGCCGGCGACGCCTCCGACCCGATCATGGCCTTGGCGCCGTTCCCCGGCCAGGTGGACGTCATGCTCGCCTCGGAGCTGATCGAGGTCGGTCGCGCCCTCCAGAACGGCTACGTCACCCCGGATCGCACCACCCTGATCGGCTCGACCCACCGCATCTATGCCATGCAGGAGAAGACGAGCATGGCGGACGGCCGCTACCCGGGAGACCGGGTGCTTCAGGCGGCCCGGCAGATGGCCAAGCGCCCCTGTCTGTTCGACATGGAGGCGGCGACCCGCGAGTCGGGGAGCGTCATCAGCGCGGTGATGTTCGGCGCTCTCGCGGGGTCGCAGGCGCTGCCGGTGTCTCGGGCGAGCTTCGAGGCGGTGATCCGCGATGCGGGCATCGCCGTCGAGACCAACCTCGCGGGGTTCGAGCTCGGTTTCCAGGGAGCGGCCCGGGCGCTGGAAGCGCCGGCCGAGATCCCCTCATCCCCGGTGCGCGCAGGGCGCCCGGCGCGCTCCACGGCGGGTGCTCTGCTCGAGGGCGTGCAGCAGACATACCCCGCCGCGGTGCAGGACGTGGTCAAGGAGGGGGTGCTGCGCCTCATCGACTATCAGGGTCCCCGCTATGCCGAGCACTACCTCCAGCGCCTCGAGCCGATCGCGGCGCTCGACCGTGCGGGCGGTGGTGAGGCCCGTGGTTGGGCGCTGACCCGGGAGACGGCCCGCCAGCTCGCGCTGCGCATGTCCTTCGAGGACATCGTGCGGGTGGCGGATCTCAAAACCCGCCGGACGCGTCTGGAGCGGGTGCGCTCGGAAGTGCGCGCCGAGCCCGATCAACCCGTGGTCGTCAGGGAGTACCTCAAGCCCGGCGTCGAGGAAGTGTGCGCGCTGCTGCCCGCAGGCCTCGGGCGGCGGGTTCTGCGCTGGGCCCATGCGCGCGGGCTGGAGGATCGTCTGAATCTGGGCATGCGTCTCAAGTCCACCAGCGTCACGGGCTTTACCGCGCTGTGGCTCCTCGCCCGCCTTCGCTTCTGGCGCCCCCGGAGCTGGCGCTACCGCGACGAGCAGGCTCAGATGGACGGCTGGCTGGATGCGGTGCACCGGGCTGCCGCGCTCGATTACGAGTTCGGGCTCGAGGTGACCGAGCTCGCGGGTTTGATCAAAGGGTACGGCAGCACCTACCGGCGGGGCCGCGCGAACTTCGAAACCATCATGAGCCAGGTCGTGCAGCCGGCCTTGGAAGCGGATCGGCCTGCCCGCGAACGCCTCGCGCACGCGCGCCAGGCGGCGCTGGCCGACCCCGACGGAGAGTCTCTGTCCCGCGCGCTCGCGGAGGTCGAGCCGCCCGAGGCGGTGTCGCGCCCGGCGCCCCGTTCCTCCGAAGCGTCGGCGCCCACCGTGGCCGCGCGCCGAGACAGCGCAGCCCTGGAGCCCTGAGCGAGGGCTCGCCGAAGTAGCTGAGCCTTATGGGTAATCAGGAATCAGAATGTCCCCTTTTTCCGGGGGAGGATCAGGCGGAGGGTGCGGCGAACAGGCGCGGCAGATCGAGGACCGGAATCGGCTCCCCGTCGTGCTCGAAGCAAGAGACGGCGAAACGGCGCCACGGCTTCGCCTCATCGGGCAGCGCGCAGGCTTGCTCGTCGCTGACCTGCGCGCGGCTGGGCACGCCCGCGAGGCGCACCCCCCCGAGCAGGGCCGGCTCCTCGGGACCCGGGCGGTAGCGCACGATGCCGACCGTGCCCACGTCTCCGTCCATCGGTTCGCCCTCGACCCGGTGGAGGATGTCGAGCAGCGGCACGATGCGGTCCTGCCAGATGAAAACCCGGCGGGCGTAGCGCGGGCTGCGGGGGATCTCGAAGGTCCGCGGCTTCTCGGTGAGCAGGTGAACCATCTCTCCGCCGCCGACGGCGCCCATGCGCTCGCGCCCGAGATCCAGTATCCAAGCGAGAACGGGCTCCATCACCGCTCCCCGGCGCCGGCCCGGGCGGCGGGTACGTCGGGGCCGGGGCCCGCGGCATCCGCGTCTATCAGCGCCTTCAGACCGGCCGCGGAGACCACACACCCCACCCGCTCCTCGTACACCGCGAGCGAGTGCGCACACCCCTGCTCGCCGCCCATGCAGTCAGGCAGCGGGTGGAACGCCAGCTCCCGGGCATGCAGCGGCTTGAAGTCGTCACACAGCAGGGCGAAGCTCTCGTCCCCTGCGTCGAGCAGGGCGCAGATGTGGCGGGTGGGCGGCACCGAGCGGGCGGGCGCGAGCTCCCCGGTGAGGCAGTGGACCGGCCAGGACCGGCCACCGACCGTGATCTCGCCGATACCCGGTGCGCCGTCGGTGCTCGCGATGTCGAGGGCGGGCTCGACGGTGCGCACATCGCTCTGGGGCAGGAACACCATCACGCCGTCGAGCTGGAGCATCGCGAACAGCGGACCCGGATCGGCTTGATGTTCGGCGCGGCCTGCCATGACTGCTTCAGCCGAAGGACGCCGTGACCCGCTCGAGCAGCTCGTCCTCGGCGAAGGGCTTGGTGAGGTAATGCGTGACCCCTGCCGCCTCGGCCTGCCTGCGGTGCTTTTGCGTTGCGCGCGAGGTGATCATGACGACGGGCAGGTTACGCGTATCCTCCCGCGCCCTGAGGTGCTGGGTCAGCTCGAGGCCGTTCATGCGCGGCATCTCCAGATCCACGAGCACCACGTCCGGGCGCTGCGCCTCGATGACGTCGATGGCCTCGAGGCCGTCACGCGCGGTGCGCACCTCGAAGCCCGAGTCGCTCATGACCTGGGTGAGAGAGCGGCGCGCGCTCAGCGAGTCGTCCACCACGAGCGCGACGGGGAGCCCGACGCGCACCTTCTGCGTGCCCTCGAGGTCGTCCTCCCCGACCTGCGGCGGCGCCGCCGCGCGGGCCGGCGCGCTCAGCAGCTCGGGCAGATCGACGACGGTGGAGACGCCGCCGTCGCCGAGGATGGTGGCGCCGGCGATGCCGCGCAGCTTGGGTACGAAGCGGCCCAGGCTCTTGACCACGAGGTCACGGCTGTCGAGCACGGCGTCCACCTTGACCGCGTGCATGCCGGCCTTGCTCTGAACGAGGAGCAGGGGGCAGGCGTGGCGCTCCTCGGCGCGGCGCTCGCTGTGCAGCCCGAGCAGCGCTTCGAGCGAGGTGAGAGGGTAGATGTTGTCCTCGAAGTGAAAGCTCATGCCCGTGCCCATGCGGACTTCCTCTCCCAGGGAGCCGTGCACGATCTGCTCGACGCCCCGGTTGGAGACGGCGAACACGTAGCGCCCCGCGCGCACGAGCAGCGCATGCGTGGAGATGAGGGTGAGGGGCAGGCGCAGCTCCACGGTGCAGCCTCTGCCTGCTTCGGAGCGCAGATTGAGCGAGCCCCCGAGCTGCGACACGCGGGCCTGCACCGCGTCCATCCCGATGCCGCGCCCGGAGAGCTGCGTCGTCTGCGAGCGCGTCGTGAAGTTGGGTCGCAGGATGAGCCGCGCGAGCTCGTCGTCGCCGAGCTCCTGCTCCGGCGCGACCAGACCTTGGCGCTCGGCCACGCGCCGGATGGCGTCGCGGTCGAGGCCGCGCCCGTCGTCGGCGCAGCGCACGACCACGTGATTGCCTTCGCGCTGGAATTCGAGCTGGATTCGGCCGCCCGGCTCCTTGCCGGCCGCGCGCCGCTCCTGCTCGGGCTCGATCCCGTGATCCACGCTGTTTCGAAGGATGTGTGCGAGAGGGTCCACGAGCTCGTTGAGCACGTCGCCGTCCATGAGGGTTTCGGTCCCCAGGCACTCGAGGGTAACGCTCTTGCCGGCGACGCGCCCGGCCTGACGCACGCTGCGCTGCAGGCGGGGCACGATGCTCTGGACCGCAATCATTCGCGTGTGCAGCACCGCCTCCTGGCTCTCGCGGTTCAGGCGGCTCTGCTCGGTGAGCAGATCGTCCAGGGAGGTCAGAGCCTCCTCGATGTCGCGACCCATCTCGCGCGAGTCGGTGGCCGCCTCGACCAGACGCCGGCTGCAGGTATGCAGCTCGTTGTACTGGTCGAGCTCCAGCGGATCGAAATCGGCGTTGGCCACCCGCTGTTGCGGCAGCGTGACGTCGCGCAGATCGATGAGCTGCTCGAGCTCGTGGCCGAGCTGCTGCAGGAGCTGGAACTGCCCCTGCATCCCGTGCGTCTGCTCCACGGCGCGCCGCACGCGCTCCTGGACCTGGCCGGTGAGGATGATGGTTTCGCCGACCAGCCGCAGTATCTCGTCGACGATGGACGCGGGCACCCGCAGCACCGATGCGCCGCCCGCGGTGGCCGCCGGTGCCTCCGCCGTCTGCGCTTGCGCCCTCGCTTCCGCCTCGACCGGAGGCGACGACCGGGGCGGTGGCTGGGGCGGGGTTGGGCCGGATGCCCGCTCCGGGGGCTCGGGGCTCGGCTCCGCTCGCGGCGCGGGCGGGCTCGGGGCGCGCGCATCGCCGGTGCGGGCGGCCTCGATGCCTTCGCGATCGATGCGGTTGGCCCAGTCGAGCACGTCCTGGAGCACGCGCAGGGGGTCGTCCGGGCCCGGGCCCTGTCCGAGCAGAGCCTCGCTCATCATTTCCAGGCAATCCGCCGCGCTCAGAAGGGTGTCTCCGAGGGCGCGCCCGGGGAGGGTTCGGTATTTGCCGAGCGCGAGCAGAATGTCCTCGAGATGGTGAGTGAGATTGGCGATACCGGGGACGCCGACCGTGTTCGCGGCTCCCTTGAGGGTATGCGCCACGCGCTGGGCGACCTCCACGTCTTCCAGGGAGCCGCCGGTGATGAGGTGCTGGATGCTGCGCGTGAACTCGGCCGTCTGCACCGGCAGCTCCTGGAGCAACCCGTCCAGGAGCGCAGCGTCCACGTCGGGCGGGATCTCCAGCGACACGTCGTCGTCGCGGACCTCGGTCGCACGCCCCGCTGGCTCATCCTCGCCCTCCAGTGAGAGCTTGGGGGAGACCAGCGTATCCACCAGCTCGTCCACGTTGTCGATGGGCTCCGGCCACTGGTCGTCGCACGCGTAGCGGGCCAGGGTGGCGCAGGCGGCGGTGTCGTCGGGGTCCGAGACGTAGGCGCGCGCGCGCTCGCTCCAGGTGCGCAGCAGCTCCGCCAGGTCCGGGCCCAGCGTCGCGCCGGACTGCTCCAGTGTGCTCAGGTTCTCGCGGATGTGCTCGCAGAGACGGTTCAGTCCCTCGAAGCCGATGACCTCGGCCGCCCCACCGAAGCGCTCGAACTGCTCGCGGGCATGGGCCATCGCCGCGCGGCGTTCCTCGGCCGGCGCGTCCTCGCTGGCGGCAATCTGCACGCACTCGGCGATGGACGTGTTCATCTCGGTGAGCTCGGCCATCAGGAGCTGCACCATCTCCAGCACCGCCTCGGACCAGCCCTCGCCGTTCCACAGGGTATCCCCGGACGGATCGGCCGTTTCGGGCTCGGCCTCACGCCCCGGCGCGGAGGCGGGGCCGAGGTCGCTGTCCGACTCCTCGGTGGCGGGCGCGGGAGGCATCGGGCCGGCCTCGTCGGGGGCGGTGTCGCTCTCCGCGTACTCTTCGGCCAGGCCGTCGAGGGCGCCGGTGAGCGTCTCGATGGACGGATCCTGGTCCGGATCAGGCGCGGTGTCCGCGGCCTCGCCGACGGGCGCGGCCCCGTCGGGACCCTGCGCTTCGTCCCACGCGTCCGCATCAGGACGCAGCCCGTTCTCTGCGTGCGGCTCGGGGGCTTCAGGTGCATCCCATGCGCCGGTGCCGTCGTGCGCCTCCGCGAGCCCGTCCCGGGGCGCGTCGCTCGGCTCTTCGCCGCCGGCATCCTCCGCACCGATGGCTCCGGCTCGGCTCTCCCACTCCTCCGCATAGAGCGCCTCGAGGTCGGCTTCCGCCTGCCCGGGGTCCTCGAGCTCTTCGGCCAGCGCCTGTAGAGGGTGCGCTGGGGCAGGGTCGGCGGACTCCGCGGGGGTGGGCGCGTCCATGGGCCGCGCGGTGGGGTCGTGGGCAGTCTCGTGAAGCGCGTCGCGCTCACCATCGGCCCGCAGCTCGCGGATCAGGTCGGCCGCCAGGTCGTCGTCATCGTCGGCCAGATCCGCATAGGTTGCTTCGCGCGGGTCGTCGTGCTCCTCCGACTTCTCGCTGAGCGCCGCAGGTCCCCGGTCGGCGGGCGGCCTGTCCCAACCCGCGCCGTGGACTGAACCGGGCGCATCGTCTTCGATCGCGGCTGCGACACCCTCGCTCGGGGATGCGGCGAGTTCTTGCTCAAAGGCGTCCTCGGCCTCGCCGGCGGGGTCCGCGGACACGTCGTCCGTCTGGGGGTCGTCCTGGGGGAGGGCGTCGAAGGTCTGCTCGAGGGTGTCCTCGGGCTCGCCGGCGGGGTCCGCGGACACGTCGTCCGTCTGGGGGTCGTCCTGGGGGAGG
>CAZPFD010000001.1:0-18760 GCA_964585725.1 uncultured Ectothiorhodospiraceae bacterium | reverse complement strand
ACGTCGTCCGTCTGGGGGTCGTCCTGGGGGAGGGCGTCGAAGGTCTGCTCGAGGGCGTCCTCGGGCTCGCCGGCGGCGTCGGCTGCCGGCACGGCATCCCCCTCGCCGCCGGGCAGGGTGTGCAACGTCTCGTCGAAGGGGTCGTCGGGCTCCACCGTGTAATCGACCGACACGGCATCCATTCGGCTCTCGTGCTCAGACGGAGCCGCCTCGTGCCCGCCCGCGAGCGCGGATGGCTCGGGTGCATCCGCGTCGCCGGAGGGGGCGACGGGCTCCCCGTTCCCGGCAGCGGCGGGCCCGTCCGCAGAGGGCGGAGCGGCGAGCAGGCGGCGGAGGATCTTCGCTTCGTTGTCCTCCAGCGGGTTGACCCAGGCGGGATGCTGGAGCACCGTCACCAGGGCGTCGATGGCATCGGCGCGCTGGGTGCCTTCGAGATAGGCGCGGATGAGGCGCGATCCGTACCTGAGCAGCGCCCTGTGCAGGTGGGTCGGCTCGGGAACGGTCTCCTTCAGATCGCGCAGGCGCTCCTTCAGCAGGCGGCACACGTCCTGGAGGGCCGGCTCGCCGGCCTTGCCCGCCGAGGCTTCCACCTGTGCGACAACTTCCGTGAGCTCGTCCCAGGTTGTGGCGTTCTCCCAGGAAGGCTCGCATTCACGCAGTGTCGTGAGCATGGCTCGGTTACGTGCCTGACGCGTCGTCCGCTCGCAAGCCCGGCGTGCCGGATCACGCGCTCGCAGCGAAGGGACCGTCGTTGCCTATGCGCGTGATCGTCGATTGCCCGTCCAGATGCCGCCCCAGGGTATCCTCGTTGCGCGGGGGGAGCGTGAACACGCTGACCGCCTTCAGGAGCTTCTCGGAGAACTCCACGAGCTGCTCGGTGTACTGGGTCTGCTCGAGCAGCTGCTGGTTGGTGCTGCGCGTGCTCTTCTCGATCTCCTCAGCGCGGTTGCGTAGCTCGTTGCTGCTTCGTGCCTGCTCGCGCGAGCTCTTGGCGATCTGCTGCACCATGGACACCAGCTTGGCGGTGGACTTCTGCGTCTCTTCCATGTTCGTGCCGGCGCGCTCCGCGAGCTGCGTCCCCTGCACCACCTGAGTGATGGCTTCGTTCATGGTGGACACCGTGTCCGCCGTTTCGACCTGAATGTTGTTCACCAGACTGGCGATTTCCGAGGTCGCGTTGCGCGCGTTCTCGGCGAGACGCTGCACCTCGTCCGCCACCACCGCGAACCCGCGGCCCGCTTCGCCGGCGGAAGCCGCGTGCATGCTGGCGTTGAGCGCCAGGATGTGGGTGCGCTCGGCGATGCTGTTGATCAGGTTGACGACGCCCGAGATCTCCTGTGAGCGTTCACCCAGCCGTTTGATGCGCTTCTCCGTCTCGCGGATGGTGTCGCGAATCGTCGTGATGCCGTTGACCGTATCGAGCACTGTGCCCTGGGCGGTCTCGGTGGATTTCAGCGCCTGATCGGCGGCGTCGTTGCACGCGTGGGCCAGCTTCGCGATGCGCAGCATCTGCTCGGAAGCCGTGGCCAGCTCGCTCGCCGTGCGCTCGACCTCCTTCAACTCTTCGGTGGCGACCGCGATCACGCTGTCCGACTGCGACTTCACGCGGTTCGAAGTTTCGGCCACGCCCTGGGAGATTTCCAGCACGCCCTGAAGCACGCGGGCTGTCTCGTTGGTCAGCAGGTTCAGCGAGTCGGCAACGGGGCCGGTGACGTCCTCGGTGACCTCCAGGCGCACGGTGAGGTCCCTTTGGCTCAACTTGTACACCGCTTGCAGGAGGTTCAGCACTGCATTGTTGAGCTTCTCGTTCTCCGCCTCCGCCTTTGCCAGGTTCGCTACGCGCTCGTCGAGCATGCTGTCGAGCGCGTTGCCGAGCGTCGCGATCTCATCGGTCCCGGCGAGTCGGCTTCTTGCTTCGTAGTCGCCCTCGGAGACGCGTGCGACCGTGTCGGTGACCCGGCGGACGGGATTGGTGATCGAGTAGTAAGTGGCGAAACCGAGCAACGACGCTAGCAGGATACCGCCGACCAGCGCCGCCGAGGTGAGATAGAAGTACCACTGGTTGGTCGCCTGGATCGTGGCGAGCTCCTGCTGGGACTCGAGCTGATCAAGCGAGGTGGTCGCGATGGTCGCATTCAAGAACGGATCCGTCAGCGCGAAAAGCTCGTTGCTGGCGAACGCTTGGAGTCGACTCCGGTCCTCCGCCGCGAGGATCGGTTTCAGCGTGTCGAAGAACTGCCGGATGTCCTCGACGAACGGTGCCACCGCGTCGTTGACCAGCTCCTGGTCCGCCGGCGAGAGACCGCGGACGTAGTCGTCCCAGTTACGAAAGAATTCGACTTCGCCTCGCTCGATGCTGTTCCGTGCCTCTTCCCAAGTGACCCTGTCCACCGTTTGCGCGTGCATCTGGCCAGCCATGCCGTGGCCCATTGAGAGCATGTACACTGGGCTGAGCACGTCGTGACGGAAGATGTCGCTGAGGCGCACGATCTTCGCCTTCTGAACGACGTTCTCGTTGAAAAGGTTCTGCACCTTGTTGGCGTTTGCGAGCAGGAGCATGGCGATGACGCCGGCGCCGATGAGGACGAAGCCCTGAACACCGATAAGGACCAGAAGGCGTACGCCGATGTTGAAGCGGCCCGGCCTCAGTTGGGTCAGCTGGAGCTTTCCCAGCGGGATCTTTTCGAGCATGTCTGACTCCTTGAAATCAGCCTGCTGATGTCGGCCTTGCGGATGGAGGAGCTCCGTTCACCTGGAGCGTCCGTCCCCGGTCTGCAGGCCGCATCTGACGGTAGGCGTCCTGATCACTTCGCCTTACGCATCTCGGAGAGATAGTCCAGAGTGACGCCCACCACGAGAACGCCGATGGTCTCCTGCCCGTCGAGGAGCGGTGCCGAGATCTGAACGGCATAAGTGTCCGTGCTGGCGTCGCGCTCGAGCGGGCCGAGAAAGATGCGACCTTCGCCGCCGTTGAAGGATTCGGTCCACTTCTCCTCATCGCCCTGCCAGTAATCGCTCGTCGCCGGATAGGCCGCCACGTTGGCGCCCTGGTTGTCGGTGACGAACGCCTCGTTGAAGTCCGGATTCAGGGAGACGATGCGCTTGAGGAGCCGGCCGGAGGTGTTGTCCTGAAGGGAGCGTTTGAAATAGGTGAGCTCCTCCGAGCTCTTCCACTCGTCGTCGCGACTCTTTATCTCGCTGAGTTTGAGCTTCTCCCTGTTCTGTTTGCGCGTATCGCGGAGCAGCGCCGGGTTAAGCGCCAGATGCTGCACGACACGGATCTTGTTGTGCAGGAGATCGTGCAGCTCGTCCTCGCTGATCTCCACCCCCTCCTGCGCGCTGATCGGCGCAGGCAGGAGCAGTCCGACGAATAGCAGAAGTGCGATCGTTCTCATGTCATGTCTCCGAGTGTCGAACGCCGGTGCGCCCGCCGAGCGGTCCCGTGTCGGTCTCGGCGTGAAACCGTAGCGTTCACGTGCCCATGTCTCCGGACAGTGAGCCGACGAAGCGTGAAAGATCGACATCCAGCCAAACGACGCCGTCGTCGACGTACGTTCCGCGGTGAAATTCCCTCAGCCGGTCGGGTAGAGGCGGCGACTCTGCGAGCGGGCGGGAGAGGTCAACGGGCTTGGGAAAGCCGTCTATGATCAAACCCAGCGCATCGTCGCCCTTGCCCACGACCAGCAACATGGGTTTGGCATTGACTTCCTCGTCCTGTTCGAGTCCCAACAACTCCGGCAGGTCGAAGACGGGCACGAGATTGCCGCGAAGGTTCACCAACCCTCTGAACCAATCCGTTGTATTGGGCACCGGGTAGACGTCCGGTTGCTCCAGAACCTCGCTAGCCTGCCTCTGGCCGATGAGCAGACCCAGGGTGGCTACCCGGAACCCGTAGCGGGTCGGTGTGCGGAATTCCAGCGGCTGCGGGCTCCCGACATCTCCGGGATCCGGCCTCACTCGACTCAACGCCTCAGTGGGCGCGAGCCATTCTGTCGAAGGATTCTCAGCCATTGCTCACGCTGGTTCGGGCAGCACCGCCCGGCGGTCAATACATGTTGATATGTTCGATAATCTGTTCGGCCGTAAAAGGCTTCGATACGAGGGCCTTTCCGCCCTGCATCTGGGCCCAGACCTTGTCTGCCTTTTCCTTTTTGCTCGTGACGAACACTACGGGGATGTTCTTGGTCTCTGAGTCGGAGCTGAGCTTTCGGCAGGTTTCGTAGCCGTCCATGTCGGGCATGAGAATGTCGAGGAATATCAGGTCTGGATGCTCCGCCTTCGCCTTCTGAACACACTCCGCGCCGCCAGTGGCCGTTATCACCTGAACGCCGGCATCGGATACGATGCCCTTCAGGTTGGCCAGATCGGCCGGACTGTCATCGACCACGAGCACTTTGCTGACTGCCATCGAATTTCTCCTCTGAGGTTTGCACGCGTTTCGTGAGCAAAGCCTTGCCGTCCGTCGTATACGTGTTCAATCGCCCGAGCTCTTGAAGGCAATGGAATAACTCAGGCATCTCGTCAGGGTGCGGTTGAAGTCCTGCATGCTCACGGGTTTGGTCAGGTAGGTGTCGCAGCCCGACAGCTTTCCTTTGACCTTGTCGAAGGGAGAGCTCTTGCCGGTGAGCATGACCACCGGAATGTCCTTCTTGGCCTTGTCCCGCTTGATGGTCCTGCACACCTCGTAGCCGTCGACTCCAGGCATGACGACATCGAGGAAGACGATGTCGTAGGCGTTGTCTTTGAAAAGCTTCAAGGCGCTTTCCCCGTCCTCGGCGAAGTCGGCTTCAATGCCGCTCTTCTCGAGCGCCATGCCGACCTGACGCCGCACAGGAAGGCTGTCGTCCACGACGAGCGCGCGGACGGCGCCGTTCCCGGCCTGCGCGGCGGGATCCGGGGGCGCTTTGACGGCCGTTCTCTCGGCGGCCTTGTTGCCGGCCGCCGGAGCCTGCGGCTTGCTCCCCGGGTCAGGTTGCGCGGGGGACGGGCGACTTCGAGGTTTGGCGCTGGCCGCGGTGAACAGCTCGCGCGAGCGCAGTATCTCGGTGTTGACCACTTCGTCGAGCAGGCGCAGCAGACGGGTCGCGGTGAAGGGGCGGCGGACCGTGTATGTGCCGTCGGTGTCCTCGCCGTTCGTGATGATGACCTGGGGGACGTGCTTGTTGCCTTCCAGGAACAGGCTCGACTCCGCCAGGGCGCTGCGGTTCTGGCCGTCGACCAGCACGATATCGGCGCCCCGCGTGCTTTCCTTGGCCAATGAGTAGCTGTACTCCCGGCTGGCGGAAATGGAGAAGATGCGCTCAATGATCTCCTTCTCGAAGTCGGGCACGCCAAAGGCCGCGACGAGGTATCTTTTTCTATCGTTCATCGTCTTGACCGCTTGTGTTTGTGCACCTGTCTACCGAACCCAGCGTCACGTGATCCAGGTCGAACGACGGGACTCCTCTCTGAGCGGGTAGACCACTCCTGTAACGTCTCTCTTGGGAGCCCCACAGCAGGCTCGAGCGCGCGGCACGCCCGCAAGACAGCCGGCCCGGTTGCCGGACCATGGGCACTTATCGTCCAAGCAAAGGAGCTTCTTAAAGGAATGAAATGCCCACCGCGGCCCTGCTCTCAGGCCACGTGGCGGCCGCCTCGCCCGGGCGCGGAGGTTCTCCGGGAGGCGGCGAGGCGGTTGATCATGCTGCGCAGGAAGGCGCGTGTGAGGCGCAGCTGGCAGCCCTGGGAGGTCTTCTGGATCAGCTCGTCGTTGAGGCGCAGGAGCTTGACGTCGTTGCCGGCGCGCACCTCGATATCGTCCCCTTCCGAGGCCTCGTCGTAGCCGACTTCTCCGAAGCAGTCGCCCGGTGAGAGCGTGGTCAAGGCCTGGCCCCCCCGGCTGATGACGATGTCTCCGGCCACGACCACGAAGAAGGAGAGGTTCTTTCTGGCGCGCGTCGCGATGACCTCGCGCGGTGCATACTCCTCCCAGCTGCCCACCCGCACCGTTTCCCAGATCTCGGAGTCGGAGCACTCGTTGAAGAAATCGAGGGGGCGGACGGCATCGAAGCGATCTTCCTCGTTCTCGGGTTCGTCATGCTGGTCCAAGTGGGAGAACACGGCGGCCAGGTCGGAGGCCATCTCGCCGCCGGTACGGTAGCGCCGGGTCAAGTCCTTCGCGAGCGCGCAGTGCACGATACTCTCGAGACCTTCGGGCAGATCCGGTCTGAGCGTACGCAGCCGGGGCGGATTATTTCGGACGATCTCCTGGAGAAGCTCCGAGATGTTCGGGGCGCGAAACGGAGGCGTGCCCGTGAGCAGTATGTAGCTCACCACGCCCAGGGAATAAAGATCGGTCTGGTTATTGAGCTGCTTCTCTTCCGCCTGCTCGGGCGACATATAGCGGGGCGATCCCAACAGACCCGAGACATTGGTCGTATCGTCGCGAGGCCGATGTGCGATGCCAAAGTCCGCTATCTTGAGACCGCCTTCCGGGGTCAGCATGATGTTGGTCGGCTTGATATCGCGGTGGATCACGCCGCGGCGATGGGCGTAGTCCAGTGCCCTGGCGCATTTGCTGACGATCTCCGCGACTTTCGGCACCGGCAACAATTTCGAGGGGTTGCAATAGGGCAGGAGCGTCTTCCCACCCTCCACGTACTCCATGACCATGTAGGGCTGCCCCTCGTCCTCGCCGGCGTCCAGTATCTTCAGAATGTTGGGGTGATCGAGGATGCCGGCAAGGCGGGCCTCGTTGAAGAACAGCTTTCTGGCGACCCGGTTGGTTTTCTCGTCCCAGTCCGAATCGAGCGAGCAGACCTTGACCGCCACGTCGCGGTCGCTGAAGGGATCGTAGCCCGTATAGACGAGTCCCATGTTGCCGCGGCCCGCGATGCCCAGGATATGGTACTTTCCGATCTTCTCGGGGATCTTGGACATGGAAAGGGCTTGCGACTCCGCTTGCGCCCGAGCATCCGTGCTCGGATACGTTTGCGCCTCCACCAGTCGGTATCGACCGTGAAGGGATGCCACTTTAACGGAGAGAGAAGGACGGAATCATACGTAAGCGAAAGGAAGACGGTTTGTGAGCACACGGGCCGGCAGGCGTGGGCCGGTGGGAAGTGCACCGATGCGCCGCGGCGCGTTTCCGCACACGGGCCCGGCCGGAAACGCGGGCGGCGTCAATCCGCCGCCGTGCTTCGGAGCAACGCAGCGAGATCTTCGTGCCGCTCTTCGACAGCCAGCATCAACGGCGTTTGCCCGGACAGATCGCGCGAGCTCGGGTCGGCCCCGTGAGCCAGAAGAAGCTTCGCCATCTCCAACCGACCCAGGGCCGCCGCCAGGTGCAACGCCGTCATACCGGCGGTGTTGGCGGCGTTGACGCGGGTGCGATCCGAGGCGAGGAGGCGGCGTGCGACCGCTGCATGTGCTTCGCGGACTGCGCGCATGAGCGGAGTCCACCCGAACATGTCGGGGATGTTCGGATCCGCGCCGTGCGCGAGGAGGACATCCACGATCTCCTCACGGCCCTTGAGCGTCGCGATCATGAGCGGTGTCCAGCCCTTATGGCCGCTCGCATCGGAGTCGGCGCCTGCCGCCAGCAGACGCCGTGCGGCCGCCGTCTGGCCGTACTGGGCCGCGTACATGAGGGCCGTGCCGTCTCCGCGGTTACGCTGGTCGACGCGGGCGCCGAGCTGGAGCAGCCGCTCGAGCAGCTCGATGTCGCCTTTGGATGCGGCGACCATGAGTGCGGTCTTGCCGTCCGGTCCGCTCGCGTTCACGTCCAAGGCGGGCTCGGCCAGATTCAGCAACCGGTCCGTGTCTCCGGCGCGGACGGCCTCGAGCCACTCCGTCGAGCCGGCGAGCGCTACGCCGGTCCAGAGCAAGGAGCAGAACAAGGCGACGGCGGGGAGCCGGGTCCGTTTCATGCGCGTACGATATTCGCGACGCTCGCCTCCGTCAGGCGAATCAAGTCTCGCGGGCTGAGCTCGATCTCGAGGCCCCGCTTCCCTCCGCTGACGTAGAGCGAGTCGAAGTCGAGGGCCGACGCATCCAGGACGGTCGCCAGGCGGGTGCGCTGCCCCAGGGGGCTGATGCCGCCGATGACGTAGCCCGTGGCGCGCCGGGCCTCTGCGGGGGTGGTCATGGCCGCGCGCTTCGCGCCGCAGTGGGCAGCGAGCGCCTTGAGATTGAGGCTCCGGGGGACGGGCACGACGGCCACTGCCAGGCGCTTCGCGTCCAGCTTGGCGATCAGGGTCTTGAAGACCCGTGCGGGATCGAGCCCGAGAGCGCGGATGGCCTCCTCCCCGTAGGCCTCGTTCGAGGGATCGTGCTCGTACTCGAGGGTCCGAAAATGGATGCCCGATCTCTCGGCGGCGTGAACGGCCGGAGTCATCGCTTGGCACTCGTGCTCATCCAGGGGCAATTATATGGTTCTTCGTACGGCCGCGGAGGGTGGATGGAGGGCAGCGAGGCCGCCGTTCGGCGGACGTCGTCACCATCCGTCGGCCCGCCATCCTACGAAGGAGGGAGGTACTGCTCGAGGACGTCTTGGTAGTGGCGGATGCGCTGGACGTAGCGTACGGGCTCGCTTCCCCGTGCGTATCCGTGACGCAGGGTCCGGTAGTAACGCTTGTGAGCCAGCAGCGGCAGCACTTTGCGCATGTCGCGCCAGCGATTGGGGTCCTTGCCCAGGCGCTCCGCGAGCTCGCGGGCGTCCAACAGGTGGCCCAGGCCGACATTGTAGGCAGCGAGCGCGAACCACATGCGTTCTTCCGCGGGTATGTCGTCCGGCAGCTTGTCCCGCAGGCGCGCCATGTACCTGGCGCCTCCCATGATGCTCTGAGTCGGGTCGAGGCGGCTCTTGATGCCCAGCTCTCGCGCCGTGGGCAGGGTGAGCATCATCATTCCGCGCACGCCGGTGGGGCTGCGGCTGCGTGGATTCCAGTGGGATTCCTGATACGACTGTGCCGCGAGCACGGTCCACGGGATGCCGTACTTCTTGGCGGCCTGCTCGAACGTGCGCTTGTACCTGGGCAGCCGGCTGACAATGCGGCGGCGGAAATGGCTGAGATCCACGTAGTCGAAGATCTCGACGTGCCCGTAGTAACGCTCCTCGATGTGTTGGACGACGCGCTCTTTGCCGGCGCGCTCGGCCCACTCCTCGAGCGCCCGCTGGAGCACGCCCGCGTCGCGGGGCAGCAGCCACGCGAGCACCTGCTCTTCGGTCAGCGGAAACGCTACGACGAGCTGAGGGTAGTACCGCCGGTTGATGGCAACCACGTTGGAATCGGCGACGGTGCAGTCGACCTTGCGCTCGGCCACACGCTCGAGGAGCTGCTCGGTGGTGAGCTCATCGGTCGCCTCCCAGGTCAGATCGGTGACGTGCGGTTGCAGCTCGCGCAGGCGTTCCTCATAGCTGCTATCGGCGATTATCTGCAGACCCACGCGCCCGAGCTGCCAGACGTTGTCGGGAGCTGGCCCCTTGCGGTGACACACGACCTGCTGCTGGATGATCTTGTACGCGGGCCCGAACCGGAAATGCTTCTGGCGTTCGTCCGTTTTCGTCAACCCGGCGGCCGCCAGATCGGCTTCGCCTTCCTCGATGCCCTGGAGGATCTCCGCTATGGTGTCGCGGACCTCGTAGCGGACGCTCACACCCGCCGCGTCGGCGAAGTGTTGGGTCAGATCGTACTCAGGGCCTTCGGGACCGTCGCGTCCGATGTAGTAGGTCGTAGGCGCGTAGCGGGTGAGCACGACCAGCTCGCCGCGTTGATGGATCTTCTCCAGCGCAGACTCGCCGCAGGCACTGAGCATGAGGGCGAGTGCAGTCAGGGCATGCGCGGCGGCCAATCGCGAGCCGCGGATTCGCCGGCCTCGAGCAGGTTCCGCTTCGGGAGCAGCGTCGTTCATCGGCGCCCGCGGGCAGGGCGCGCCCGGTGATTCACTCATCTCTTGCGCCGCGGAACGTCCCCCGCGAGCAGCAGGGTCGGGTCAACGGATCAACACGGTTGCACATCGCGTAAGTAGTTCGCCACCTCTCTGTACTGCCGCGCACCGGCGGCGGTTTTCACCAGCTCGCTCGCGGCATCGAGCCATTCCACCGTCGACGGCTCCATGTGTTCCAAAGCCCGCTCGAAATCCCGAAGGCCGAGCGGTCGCTCCTCTCCGCTGCGTAGAACATCCTCGAGGACGAAGTCCTTGGCCAGGTCCACGAGGCCGTCGATATCGGCACCGGAATAATGGGGCAGCCTGCGGGCGAGGTCCCCGTAATCGAAGGGCTCGATCGGCACGTCCTCCAGCTTCATGGCGAGCATCTGGGCGCGGGCGTGCGCGTCGGGCGGTGCCACGAAGACCTGGCGGTCGAAGCGGCCCGGGCGTTTCATGGCCGGGTCGACCTCCCACGGCATGTTGGTGGCGGCGAGCACCATGACGCCGTCGTTGGGCTCGAAGCCGTCGAGCTGCGCAAGGAATTCGTTCACGACCGTGCGCGCCGTCTCGGAGGAGGTTTTCGCCCGCGAGCAGCCGAGGGCATCGAGCTCGTCGAAGAAGAGCACGGACGGCGCCGTCGCGCGTGCATGAGCGAACAGCTCCGCCATGTTCGCTTCGCTCATCCCCAGCCATACGCTCAGAACGTCTCCTACCCCGACGGGTATGAACTCGCCCCTGCACTCGGCGGCCAAGGCGCGCGCCAGCAGCGTTTTGCCGCATCCCGGCGGCCCGTAGAGCAGGACACCGCCGCCCACCTTCTTGCCGTATCGGCGAAAGAGTGAGGGGTTCAGCAGAGGTTCGATGATCTGCATGCGAAGGGTTCGCTTGATCGATTCCATCCCCGCCACCTTGTCGAAGCTGATGGACTGCGACAGGTAGGGGCAGATGTCGACGACGTTGGTTGCGCGGGGCCGGTCGGTCCCGTGAATGACTCTCAAGGGCTTCACATTCGCCTCGTCCAGGAGGCCCTCCAGCTCCACCACGGGCTGAAAGTCGGGCAGTCTCTTCGCCCTGGTATAGCGTTTGGCCGCCTCTTGCGTTCGCCGCAGCGCGATCAGGCAGCGAGCGGCGCCGATGTGCGCGCAAGCCACGGAATCGTCCGCTTCCAGGACCAAGTCGTACTGGCGAAGCGCATCCTCATATGCACCCTCCCTCGCCAGCAGCTCTGCGTACTCCAAACGCAGGTCCGTTCGACTCGGCTCGGTGAGCAGGCTTTGCTCCAGGATCGCGCGATCGCTCATGGTAGACGGCCTCCGTCTGCGATCTTCGGCCCGACGATTGGGCCGACACCGGGGTGCAGGCGCCGGGCTTCGCCGGCTCCGCCCCGTCGAACACGAGCATTCCGTGCCCGCCAGAGGACGCGGCGAACGGTACCGCCGTTCCGGCGGTCCGTGTGGCGGATTCGGAATGCGAAGAGGTGCTCACGACGTTTGCAACGAGGATTCGACGGGCAATGGTCGGGCATACGCCGTGAACGTGGATCGGCGGGTGAGCTGGCGTGTGTTCTATCGTTGCTTCCAGCTCGCTGCTTCCTCGAGATGAGGCGTCATGCCGGGCGGGCGTCCGACGCCGCGCGCCGGGGACAGAGAGATAATTCGGCAGCTCACGCCGATCCTTGATGCGTTTGACGGCCGCATACCGGTCGCACCGCGATGCGGGCTCGAGACCGGAATTTGATTTCTGCGGCGGCGACCGGCGCTCGCGCGGTGGCCCACGCGGGTCAGATGGTGGGCGGTGCAGGCCGCCGCTCACTCGTCGATGGTGAGATTGAGATCGGCGTCCAGGGGTGAGCCTCCGGCGGTCGCCGTCTCCCCGAAGCGCACTGTGCAGCGCACGCCGGCCGGCAGTTCGTAATCCGGGTTGGGCAGCTCAAGGCGCACGCCGAAGGTGCCGCTGGCCGCGTCGAATACCCGATCGACGACCGTCACTTGGGCTTGGTACTGCCCGCCCACGGGCGCCTGAGGCTGCACCTTCCCCGGCACGCCGGTCTTGACCGTCCCGTAGCGTTCGATGGGCACGTACACTTCGACGTTGAGGGGGTCGATCTGTGCGATAGTCATTACCGGCGCCTGCTCGTAGGCGTACTCGCCGGGAGAGATGGTGACCTCCACGACGACGCCGTCCACGGGACTGCGGATCATCCGGCGCTCGAGCTGCGTCTTGGCGCGATCGTACTCGACCCGGGCGATGGCGTGCTCGAGCTGGGCGCGTTCCAGGGAGAGGGCGGCCAGACGGGCCTCGATGTCGGCCTCGTCGTAGTTTTTCTGGGAGGCCATGTCCTTCTCCCGCAGCTCCCCGACGCGCGCGACCTCGCGGCGCCGGAAGTCGAGCTGCTCACGTCCGGAGCGGATGTCCACGTCGCCCTGCGCGCGCAGACGCGCGAGCTCGACCGCCAGGCGTTCGAGGCGCATGTCGAGCTTGGCGACGACGTCGCCTTCCTTGACCACGTCCCCTCGCTCGACCAGGACTTCGTCCACGATTCCTTCTTCGGGGCTGCCGAGCTCGATGGTCGCCTTGGGCTGCATGACGCAGTCCAGGGGCTGATTGGCATTCGCCGCGCTCTGCGTCGCGAGCGTCGCCGCCATCGTGATCGCGATGAACGGGAATCTCGTTCGCGTCATTCCGTGCCACCCGTGAAAGCAAGCAGCGTACCGAGCTTGCGATCGATCTTCATCAGCTCCCGCCGCGCGCGCGAGTGTGCGCGTTCCGCGGCCCGCTGGGCGCGTGCCAGGAGCCGAATGCCCGCCCAGCGTCCGAGCGGTGTGCCGCCCCCCGCCAGGCCGCGCAGCAGGGATCGCTCGACGAACTCGAGCAGCGGATCTGCCATCGACACGATGACCTCGGTCGAGCCCGGATCGCCCTGGCGCCCGCAGCGCCCTTCGAGCTGGCGGTCGATACGCCCGGCCTCGTGGCGTTCGGTGAGAATCACGTGCAGGCCGCCCCGTTCGGCGACTCCCGCGGCGAGGCGAATGTCGACTCCGCGGCCGGCCATGTTGGTGGCCACGGTGATGCGCCCGGATTCGCCGGCGCGTGCGATGATCTCGGCCTCGTCCCGATCCTGGGCGGCGCTCAGAACCACGTGCTCCAGACCGGCGTCCTCGAGCCAGCGGCTCACCGTCTCCGAGGCCGTGACCGAGCGCGTGCCGATGAGCACCGGCCGGCCGTCGCGGCTCAGCTCTGCGGTGCGGGCGACCACGGCTTGCCACTTCGCCTCCGCCGAGCGGTGCACCTGGGGGGGCAGGCGCCGCCTGCGCAGGGGCCTGTTGGTCGGGATCCGGGCCACGGGCAGGCGGTAGACCGCCCACAGCTCGCGCGCCGCCTCGCGCGCGGTGCCGGTCATGCCCGCCAGACGCTGGTAGCGCCGGAAGAAGCGCTGATAAGTCATGCGCGCTACGGGCACCTTGCGCCCCGTCACCTCGCAATCTTCCTTGGCCTCGATGAGCTGATGCAACCCCTCGCTCCAGGAGCGGTCGGCCATGATGCGGCCCGTGTATTCGTCGACGATCTGTACCTTGCCCTCGCGCACCAGGTAGTGCTCGCCCCTGTTGAACAGATGCCGCGCCGTGAGCGCCTGGCGCGCCGACTCTTCGCGCCGGATGCGGCTGCGCCATACGCCGCCCCATCTCTCGCCCACCGCCGCGAGATGCTCGCGCCCGCGCTCGCTCAGCTCGATCCTGCGTTCGTCTCGAATGATTCGATAATGCGTGTCGGGCTCGAGCTCGCCGGCGAGCTGAAGCGCCTCCTCGGCCCATCGTCGCTCGTCCGAGGCGTCGGTCTCTTTGGAGATGATCAGCGGGGTGCGCGCCTCGTCCACGAGGACGCTGTCGGCCTCGTCGACGATGGCGAAATGAAGGCCTCGCATCACCACGCGCTCGGTGCGCTCGCCGCGGCCCTGGAGTCGCTCTAGCTTGAGCCTGAGGTTCTGGGGATAGTGTCCGAGGGCCAGCCGATCCCGCAGGTAGTCGAACGCGATCTCCTTGTTGCTGGCGTAGGTGATGTCACAGGCATAGGCGGCCCGGCGTGCAGGCGGGGTCATGCCGTGGACGATGGTACCGACGCTGAGCCCGAGCGTGCGGTAGATGGGTCCCATCGCTTCCGCGTCACGGCTGGCCAGGTAATCGTTGACCGTCACGATGTGCACGGGAATCCCGGCGAGCGCTGCGGTCGCGGCTGCCAGCGTGGCGGTCAGGGTCTTGCCCTCGCCCGTCTCCATCTCCGCTACCACGCCTTGCAGCAAGGCGAGGCCGCCGCGAAGCTGTACGCCGTGGTGGCGCAAACCGACGCTGTGATCGGCGGCTTCGCGCACGAGGGCGAAGGCGCGGGCCACGAGAGCGTCGCGGAAGCCGTGGCGGCGCAGGGCGGCGCGCAGCGCCCACGCTTCCTCGAGCAGAGCCGCCTCGTCGCTCCAGTCCAGGCGTGCGCCGTGGACCGCCACGGCGCGCTCGATGCGGGCGAGTCGCCGCTGGCGCAGGCGGGGCAGGAAAAGCATCGGCCAGCTGGTGACCGTCGCCTCCAGGCGGTCCGTCCAGATCTCGCGTCTTTCCGCTCGCTCGGGGTAGACCAGCAGCGGCGGTGGCGCCCAGGCCGCGGTTGCGCTCGGGTCAGACATTGAACTGTTTCAGGAACAGCTGCCGTACGTTGCGATAGATGCGTCGCGCGAGGGGCTCCTCGCCGTGATCGAAGCGCACGTACACGCGCCCGCCCATGGCTTCGACGGGCCGAGGCGACCTCAAGCGCAGCTCGAGATGCAGGAGCTTTGCCAACACTTTCATCTGCTGCGGGTCGGTCGGGTCCACGGCGACGTCGCCGCCGCCCATGGTGCTGAGGGCCATGTTAGGCAAGGTGTCAGAGATGGTCGGGACCTCGCGCTCGACCACGGCCGGCAGAGTGGCATCCATGCTATCGGCGAAGCGAAGGTCCACCCCGCGCGTCTGCTGCCGCACCAGGTCCGCGGCATCCTCCGGCACGATGACGCGGATGACGGGGTCCTCGAGCTGCGCGACGTATCCGATGACCTCGCCCTTGCGCAGATAGCTGCCCGGCAGATCCGCCGCGCGGGGCAGAATGAACCGTCCGTCGGCGGGGCTGCGCACGAGCAGATCGCGTCGGCGCTTGTGCGCCAGCGCGAGGTCGGCCTCGGCGTGATGCAGCTGCTCGCGGATGATCTTGGCCTCGGCCGGATCGGTCAGATCCGTCGCTGAGTAGCGCCGCCTGAGCTCCGTCACCCTCGCCTGCAGCACGCGCACGCGCGCCTCGAGCAGCGGATCGTGCATCTGGATGAGCGGCTCGCCCGGGGATACGCGGCTGTTCGACGGCGCGAGCACCTCGGCCACGATGCCTTCGGCGCGGGCGTGCACCGCCGCCTCGCCCCGCGCCCACACCACGCCCTCGGCCACCGTGCGGTAGGGGACCGGAACGAGCAGCAGTGCGAGCACCACGGCGGCCACCGCGCTCGCGCAGATGGCAAAAGCGCGCCCCCGCGTGCGTCGCAGCACGGGGCTCGTGAGCAGGAACCAGATCTGCTTCGAGAGGGGCACGACCAGCATCAGGACCGCCGCCCAGATGGCGAGGATCACGCCGATCACGAAGAACTTGGTGGCGACGAAGAGCACGATGACGGTGACGATGAACATCCGGTAGCAGAAGGATGCCACGGCATAGAGGAAGAGCCAGAAGGGCTCGCCGCGCGCGGTCGCGGGCGACTGCGCATCGTGCACGCCGAAGAGGTAGCGCTGCATCAGGTACCCGATATAGCGGTTGGCTCTGGCTGCGAGATTCGGTATCTCCAAGAGGTCCGAGAGCACGTAGTAGCCGTCGAAGCGCAGCAGCGGGTTGCCGTTGAAGAAGAGCGTCGATACGCCGCCGATCAGCATCACGTTGAATGCGATGGCGCGCACCAGGCCTTCCTCGGCGTTGATCCATACGAACAGCGCCAGGGCGGCGAGAAACAGCTCCACCACGATGCCCATCGCCCCCACCAGCGCACGGCGCCATTTCTCGTGGAAAGCGGCCGCCGCCGAGGCGTCGACGTAGGGCACGGGCATGAACACCAGGAACATGAGCCCGATCTCGTGCACCTCGCCGCCCCACTTCTTGACAGCGTACCCGTGCCCGAGCTCGTGCAGCGCTTTCACGAAGGGGTAGGCGACGAGGAGAACCAGCAGGTTCTCGGCCGAGAGCACGCGATCGGTGATGTTCTCGGTGAGCTCCGGCCAGTGCACGCCCGCGAGCATCAGCGCGTACCCCACCACGCCGAGGAAGACGAGCGCGCCGAACCAGGACAGGAAGATCCGGGCCAGGGGCAGGGTGGCGGTCAGGAACTCGTCCGGGTCGAAGAGGGGGATGCGCAGCGCCATCGGATTCATGAAGCTCATGGCGAGCTTGCGCCGGCGCTGCTTGGCGGCCCGCTCCGACATCTCGGCCAGATCCGGGGGGACGTCGCCGTGCAGGACGTCGCTCTGATGGAGCTGCGCCAGCAGGCGGATGGTCTCGTCCTGGGTGAGGACGTCGTCGCCCAGGCGCGCGCAGGCGATGTCCCAGATCTCCTGCACGGAGCGGTGGCCGTTCATCAGGCTGATGACCAGGTAGGCCGAGGGTGAGAAGCGCACGAAGCGGCCCGAGGTGCGGTCGTGGAGCACGTACCAGAGCTGGCCGCGGAAATGGTGGCGGTGAATCCGTGCGTGACTGCGCAGCCGCGGCTTGAGATGCGCGACCCGGTACCAGGATGGGCTGTGCAGTGAGGTGTCCACGCTCAGGTTCCCCGCCTAGGGCAGCCACTTCCAGAGTGTCAGACGCACCCAGTCGATGAGCTTCTCGGTCCAGATGAAGATGAGGAGCCGCTCGTCGACCCCCGTCTTGCCCACGCCTTCCATGCCCGGGCGCAGCCTTGCATTGACCTCGTGCAGGCGCGCCTCGGCCCGGAAGTAGTTCCTGCCCTCCTGCTGCTCCGAGATGGGCGTGACGCGCTCCACGGTGAACGCCAGCGGCGTCTGCGGCATCGAGGCCACCACCAGGGTGCCGCTCTGGCCCGCCTCGACGGCGTCGATGTCGCTCTCGTCGACTTGCAGAATCACTCGGTACGCATCGAGCGGCGCGATCTTGAACAGCTCCTCCCCGCGCTGCACGGCGCCGCCGATCTCCTGGGTGAGGTCCCCCTCCACGACGATGCCGTCGAACGGCGCGACGATGCGAGTGCGCGCCAGCTGTTCGTCGAGGAGCGCGACCTGGGCCTCGGCCTGTGCGATCTGCGCCTGGATGATCTTGGCCTCGGCGCGCTCGCCTTCGGCCAGCGCACGGTCGTACTCGGTCAGATGCTGGCGCCGCTTGGTGCTCCAGCGCAGGCGCTCCAGCGCCAGATCCTCGTCGTCGAGGGTCGCGAGCACGTCGCCCGCGTGCACGATCTCCCCGGCTCGCGCGTGCTGGCTGGCGAGGTAGCCCTCGAAGGGTGCGACGATGGTGCGCTGGATCTCCCCTTCCAGAACTGCCGGGGAGGTGATGCGATAAGGGCCGGTGGCCGTAGCGAAGAAGGCGACTACGCCGGCGAGCGCCAACGTGGCCAGCTTGCGCCCGAAGTAATGCGGCCCGACGAGCCGCTTGAGCTGCACCCACAACGACTCCGCGAGCTTGAAGAGGATCAGGCGATCGTTGCGGCGCTTCTCCTCGAGGATCGGCCCGACCACGCTCGCCACGGCGTCGCAGAGCTCCACCGTGGCCTCGTCGAAGGAGTCGCCCGGCGGCCGCTCGAAGGTCAGCGCACCCAGCACCCGGTCGCGCGCGAGCAGGGGTATGGTCAGGATGGCGCCGGCCTGGTGCGCCTGTGCGAGGTCGGCGTGGGCGCGGGTGATGCGGTAATCCCAGTCGTCCTTGGCCGGGTAGACGACCACCGCGCGCTGGTCGATGGCTTCGTCCATCGCGGTGCCGATGTCGCGGATGAGGTTCATGCGCCGGCCGAACTGGGCCGCATGCGAGACGGCGGCCACCACCGCGCGCCGGCGCCGGACGAAGCCGACGCTCACCTGGTCGCAGTCGAGGCGCATGGCCAGCTCGGTGACCACGGCGTTGCAGGCGTCGCGGAACCGCTCCTGCTCGAGCGCCGTCGCCACGAGATCGAAGGCCGCCGCCGTGCGCTCGCGCTGCTCCTCGTCGCTGCGGCTCTGCTCGCGGCGAAAGAGCAGCTCCATCCATGCGGCGCCCCACTGAAGCTGGCGCATCACGTTGCGCAGATGCGTGCCCGAGTCCCCGCTCACCTCGACGGCGACGACCCCGAAGAGGTGCGTCTCGACCAGCAGGGGATAGGCGACGTGGCTGGTCTGGGCGCTCTCGCCCTGGTTGCGGACGACCCCGCGCCGCTCGCTCATGGCCAGCTCCGCCGCCGCCGAGAGCTCGGCGGCGGCGGCGTTCTCGTCCGGCCAGTAGGCGGCGGGGGCGAAGGGGCCCTGATCGGGCTCGCCGAGAACGACCACGGCGCTCTGGGCGCCCCGGATGAACCGACACAGCAGCGCCAGCCACGCGTGCGTGAACGCCTCGGGTGTCTCGGCCTCGCGGAACTGCTTCCAGAGCGCCTGATCGAGAAACGAGTAATTCCCCGCACCGAGCCGCTCCGGGCGGTTCGCGCTTGCCGCGTCCGACGGGGTCCCGCCCCCAATCGCCATGGCGACCCTCCGCCCTCAGCCCCGGGGCCCCTCCGACGAATGTCGGAGCAGCCCCTCCGGCCTCAGCCCTTCGTCATGCCTAGGAGCGTGTAGGGCATTGAACGACCTACTGCGGAAGTGGGAGAGGGTCCCAGATTTGC